>NZ_CP032686.1:0-300000 GCF_003627795.1 Rhizobium sp. CCGE531 | reverse complement strand
GTTGATGACCGACGCGTATTGAATGGGATCTTCTGGCGGCTGAGAACTGGTGCGCCGTGGGCGGATATTCCCGCGCGCTATGGCCCTTATACGACCTGTGTCAACCGCTTTAACCGATGGCGTCATGCGGGGCATTGGGCACGTATTCTCGATGCAATATCAGAAGCTTACGATGGCGACATCCAGATGATCGACAGCTCGTCGATCCGCGTTCACCAACATGCTGCCAACGGTCAAAAAAAGACGAGCGATCCGGTTGCATGGGTCGCTCGCGCGGCGGGCTGACAACCAAAATCCATGCTCTTGTCGATGCCGATGGCCGACCGATCCGCTTAAAGCTGACAGCCGGACAGGCCCATGACGGACGCTCGGCGACCGATATGTTTGCGACCATCGGGCCTGGTCAAATACTTCTGGCTGATCGCGCTTATGATAGCGACAGGCTGCGACAAGACCTCAAAGCACGTGGAGCATGGGGCTGTATCCGTCCCATGCCAAACAGGGTCAATATTCCTGCCTTCAGCTCACGGCTCTACAAACAACGCAACGCTGTCGAGCGGTTCTTCAACAAACTCAAACACTTCCGGGCCATCGCAACACGATATGACAAACGCGACGACAACTTCCTCGCATCTATCCAGCTCGCCTCAATTCGTATCTGGCTACGATCTTATGAGTCGGTGACCTAGAGGCCCTACGAATGCGCCAACTACTTCGCGGCTGCAGGATATGACCCTGATTAAAAAACGGACGTGCTCTTAGATTGCCGCGTTCCTGCAAACCGTTAGAACGAAGAATTCGCGGTAGCAGAAATCAGGCTGATCAAGCAGGCTCTCTGGATTTGCTGCCAGTTCCTTCCAATAATACTGATCGCTTTCAGGAAGGTCGTAATCCGGCGCTACAGTCGTGAAATAGGAGATTAAGTCGCGTACATAATTGCGCGTGTGCTCGCCAGTCGGGGCCCACCGTTCAACGAGCCAGCCTTTGCGCCATACGATCTCCATCCCTGCGTCACGCAAACGTGTGGGAAGCGAAGAGCCACAATCGGTGCCAAGCACACCCTTGTCGCGGAACGTCTGCAATCGCGCCGTCATGAAGCGGGTAAATACGCCGCGATCCATAGGCAATATCTGCAGAAGCGTTGAATCGAAATCCTTCACGGCGAGGATGCCGCCGGGCTTCAATACGCGTTTCGCCTCATCCGTCGCCTGCTGAAATTCCGCTGGCGTGAGATATTGCATAACATTGGCGGACCACACGCAATCGAAGGAAGCATGATTGAAGGGGAGTGACAGAATGCTGCCGACGCGGGTGACCACCTTCGGCCGATCCGGGACCTCCTTAATCAAGCTCTCGGCGCGTTGAATGTTCTCAGGCGCAAGATCAAGAGCTGCCACCGTCCCGTTGGAACCAGTCAGCTCGCAGATGAGCGGGAGGAAGCTTCCGCCCCCACATCCCGCGTCGAGTACGCTCCAGCCCTGTTGCATTCCAACCTGGGTAAGTGCGTCTTCGTATTCCGGCCGTGATGACTCAAAATGAAGATCGAGCCAGCTTGCATCACTCGCTTCATGGCCGGTCGATGTTGCATTTTTTGCTGGCACTGATATTTCCCTCCGCGAATCGCCGATAATATCGGACCTCGATAGCTGGTTGAGGTAAGCAGACGCGATATCTGATGGCAACTAATCCGTTATCGCCATGAGACGCCTGCCGGACGCATAGCGAATATGACCCTGATTAAACCGGACGTGATCTAGGTGAGGGCAGCACCTGCGATCATTCCGGCTTTCACGATGTGGCCGGGGGCGCGACCGCATTGCGCCAATCGGTTCCATTGGAACCAGAACAGGCCTGTGAGGATTAAATCCTTTTCAACGGAGAACATGGCCATGATCCGCAAACTGAAATCCGGCGAATACCGGCTTTACTCGCGCAAGGTCGATCCGAAAACAAACAAGCGCAGGAATCTCGGCACCTTCAAAACCCGCGAGGCGGCAGAGAAGCACGAGCGCGAGGTGCAATATTTCAAGCACCATTAGCCGGCCGCCAGCGAAACGACGTCGCCTTCTCGTCATCTGCGATGCTCAACGGAAGAAAACCCGCGATAATCGAGGGCAGGCCTTTGGCCGTTTCTCCGATTTTACCGTGGTCCCACCCTTGCTTTTGGTCGATTTCATCACGTCAGACGGTGATCTTGCGGAGAAAGCGTGCTTTCATCTGGATGTGAGACGATTGAACTATCCCTACTGCGAAAACGTTCCACGGATCACAGGGGCACGGGGAGTATCAAGGTGGCTGAAATCGAACTGAAGCTTGACCTGTCACGTTTGGAGATGGATAGCCTCGTCTCTTCGGACCTTCTTGGCGAACCCGCCGAGACGGTCGAGCAGCATTCGGTTTATTTCGACACGGACGACCGCAGGCTCTTCGACGCAGGATTCACACTCCGGATTCGCCGTTCCGGTGCTGCGATGACACAGACGGTGAAGGCCACCGGTCCCGGCGCGTCGTTGTTCGCCCGGTCGGAATGGGAGACCGCCGTCGAGACGGACGTCCCCGTCCTCGACCATACGAGCCCTCTTCTCAATCAGTTCGGTGACATCCGGGGAGATCTCTTTCCCCAGTTCGAGGTTTCCATCGACCGCAGGATCTGGAGCCTGATCGAGAACGGCTCCAAGATCGAACTCGCTGTCGATCGGGGCGCCGCCGCGGAGGCTGAACGGCAGACGCCCATCTGCGAGATAGAGCTGGAATTGAAGGACGGCGACCCGAAGGACCTGTTTGCTCTCGCGCGCAAGATCGAGGCGATCGTTCCATTCAGGTTCAGCGTCCACTCCAAGGCCGAGCGCGGCTACCGGCTGCTCGACGCAATGCCGCACGTATATAAATCAGAGGAAATCGACCTGGAGTGGCGATCGAGCGCCATGGAAGGGTTTCAAACCATAGCACAAGCCTGTTTCCGCCAATTTCGATTGAACGAGACCGTGCTGCTGCACCGGAGAAGCGCCGAAGCGCTTCACCAGGCACGCGTCGCGATGCGGCGGTTGCGATCCGCCATTTCGCTCTTCAAGCCGCTCCTGGACGATGAAGCTGGTCGACTATCCGACGAGTTCCGCTGGCTGGCTGGCGTGCTTGGCGAAGCCCGCAACATCGACGTGCTTCTGCCGAAGGCGAAAGACGGGAGTTTGGCGGACAGGCTGCAGGAAGCCCGCGAGGCGGCCTATGACGAGGCCGAGAAAGCGCTGGGATCGCCCCGCGCCAGAGCGCTCTTGTTGGATTTTCATGAATGGCTGCACACGGGCACCTATTTGGATGGGCCGGCGAAAGACAAGACGATCGCCGAACAGGCGGTCGAGGCCCTCGACAAGATGCGGAAAAAGCTGAAGAAGCACGGCCGCGATCTCGCACGTGTCGACGACGAGCGGCGGCACGAGGCAAGGAAGGACGCCAAGAAGCTGCGCTACGCCGCGGAATTCTTCAAATCATTGTTTGCCGGCCACAAGAAAGCCCGTCGCCACAAGCGTTTCATAAAGACCATGGGAGAATTGCAGGATCGGCTTGGAGCGCTGAACGACCTGGCAACCGGCCCCAGCGTGCTGGACAAGCACGGCCTGCGAGACCATGCCGAGGCCGCATCGGTCATCTTGCACGCCGACAAGGGATCATTGATCGCTGCCGCGCAGGCGGCCCTCGACGACGTCCTCGACGCCAAGCGGTTCTGGCGATAGCTTTGCTTGCGATGACGGCATCAGCAAAGCCGCTTAGCTGCAGCATTGTCGGCTTTTGAGGCTATGACGGCTACCATTTGAACATCCCGGTCGTCATCATTGCCTTGCCACCGCATTCGACATGGACTCCTATCCGCGAAGGAGTACTATCGAAACATCGTCGCCAACCGATCTCGTAGGCAGTGACGACTGAGGGTTGATATGCGCTCCCGCCTGCAAGGACGTGGAAAGCATAATGACCCCTCTGGAACCGCCAAAACTCCCAAAAGATCCGACACTCCGCGCCATGCTGATAAATAGGGCGCGCAGGTTTCTCGTCAGCGAAGCGGCTGTAAACCGCGTGGTGGAACGGACCATCAATGTTGCCTGTGATGATCCCGAAATCTTCGATGGTGCAAACATGAACGACGCATTGTTTGCCCTCCTGCATCGGCACGTATTGGATGAGATCCACCCGGTTATGGTGCGGCATTCGGAAACAGAGATGTCGATCTTGACACAGGTGGTCGACATTCAGCACCAGGCACTTTGTTGAACTGCGCTCGTCGCCTTTTATCCACGGCTCGAGGCCTTCGAAAATACCGGCTTCGGACCCGACCAGATTTGCGGATCGCCCTATTCGGTGCAATCGGCTCTCAGGTTAAATAGGCCGCCGGCGTCGTGCGGATATCTTGCTCTCCCTTGGATTTGTGGTCCACCGTCAACTCCGCGCCCGGAACGGCTGTCGCGAGCGTTCGTGCAGTCGACCGAACGCTCCGCATTTCCTCGCTTTCCGCATCTTCTCGATTGAACGACGACCCCGGACATTTGTTCCTCGCCGCATCAGGCGGCGCGCAATAGGAAATGCGAAATTAACCCTGGATCAGGTGGCTAAATGCACGAGCGTAGCGCCGAGGTCATCGCGCAAGGATGAAATTGTCACCCGTCGAACGAAGTCTTCCTAAGCCAAGGCTTGCGGATGCGACGGGCGAGGCCCTGCGACGCTCTGAAGGCAGCGGCAGCCGAACGACCATTCCCGGCGCCGATTTTACAATGGGTCTGCCACAACACTTCGATCGCGCTCGAAGTGAAACCAATTTAATTGCGCTACGTTTGTTTCCGAAAGGAACCATCATGCATTCGATCGCGCAACGCGAGAAATCACTTTCGAAACTGCATCCCGCCTCGCTCGTCATTCTTTGCCTGGGCGTGATCGTCGCGCAAGTTGACACCTCGGTTGTCAATCTCGCTGTTCAACCGATCGGCAAGAGCCTCGCGGCTTCGGTGACCCAATTGCAGTGGGTCGTCGATGCCTACAATCTCGTCTACGCCGCCCTTCTTATCAGCGGCGGCCTGCTGGCTGATCTTTACGGGCGGCGCCTGATTTTCATCATCGGCTGCATCATCTTCACAATCGCAAGCCTTGGATGTGCCCTGGCTCCGACGATCGCGATCCTGATCGCCGCCCGCGCGGTAACCGGCTTTGGATCGGCGCTTCTGATCCCGGCCTCTCTCTCGCTCATTCGGGTGATCTATCCGGACGAGAAGGTTCGTAGCCAGGCGCTCGGCATCTGGGCGGGATGCAACGGTGTGTCGCTTGCCATCGGGCCGAGCCTCGGCGGATATCTGATCCACGGCTTCGGTTGGCGGGCAGTCTTTTTGGTCGTCGTTCCCATCGGTGTGGTCGCTGCCATCGGGGCATTGCTTTGGGTCTCGGAGAGCGCGGACCGGAAGGGAAGATCGTTCGACGCGCTCGGTCAGATGCTGGGCATAGTATCGCTGGGCGCCATTACCCTTGCAGCCATTGAATCCTCGCATCTTCCCGTGCTCTGGACGGTTCTGCTGGCGTTTTTCGGCTTCGTTCTGCTCTCGCTTTTCATCGTGGTGGAACGGCGCCTGGATCAGCGCGCCCTCGTGCCGATCCCGATGTTTTCCAGCGGGCAATTCAGCGGCGCTATGGCGGGAACGGCCGCAATGACTTTCGGCATGTATGGCACGCTCTTTCTGTTTCCGCTCACCTCGCTCAGCCTCGACAGATTGAGTCCGACCGAAGTCGGCCTGGCGCTCCTGCCCATGGCACTGAGCTTTGTGGCGATATCGCCTTTCTCCGGCTCGCTTTCAGAACATCTTGGCAAGCAGCGAATGATTACGCTGGGGCTGGCGGCAATGGGTCTGGGAAACCTGCTGCTCGGTATTGCTTTCGTCGAAAACCTGTTGATCGCCGAGGAATTCGGTCTGCTGTTGACCGGTATCGGCATGGGCTTGGCAACTGGGCCGCTTACGGCGGTCGCGGTGTCAAGTGTCGGCAGCGAACGCGCCGGAACCGCAAGCGCACTCATCAACGTCGCTCGCATGGTCGGCGCAACCATCGGCGTGGCAGCACTCGGATCGGTCTTTGCATTTTTCCATGAACCGCCGCTCGGCTTCATCACGGCCATGCTTTGTGGTGGCAGCGCTCAACTTCTCGGCAGCATAGCGGCATGGCGATATTTGAAGCGGGCATAAGCGCTCTCGTTCACTCGTTCTTCGTATCTCACATTTTGGGAACTTCCGACAAAGTGGCTTGTTCGGTTGCGGTCAGGTGCCGCGGTTCAATCAGGTGCCAATGATGACGATACTGATCGTGACCGGATTGCTGATGATTTTTGCTGTAAGCGGTAGCCTGCTTGTCTGCGCCTGCATCGGCTATGTCGATTATCTGCTTGAGAGGAGAAGAGAACTCTCACTTCTCAAGGGGCCTGCGAAGCGCCGCGACGGGCTGTGATTGTATCGCCTGGATGACACGAGCATGCGCCGGTATCACATCGGCCGATTGCGGTTCGGAGATTTAATCAGCAAGGAGATTCAACGATGCAAGCCGTACGAATTCATCGTTTTGGTGGACCGGAGGTCATGCAGCTCGACCAAATCGAGCAGCCGATACCAGCGACCGACGAAGTCGTCATCAAAGTCTTTGCCGCGAGCGTCAATCCGGTCGATGCGAAGATGCGCGAGGGCAAGTATCCTGTCGTCACTGAAAAAGATTTCCCTTATGTGCTCGGTCGCGACGTAAGCGGTGAAATCGCTGATGCAGGTGAGTCGGT
Source organism: Rhizobium sp. CCGE531 (assembly GCF_003627795.1). Classification (NCBI taxonomy): domain Bacteria; kingdom Pseudomonadati; phylum Pseudomonadota; class Alphaproteobacteria; order Hyphomicrobiales; family Rhizobiaceae; genus Rhizobium; species Rhizobium sp. CCGE531. Next base: position 293,210 of record NZ_CP032686.1, on the reverse strand, counting down.
TTCAAGTTTTCTGAGGGGTGACGACGTTTTCGCCTTTCTGGCACCGGATCACGGCGGCTACGAAGAGTTCGTGATCGCAAAATCGGACGAAATCGCCAGGAAACCTGAAACTCTGGACCACGTCAAAGCCGCGGCGGTGCCACTTGCGGGTATCACCGCATGGCAAGGTCTCTTCGACCACGGCAAGCTGCAAGCCGGCCAGCGCGTTCTCATCCATGGCGGCGCCGGCGGCGTCGGCCACCTCGCAATTCAATTCGCGAAAGCCAGGGGTGCCTGGGTAGCGACCACGGCTTCAGCGGTTGACCGGGACTTCCTGAGTGACTTGGGCGCCGACCAGATCATCGACTACAAGTCCGAACGCTTCGAGACTATCGTCGAACCGGTCGATCTCGTCTTCGATCTCGTGAGCGGCGAGACACAGGAACGGAGCTTTTCGGTCATCAAAAGCGGCGGTGCGCTGATTTCTACCCTGGCGGAGCCCAACAGACAGCGCGCCGAGGCCCAAGGCATCAGGACCGGCCGTTATACCGCGCAGCCGAATGGCGCCCAGCTCCAGAAGATCGCCAGCCTCGTCGACAGCGGCAAGGTAAAGGTCCGCGTCGACCGCACCTTCGAACTTCGTCAGGCGGCGGCGGCACAAAAGGCGCTCCAGGACGAGCACATTCGAGGCAAAGTCGTCCTGAAAGTATTGAACTGAACGAGAGTGAGCGGTGCGGCCGAGGAGACGGTTGGCTTGAGACCGCGGGAAAAAGCGCAATTGTCACCGCCATGGTCCTGCAATCGCATGCGCCTCAAACACTTTCTATCTGTTTGATTTCCATGGCCGTAGGCAAGTCGAAATCAGCCCGATCGAAGGCTCGACTCCTTTCAATAGCAAACTTGCCGCTCTACCTCGCCTCGACTGTAGAGTGATTTCAGTTTAGTCCGTTGGGCACTCGACATGCTCTGGGAAAAGTCGCTCAATGCCCAAAACATCGCGATCCTTTCCAGCTGCGTCGGATTAATCATTCCGCATCGAAACAAGCTGACCAGCGCGGCGGCAAAACCCTCCCGGCTGTATTGAGTATCGTCGAACCAGCTCTGCCTCGTAACTAAGTCAAACACTTGCTTTATGACTTCGAGTTCGCTTTGCGACAAATCGCCTTTTGTAAAACGTTTCAACCCTTCCATGATCGTCTCCACCGCGAGACCGCCGGCAACTCCATGTGAGCTTGGCATCGGCAGCGACTGCCCTATGCCGGCTGAGTTCTCTTAGGTTTTTTTCGGCCGTTGACCACGCCTACAGGCACGACAAATGATGTCCTGGCAGGCCGGATCGGGCTCATTTCAACATGCCTTTTCAAAGTCGGAGATCAAAGCCAGTTCAGCGAACGGCAGATATCCCAGACGAGAGCAAGCCACGCGACAATAAATGCTGCAAACGCCACGGGCAGGATCCTCTTGTTTCCTCGAGGTTCTTTGAAGTCTGCGACGATGCCCACTGTATCGGTGGAACCTATTTTTCTCACGGGCAAGCCCACCTTGATTAACGCCCTTCTCAACAAGCTGGATCTCTTGAAGTTTCTCTTTGCCAGCTCGGTATCAAGTCGATGTTTAAGTCGCCAATGTTTTGCTAGCAGTGACCATACGTGTCACTGACAAGCGCGTTCAAATGCGCAGCTGACAGCATCGGGAACTCGATCCCTAAAACCAAAAGAAGAGCAGCTTGTGCCGCCTCGATAAGAGACGTCGCCTGCGGTACATCGAGTCCACTGGCGGTTTGGCCGGCATACCGCATCATTCTTATAAGAGCCAAGATCTCGCCCTGACGTTCCTGTGCTTCAAAATCGCTCACGCTTACAAGCCTCAACAAATGATTTGATAGGGGGAGACTGCCATATTTCGATTGATGGTGTGCGTTGCAAAAACGTTGCGCATGCATTAGTTGTATTTATCGGTAAATTACGTCCGAATAAGTTGTGGAAAGAGTTTGCGCCACAGCGGTGTCGCATTGAAAGACCAGTCTACCGTACGCCCTTGCAACGGCGCTTTGGCAATTGCGCGCATGAGCTCGATGGCGTCCAGACGCTTCTGGTCGGTCCAGGCTTTTGCAACCAGCGCCCTCACCTGCTCCGTGTCCATATCGGCGGCTTCGGCAACACGCTTCCAGGTCCGATCTTTGAAAAATACACGCCGGGCTGCCTGGGAGAGCTGTAAAGCCTCTTGCCTACCGATAATATCTTGGCCAATCGCAGCCTCGAGTGTCGCATCGATATTGACCAGTGGTACCGACAAAGTTGGATAGCCCAATTCCGCCGGGCCATGAAGGAGCGCGACGTCGGCATCCTCCTCCCGGCGCCCGGAAGCATAATCATCGAAAATCCGACCAACGCCGACCATGCCGTAAGCCTGGCATTCCACCGCGCGGAGCGCCCCCATGCTGGCTGCCCCAAATACCGGGATACCTCGGGATAGGGCAAAGAGTAACTCCTTGTGCCAGACCGGCGCGACGAACTCGAACTGACCGTCGATAAGGCCGATGCCAGCCGCGCCATCCTCAAGAGCTCTAACGACGTCGCCTTGGCACGCCGGCGGTCGTATGACCATCGTGCTGTCGGCAAACGATATGGCATCGGGCAGGCTTGGACCTACGAAGATCATTTTCATAGGAAACCCTTTGACAGCGCGCGGCTGCCGAAACGAATTCGGCGATCCCCGTCCGGATGTTCGAGTTGCGGCGCGAAAACCTTTGCGACCGATGCCGGCAACCATTCGGGTGCCAGCTCGATTGCATAAAGCTGGTCAATACCGCATCCCAACAGAGTCTCGACAAGGTGGTCGAGTGCATCTCGCGCAGACTCGGCGGGCATCGTCGGCAATTCGTTGAGGTTCGTCGTGTATCGAACCCGGAACGATTGCAGATGGGCGGGATCGGCACGGCGTGAGAACAGCTCAGGCACAAGATCATCTCTAGCGCCGGCGATGAACGTCATTCGAGATTGCACGGCCTCGGAAATTGCCCGGGCTGCGGCCACCTTGGGGGATAAGGATGCGCCTGCCCCCATGGTCAAGTCGGCATATCTGAGCGCGCCGTCATCCCCTTTCGGCCGCAGCAACGCGACGATGGAGGCAACGGCTAGATCGCTCGTCACATCGAAAAGGGCGAGATCGAAGTCCGCCGAGAAAATCCTCTCCAGCATCTCGCGAATATCCTCATCTTCGATGCTATGCGGATCTATCCGGCGTGCGTACCGACACTCCGGCTCGCCAACATTCCAGAGGGCACAAGCATCCCGCTCTATCCGCTCCAGCAACCCATGCAGGACTGCCTCGTGCCAAGTGTTCCCGGACGCCAATCCGTCCGATGACACCCAAAAGCGTGGGCTGACATGCGTTCGGTCAAGATGAATGGCCTCGAAAGGGACGAATATCGAGGCGTTCTTCGCCAGATCGCGGGCTTGAGACCATCTGATCTGTTCAGTGGTTTCTACCGGCTGCGCGCCAATCGCCAGCAGATCGTCCAGGCAATCCATCGGATAGTCGCCGGAGGCAAGATCATCTTGACTTGCCATCAACGCTGAACAGTAGGGTTGGGTCGCGACCGATCGCTCGATCGCTTCCATCACCGCGGATGTTTTCGCGGAAACGTCGTCCAGACCTTTGCCCTGGGCGACGACGATCGCCTTGGAGTTCGGGGCGTAGGCGCACCAAACGGGAATGCCTATTCGATCGAGCTCGGTCTGGCGGCCGACACGGGTTATGCCAAGCCGACCCAGATAGGGCCAAACCCTCGACAAGGTTTCGCCGGGAGAGCAGGCTCTAAAGTCGTTTGACACCGATCAACGAGCGCCTAACCCTCATAAAGGCCTGAGGCCGCGGAGCTTGCCGACTTTAACGCCACGGCGAAATCGACATCTTTCTCCACTCTGACCCCTTTCGCCCGCCAGGATTCAGCCTTCGCCAGATCACCCGACAGCCTGTGCGTATATCGCACGACAGTCCCCTTTTCGAGGTCAACCAGCCAGAGCCCTTTTTCGCCTTTAATCCCAATCAGAACTGCACCTGCCATAATTTCTTCCTTTTAAAAGCCGGCCTTCAATAGGCCCTCCCTGTAATGCTCTGTTTGCCACTTTTCCTTGTTTGGAATCATGGACAACCATGCCTCAAGATCGAAATTCGGATTATCGCGCAGGGCGCGCAGTCGATATGTCTTAGCCTTGGCAAGATCCCCTTGCATTGCCCAACTTGCGGCCGCGAGCCTGCTTGCCGGCCCTGGATCTCTCATCCTGTCCAGATAAGCCAATGCTTCGGTATATTCCCCAAGGAAATAGCTGGCTCCTGCCGCGGTCCAATAATAATAGTCCGGGGCAAGCGGATTAAGATCAAGCGCAGTTGCAACCTTCTCCAATGCCGCTTTCGGATTGGCGCCATGGGTAAGGCTGTCGGCGTGGCTGCAAATCACATCAGCATAGTGCGGGCTAAGGTCCTCGGCATTCGACAAGGCCTCGAGGCTGCCGTCGATATTTCCGCGGTAGAGCCGGGCTACGCCGATTTCCTTGAAGCCTCCGGCGAACTGGCTGTCATCGCGGATTGCATCCGCCGCCATTTTTTCCGCTTGATGCAACAGATCGCCATCGCCGCGGGCCGTCAGAACCCATTCCATCGTCAACGTTCTAGCGATGCCCGCAAGTGCCGCCGCAAAACCCCGCTCATGCTCGAGAGCCTGCTTGAAATGCTTGCGCGCGCGACGGACATTCTGAAGACCTAGGCGGGACAGGCATTGCACGCCCTCGAGATAGGCAAAATAGGCCTCAGGCTTGCAACCAAAATCGGAAACTATGTGGTGGAAGGCGCCAACACGCTCGATAATGGAGTTCTGGATGGCAGTGGCGATCGCGTTGCGATGCTCCGTTATGGCCGCGCTATTCAGCTGGACGCGCGTTGCCCAGACAATTTCATCCCGCGGCATGAAAATCAGCTGTGCGAAAAGGCTGTCGCCCGTCCTCTTCGTATCGAGCGCATAGACCACGTTATGTTGCTTGAGAAGCCCAGCCTTGTCGTTTGAGGAGCGGATCTGCTCGGCGGTGTAGGGAGCGACTACGGATACGCTTCGGTCGACGCAAAGACTGATCGTCAGGTCTTCGATAACAGCATTTGCGACCGATCCGGCTCGCTCTGACTCCTCCAGCGTCTCAGGCGGAAGCAGGGCGATACGCGGCACTAGGTTGTCGGCGGCAACCGGAAGCATATCTTGAGCCGAATGGCTTGAATTCGGATCTTTCGTTCCGCCAATCAACTGACTGTAAGACGTGATTTTCTCGCCAAGCGCCGCCCTGACCTCATCATCGGTCTGGTCCCAATCCAGCAGAAGCATGGCTGCACGCTTCAATTCGCTGCGATTTTGGGACCAGGAGGGTTGGCCCATTGTCTTGAAGAATTCCGCTCGCAGCTCCCCTGCCAGCCGTGCCCGAACGTCGCGCACCCAGACAGCCACGGCTCCGGAGCCGCTGCCGTAAGTGGGCAGAAAATTCTTGGCGACGGCATCGGCGAGCGCACTAAGCCTGGCAACGCCGGACGTATTTTCGATAGTATCCAGGTCGCACCGCAATGCGTCGAAGTTCAATGTGAGGTTCGCCGCAACATCGCTGATCAGCTGCCTGGAGGATTTGGACGTCGCGGTCGTCAAACGCAGGAGGGTCGACCTCAGATTGGCGCCGGCGGCCTGAAGATTGCCGGGCCAGAGAAAAGCCGCCAGATCCTTCCGTGGCATCGATCGTCGACAATCATAGAGATAGGCAAGCATGAGCAGCGCCTGTTTTGGCACGTTCATGCGATCACCCTTCTCATCATAAAGGGCGCAACTGCCGAGTGTCGTTAAATGAAATGTCATCTTGCTAGGTCAGCGCTCGTTGTCAGGTTTGCTTGATTGCACAAAAGCGAGGATCTTTGCCCGCAACCGCTTGTCTTCAATCCCCGATAAGGCTGTGTGCAGAACGGCCTTATGATGCTTGGCAAGTCGAAAATCAGCTATCGCCTCCATAGAAGGAAGGGCGTCGTCCGATACGCTTCTGAAGAAAAACATGACCGGGACACCGAGGATTTCAGAAATGCGGAGAAGGCGACTGGCACCGAGTTTTTCGATGCCGCATTCACATCTGTCGAGCTGTTGAGGGCTTATGCAAAGCTTCTCGGCTAATATATCCTGCGCAATTGACAATTCCTCCCGGCGCAGTCGGATGCGTGATCCAACTTCAACATCGATCGCATCGAATTTTTTGTCCATGAGGAAATCGCCAGAAGAGAAACCGCCTTTATGTTCGCAGGTCTCCCGCGAATTCACAACGTTCCAGTAAAGTACTCAAAGTCAGCTATGCACTATGTTAAAAGAGTTCCGATTGCTGTTTTGAAAAGCTAGTAAAATCCCTCATTACGATGATTGATAGCACGGTAACACGCGTCAGGTATCGATAAAAGCAGCTTTAAAGTCACAAAGCGTATCTGTCATGCCCCAGCACTACTTTGGAGGGCTGGAACCTAATTCGGCAACGGGGAACACGGTAGAGGTGGTTGGTGCTGCGGTAGCGTAGCGCAGCGCCGACCAAGCGTCGAACGGCCGGCAATGTCGCTGAGATGTGCCGTGCCTGTTGCATGCTCATCTTCCGCGCAGCGCGCCGAAATCGTCCATCGCTAAAATAAATCTTCAAATCGGATTTTCTGACCATCGAGGTAGCCATGCTCATAAGCTTTGGCCTGTTCGCTGCTGGCGGGATAGGGATTCTTTTTGTCTTCCGCCTCACGCTTTCCAGCTTTGATTCCCTCTTCATACGCCTCTTTCTCGCTCTCTGAAGCGGCAAGAGGGGGCAATTGCTGGGGGTAATGTTGTATGGGGTTCGGCAATCCAAATCCGGGCGCGCAGACCGGTGCAGTTATTGGCTTTTGCGGGCACATAGTGAATTCCTCCTGATACTGAAACGTCATTTGCGACGGACGGTTCCCCAAGGCCGTCGAACAGCCACACCATCATTTTGCGTGACAGACTGCCGGCGACCCCTCCGATGCCATGTTCAACACTGGCATTCATGAAACTTTTTGATTTTTAAGCCGTTGTCGTGCCTATGACCGACGCTAAATCCAAACCGAAATCGGTCGACGGCATCAAGCTCCGTGGTGCCAAGAGGTCGCGCCAAAAGAAGGCATCGACTGTCGAGGTCGAGCAGCCGCCAGATGCCATTGAACCCGATCCAGCATTGACGCCTGACGAGGCCGAGCAGGCGCGAAAAAGGTATTTGCTGACGCGCTTCTGGATTAGCGCGCGCGGTTATTGGGGCAGCGGCGGCGATGGGCTCGCTTGGCCGTGCTCAATCGGCCTATTGACCTTGATTGGCACCAATGTCGGCTTCCAGTATGGGATCAATATCTGGAATCGCGCAATTTTTGACGCGATAGAGCAGCGCAATGCTCACGTCGTATATTTTCTAAGCGCCGTCTTCCTGCCACTCGCGCTCGGAAGTGTAGCCCTTGTCGTTACACAAGTCTTCCTTCGTATGGCGATTCAGCGTCGCTGGCGTTCCTGGCTCACGAACTCAGTCATCGCGCGTTGGCTCGCAAACGGCCGCTATTATCAGTTGAACCTCATCGGCGGCGACCACAAGAACCCAGAAGCGCGCATCTCGGAGGATTTGCGGATCGCCACCGAATCGCCTGTCGATTTCATCGCTGGTGTCATTTCCGCATTCCTGTCGGCTTCGACCTTCATCGTGGTGCTCTGGACGATTGGTGGCGCCCTGACCCTGACAATCGGAGGTTCGACCGTCACTATTCCAGGCTTCCTCGTCATCACTGCGGTCCTCTACGCCGCAATCACCTCCAGCTCGATGGCGGTCATCGGTCGCCATTTCGTCCATGTTTCCGAGGTCAAAAATCAGGCGGAAGCCGAATTTCGCTATACGCTGACGCATGTGCGGGAAAACGGCGAGAGCATCGCATTGCTCGGCGGCGAAGAGGAGGAGCGTAACGACCTCGACAAGACATTTGCCAACGTGCTCAGGCAATGGGCCTTCCTTGCAGGCCAGCACATGCGCACGACGCTTGTGTCGCAGGGGTCGAGCCTGTTTGCGCCGGTCGTGCCGATTTTGCTTTGCGCGCCCAAATTTCTCGAAGGCAGCATGACCCTTGGACAGGTCATGCAGGCTGCCTCTGCCTTCGCCATCGTTCAGAGCGCGTTCGGATGGCTGGTCGACAACTACCCCCGTCTCGCCGATTGGAACGCCTGTGCACGGCGCATTGCTTCGCTGATGATGTCGCTTGACGGGCTCGAGCGGGCGGAACAGAGCGACGCCTTGGGACGCATCAAGCGCGGTGAAACTGAAGGTGATGCGATGCTCAGCCTAAACGATCTCTCCGTGTCGTTGGACGACGGCACCGCCGTGGTCAAGGAAACCCAGGTCGTGATCGAACGAGGCGAGCGGGTGCTCGTAGCCGGAGAATCCGGTACAGGCAAGAGCACGCTGGTGCGAGCCATCGCGGGTCTTTGGCCGTGGGGTGACGGCAGCGTCAATTTCCACGTCGACAGACGGCTGTTCATGTTGCCGCAACGGCCTTATATCCCTTCCGGGACACTTCGCCGCGCAGTCGCCTATCCCGCCGCCGCCGATAGCTGGACGCTGGATGAGATCAAGACGGCCCTTGACAAAGTGGCACTCGATTATCTGAACGACAAGATCGAGGAAGATGCCCCATGGGACCAGACATTGTCGGGTGGCGAAAAGCAGAGGCTCGCATTTGCACGCCTTCTGCTACATGATCCCGATATCATCGTGCTCGATGAGGCAACGTCTGCACTCGATGAGAAGAGCCAAGACAAGATGATGGAGATGGTGATCCACGAATTGCCGAAAGTTACCATCGTAAGCGTCGCGCATCGAGCTGAGCTGGAAGCCTTCCATAGTCGCAAGATCACCCTGGAGCGACGCGCGGGTGGTGCAAAACTTGTCAGTGACATTGATCTTGTCCAGCACGGGAGAAAACGGAATCTGTTTTTGCACCTCCTGAAAGATCGGCGTTCCCTACCGAAACGCAGCATGCCCCAGGGCAAAGCACCGCGGCGCAAGAATTGAGCCTGGTCAGGTTTTTGGAAGGGCTTGAGGAGCTTTCGCGGGAAGTCGTGCCGTGCGCGATACCACGGCGCTCACGAAAATTCTGGCGCATCTTGTGCCAAATCACGGCTTCGGTGCTGAGTCTACTGTCATTTGCCGACATAGGCAGCAAGCTCATCAGGTGTTCCATGGGGGAAGGCTCGTTTCAGAAAATCGAGAAATGCCGAGACGCGTGCACTAAGCAACCGTCGCGATGGATAAAGCGCCCACAAGGTAATCTCAGGTGCGTCGATCTCGCCCCATTCGACGAGCGCCCCATCGGCAAGGTCGTGACTTATCAGCGAAACAGGAAGACGTGCCGCACCAACGCCTGCCCTGACTGCATCCCGAACCATGACAAGTGACGACAATGCGAGGACGGGTTCGATCATGATTGTCGACCGGCCGGCGGCGGTCCTGACCTCCCATGTCTGCCGGTCGCTCGATCCCCGCACGACGCCCGGCACGGGAAGATCGCCAATCGGCCGGAGAAGATTGGGATTAGCCACGACAACCAGCCGATCGCGCAGGAACGCTCGCCCGACCAAGGTCTCATCTGGATCCGGATTGACCCGGATGACCAGATCATAGCCCTCCTCGATCATGTCGACCGCCCGGTCCTCGGTGGTCACCTCCAGCCTCACCTCAGGATATTCGAGGGCAAAGCCGGCTGCGATCTTTCCCATCGCAGTCTGCGAGAACAAGAGAGGCGCGCTGATCCGCAGTCGCCCCTTCGGCTTGTGGCCGCCGGACGCAATCGCCGAAGCTGTCTCTTCCAGCTCGGCAAGCAGAACGCCTGTCCGTTCGAACAGCGCCCGCCCTTCTTCGGTGAGCTTCAGGTCACGGGCACCTCGCTCGAAGAGCCTCAGATCGAGACCGCTTTCCAGCTCCGCGACGCGCCGCGACAGGGTCGCCTTCGGCCGGCCGGTGGCGCGCGCCGCTTTGCCGAAGCCGCCGTAACGGGCCACAAGATTGAAATCGGCGAGAGCGAGAAGGTCCATCTATGTTTCACCTGCGAGACAGCGCATCCCCGATTGACGGTCTATCGGACTATCAGTGGACCATCCATATTCGCGGTGTCAACCAGCCCGACACAGCGAGGCATCATGCCCGTTCCTGGTCTTGGGACGTGCTGGCCTTCAACGAGGCCGCCTACCTCCTGTTTGAAGATTTTCGGGCGCCACGGCCCAATATGCTGCGCATAAACGACTGGTGGGTCGATCCCGAAATCGTTCGAATTGGCGACACGGAAATCGAGCTGCGCGATCCACAAGTGGGTTGGTTGACCCGCCACCTCAGCATTCTGGTTTCGGAAGACAAGCCCGGCCTTCGTGTTGTGCTCTATGATGCGACGCGTTAGCTCGTCGCGGCCTCTTCGGGTTTAGCAATCCGTCCCGCCTATGAGACGGTGCGTCCAAATTCGGCGGCTATCGGCTCTGTGGTGAACCGATCATAGTCCGGGTGTCAAGCAAACCAACCCGGAGAAAACACCATGACTATTCTCGTTACAGGTGCCACCGGTCGTGTCGGCCGCCATGTGGTCGAGCAGCTCGTCAAGCGTGACGCCCGCGTGCGCGTTCTCACCCGTGATCCTTCGAAGGTCGCCTTCCCGGCCGGCGTCGAGGTCGCGCAAGGCGATCTGCTGGATATCGACGCGCTGCGTACTGCCTTCAGCGGCGTCAAGACGCTGTTCCTGCTCAATGCCGTTACCGGAGACGAATTCACCCAGGCGATCATCACCCTGAACATCGCCCGGGAGTCTGGCGTCGATCGGGTCGTCTACCTGTCTGTCATTCACGCCGACCGCTTCGTCAACGTACCGCACTTTGCCGTCAAGTCCGGGGCTGAGCGGATGATCGAGCAGATGGGCTTCAACGCCACGATCCTGCGTCCGTCCTACTTCATCGACAATGAACTCATGATCAAGGACGTCATCTTCAACCACGGTGTCTATCCGATGCCGATCGGCGACAAGGGGATCGCGATGGTCGACGTCCGCGATATCGCCGAAATCGCTGCGATCGAGCTCGTCCGTCGTGACCAAGCCTCCGGCAAGCTACCGGTCGAGACGATCAATCTGGTCGGCCCCGACACGCTTACCGGCAAAGACGTGGCGGCGATCTGGTCGGATGTTCTGGGGCGTCCGATTGCCTATGGCGGCGATGACCCCAGTGGCTTCGAGCAGAACCTCGCAACCTTCATGCCCAGGTGGACCGCTTATGAGATGCGGCTGATGGCCGAGCGTTATGTCAGCGATGGCATGATCCCGGAGGCTGGCGATGTCGAACGGCTGACCAAACTTCTGGGCCGTAAGCTGCACTCATATCGCGACTTCGCGATCGAGGCCGCCTCCAACTCCTGATGCACGATCAACCGCACCGCGGCCAGGCTCATCTCGCGCCAGAACCCAAGCAGGGCACCTCTTAAGGAGGCGCCCCGCATCCCACGGGAAGACCCGGCGAAGTTTGTGGCAAGGTTGCGAGTCAGGGAGCAATCCTCGGCGTCTATGTGGGGTCAAACCGTGCTCCGAAACCCAACCAAAACATTGCGACGGTTCCCCCGAACGGGCGACATCGCCTAACTTGGCGAGGCATCAGGCCCGCCGGTGGCTCTTTGAATCAAGCGGGCAACCACCTCAGTGCGGTTCTGCGCCTGCAACTTACGCATTATGTGTTGCAAATGCATCTTCACCGTATGCCCCGACAAATTGAGTTTTCCTGCAATTACCTTATTCGAGCAGCCGCATTGCAACTCCGCGAGGACATCCGCCTCGCGGGGAGTGAAATCGGCAATCGCCAAATACTGCGTCCTGTCATCCAAGCTTTTTTCGGCCTCATTTCTGGCCGGAGTATGCTCGTTTGAGCCGTTTGCAACAGCTCCCAATAGCTGCGGGCAGAATGTTCCTCCTGCCAGAACGAGGCGGAGACCGGCAAGGGCAATGTCAATGGGAAGTGAAGTCGAGAAAAAGCCGCGGATGCCCATCTCGAGCGCCTGACGGACTATGTTGACGTCATCCGTTCCTAAGAGCAATGTGATAGGCGCCTCAGGAAAACGTACAGCAATTGCCGCGAGATCATCACGCAGGCTTGTGCTCTCAACACCTCTGCCGGCCAGATCTAGTGCAATCAAACGCACCTCAGCTCCAAGAGCTCTATCAAGACTCTCGGTCGAGATCATATCGATAAAATTCCACCCGGCGAGTTCATGCTCAAGAAGCTTCACCACAGTCGTCCGCGCCAGTGTAGAATGCTGAATAACGACAATAGTCGGTACATTGCGCCGCATCGGGCGCTTGGTTTTAGCACTGTTGGACACCTGCGTGCTCCCCGGAAAATTTGCAGACCAACAGCGACACATATTATTCCTGCTCTTTCTTCATGTCATGACAGAAAAAAGAGGTATTCTCGATATCAATAGTCTTATCTCTCACGATAATTCTCATAGTCTACGAGACCTCAGCGATAGACAACCAAGGCATGTATAACGTGTTGAAATACCTATCTATGAGAACATACTAGAATCGACTTGTCGTTGTACATCTTACAATGCTTGCCGAATTCACATGCAGCAAGCGAGTCAACAAAGCTTTCAAACACACTGAAAAGACAATCGATCTGCTACAACCCATACAGAAAGGGTCGTTGGATGTGACAAGCTGCCCATCAACCTGGGTTTGATTCCATATCTCAACTCAAAGCAGCGGAAATCGAGCACAATGCCGATAAGGTCATGGTCGAATGTTGGGTATATCAATGAAGCGCGTTCCTCGCCATATCGGCTCAAGAGGCGAAAGCCCGAGCAGAGGAACTGATCCAGCATATGGCTTGAAAAATGGCAGGAAGAATGGTTTCGCGCAATTGAGCCTCCGAAATGCAAGTGGGGAGGCTATCCGCTAGGTATGCATGAAGCTCAGAATGTCGTCCACGAGAGCCGAATGGGCATCCGTGAGGTTGCCGCCTCCGCCATGGCCGCCGATGCCGGCCAGCTGAAGCGCATGCTGATCATAGAGGACATGATCGATCTGTTGGGCGTCCGCCGTCCCACCCGCGGGAACGGCAATGTTGATGGGGTGGAAATAGGCGAGATTGACGTCTACCATGCTGCCGGTTGCCGATCCGATCCCGCCACCGCCACCCTCATGACTGCCGGTAAAGATCGTCCCCGACGACATGTTGAAGCCGCCGCCGTCGCCGCCCATGCCGGCAATCTGCATGGTGCCCTGATCAAAAATTGCATTGTTTGTCTGATGGGCCTCCGCCGATCCGCCCGCGGCGCCCACGGCGATATTGATCGGTGAGAAGATGGCCACACTCACGTCGACCATGCTGCCGACGAAAAATCCACCGCCGCCGTGGCCCGCATAATTGTCGCCGGTAAATGTAAGTGCAGTTCCCGGGCTCATCGATGCATCATGGCCCGCGACGTTATGGTCTCCGCCCGAGCCACCAATGCCGCCCATCTGGGTTGCGCCCTGCAAGAACAGTGCGTTGTTCGATTGGTCAGAGTGGGCCACTGCGCCGGGGCCCGCCGCCACCGCGGTGTTCACGGGGGCAAACAGCGCGACTTCGGTGCTTACGAGACCACCGTAAAAGACACCATTGCCCCCGGTGCCGGCATGATTGGCGTCGCCGCCGCCGATGGCAGCATTGCCGCTTCCGCCATTCCCGCCGATCCCAGCCATTTCGGTGGGATGCTGATTGATGAGCGCATCATTGCCTTGGAAGGCGTCGGCACTCGAATGAGGTCCCGCAATAGCGGCATTGGAGGGCATGAAGACGGCCAATGCGTTGCTGTCGATCACGCCTACGCTTATCCCGTCACCGCCGCTGCCGGCTGAATTGTAGATCGGGCCAGAAGCGACATCCAATGGAAGCCAGGTCGGCACCAGCGCCAGATGCCCCGCAGCCGAATTGGAGGCGAGGTTTTGATCGGTGCCTGTTTTGGGCAAGTCTTCCGATAAGGGACGAATTTCCGTCATTACCGTCTCCATTCCACGATCAACCGCAGGTCCACCAAGCGGGCAGCATATGCCGCCCGAATTGTTCAGGGCATTGTGCATCTGAAGGTGAGAAAAACAGAGCCTGCAATTCGTCTACATCCGATTGGCTAGCTCTGTAGCCATTTGGCTGTCATGGATTCAGCGCCCCGCTGTGCGCGTTTGAGGCCACTAAGTCCAATTTTGGATTACAGGTTCGACATCGTGCACCCCATTTTCGCGCCGGAACACACTAGTTTTTTCGGTCCCGAACAGGATCTCCTCCGCCAAGCGCAGCCCGATCAGAATCCCGGAATTCAGCCGGTTCGCTTGGGCGGCCCTTGCTTCGAAAAACGGCGTCGCTTCGACCGGGTCGCAGACATGATGATGATCACGCGATCCCGCGCCAAATCACCAACTGCTAAGTCAGAATAACGCTCCGTCGCCTCCAACCATACGCCCGAAGGAACATCGCCGAATAGCTAGATAGCTCGCAATTCAAATTGCGGGTAGTATTTACCTGTGGTTGTATTGGCTGGCGATGAGATGCTGGATACCCACGCCGTAGAAGAAACCCGGACGAAACGAAGTAGAAGGAGGGACATCAATGCCTATTCCACTAATGTCTGACACGATTCAACTCAATAACCCGGATGCTGGCGACGCGAATGCCGGCAACGGTGGTGGTGGCTACAACTATGGGAATATTGACTACAACCCGGTCGCGCATGTCGCCAATGTGCAAACGGTCGAAGGAGCATCCACCGATCTGCACAACGGCGATCATGTTTGGCAGACAGCAGATTGGGGCGCCGGCACTGGCGGAACTGGTGGCTTTGCTCAGGCCCAGAACGGTTTCCTGGCCTCGGTCACGAACACCGGCGCCGGCGGCGCGGGGGGAGATTCCCACTCCGACGGCAATCAAGGAAACTCGAGCGGCGGCGACGTGGCCGCGGTGAGTGCCGCTACGACCGCGACACAATATACGCAGCTTCTGGCTGATCAGCATGCCACCATCCTCGCAGGCGTCGGCGGCAACGGCGGTAACGGGAACATGGCTCGGGGCGGCGATATCTCGTCAGCATTGGTTCACACGGATCCGGAAACGACGACGGTGAACAACGCTCTCGATCATTTCGCAAACGACTTCGGTCATATCGATCTCAGCCATCTTGGCTCATGAACTCAGATCCTGAGGGTCGCCGGCTTCTGCCGGCGACCCTCATAGGTTGAGAAACCAGCCAGTAGCCTCTTCTTGTCAGTATCAAATGCAGCGAGATCTGATAATGGCAACGCTTTCCGCAAAGCTATCGCGCCCACAGACGCAGCTCGTTGCTGCGCTCCGGGCTTGTGCCGGAGCATTCGGTTTGGTTTTCCTCTATAGCTGCGGCTACAATCTTTTTCTTCTGGCGCCTTCCATCTATCTCCTGCAGATCTATGACAGGGTCTTGTCGAGCCGAAGCGCTGACACGCTTCTGATGCTGACGATGATCATCGCCATGGCCGTGTTGGTCGGGTCCACGCTGGATATCGTGCGCAGGGCAGCTCTTTCGCGCATCGGCAGCTGGCTGGATCACAGGCTGCGGCCGATGGTGCTCACCGCATCATTCGAATATGCCGCTCGCGCCGAAGCAGGAGCCGCCACGGAATGCTACAGGGACCTGGCCGCATTACGCCAGTTCCTCGATTCACCGGCCAGCTCCCTTTTTTTTGACGTTCCCTGGGCGCCGGTCTTCCTCCTCCTGCTCTTTCTTGTTCATCCGCTGCTGGGGACCATCGGTCTTCTGAGCGCAGTGGCACTTCTGCTGTTTGCGTTCCTGACGGAACTGGCGACGCGAGAGCCGCTTGGCCGCGCCAATCTTGCCCTTTCGAGGAGCTACCTGCGATTTGCGAGCGCCCTCAAAAACATCGAGGTGATCCGGGCCATGGGCATGCAGTATGGCGCAGCGCTGGTCGTATATCGCGATGCGGAAATGGCAAGAAGGGCGCAGGACAGCGCGATGCATCGAACGGAGATCATTCTCGGTTTCTCCAAAGCAATCCGCACGCTCGCGCAAATCCTGATGATGGGATGCGCTACATGGCTGGTGCTTGCGAGCAACAGCAGTCCCGGAATCATCTTCGTTGCAAGCTTGCTGCTCGGGCGCGGGCTCGCACCAATCGAGGGTGCAATAGGTGCATGGCGCTCCTTTACGTTTGCGCGGAATGCCTTCAATCGCTTGAACGGAATGCTGATCGCCGTTGCATCGGAACACGATGCCCGAACGGTGCCGCAACCGGAACCCAATGGCCTCGTTCTCGATAACGTCAGCTATATTCAGCCATTCGCCAACAGGCAAATATTGACTGGCATCACATTGCGCCTCGCGCCGGGTGATTGCGTAGCGCTCATCGGCCCGTCGGGGTCGGGAAAATCGACACTGGGTCGCGTCATGGCCGGCGTTGTGCAAGCAACGAGCGGATGTGCTCTTCTTGGTGGGGTAGATATCTCAGCTCTGCGTCTTTGCGGGGGGACCCACCACGTCGGATACCTGCCGCAGGACATCGAACTCTTCGGCGGAGCAATCAAGGATGTGATAGGCCGGCTGGACGGAGGAGATCCCGTCAAAGCGATCGACGCCGCGAAGCTGGTTGGATTGCACGAGGCGATCATGCGGCTGCCCCAGGGCTACGAGACCAATATCGGCGAAGGCGGAAACCTGCTCCTTCGAGCTCAGCGCCAACAGCTGGGGCTGGCACGGGCGGCCTATGGAAATCCGTCTCTTATCGTTCTCGACGATCCGAACTCGAGCCTGGATTATGACGGCGAACGCATGCTGTTCAAGGCGATCGAGCGCATGAAATCCAGGGGGATGACCGTCGTTATCATAACTCACCGGATGGGAATCCTGCCCGTCACCAACAAGATTGCCATTATGCGCAACGGGACGGTGGCTGCCTTCGGCGATAGCGAACAGATTTATGAAACTTATCTTCAACCATCATCGCGAACGGGAACGTAGGGAGGACGCTGCCATGACCCTTGTTCGACTGGACGCAATGCCGGCGGGATTTTCAAATTCGTCAAGGACGAGCCAGCGGCTCGCTCAGCAATCGGCAGCCACAGCCGCGCGACAGGCGGCCTATTCGCCAGTAAACGAGTTGAAGCAGCGCGGACCTGCGCCCCCTTCGCCCATGCCGAGGCTCAGAGGCGTCATTTGGACAGGTAACCTGTTGATCGGCATCTTCATAGTCGGATTGGGAATCTGGTCGGTTCTGGCGCCGCTGAAGAGCGCTGCGATTGCACCGGGCGTTATCGAACCGGAGTCCAGCCGTAAGACCATTCAGCATCTGGAAGGCGGAATTGTGCAACGGATACTCGTCAAAAACGGCGATGCGGTCACGGCCGGGCAAATCATTATAAAACTCGACGATACG
The DNA here is from genome assembly GCF_003627795.1 of Rhizobium sp. CCGE531. Lineage (NCBI taxonomy): Bacteria > Pseudomonadati > Pseudomonadota > Alphaproteobacteria > Hyphomicrobiales > Rhizobiaceae > Rhizobium > Rhizobium sp. CCGE531. Next base: position 275,705 of record NZ_CP032686.1, on the reverse strand, counting down.
AAGTCTCGTTCGGAGCGCGACAGCATTCAAGGGCAACTTTGGGACGCCGAAGCAAGCCGCGCCCGTCTGCTTGTGGAGCAGACAGGCGGCGACCATGTCGCCTATCCGCAAGACCTCAGGGCGGCAATGGACAGAGATCCTTCGGTCAGCGAGATTCTGACCGGGCAACAGAAAATCTTCGAAGCGCGGCGCCGGGTCATGCAGGCGGAAGTCGGGATCACCAATGAAAAAATCGCGCAGGTGCGGCAGGAAATCGTCGGACTTGGCGCGCAGAAGGCAGCACTGACCGATAGAGCCGCGATCTCGCAGGAAGAACTGGATCAGGTTACGCTCCTCAGCGCCAAAGGACTGGAAAGAAAGAGCAGACTTCTCAACCTCCAGCGGGAAAAAGCAGACCTGGATGGCCAGCAGGGTCAAGTAGAGGCGCAGATCTCTCGCGCCTACCAGGTGATCAGCGAGTCACAGGCCGATCTCGCAAAGCTCGAGAGCGACCGGTTGAGCGAAGTCGCACAAGGCATGCGCGATACGGAAAGCCAGATCATGCAGTTGCGCGAACGCTTGCGGGCGATCGACGACCAACTTTCAAGGACCGATATCCGTGCGCCCGACGATGGAACAATCATGAACCTGCGCATCCATACAGCCGGTGGGGTGATCGGCGCGGGCGAACCGCTCGTCGATCTTCTCCCGCGCGCCGATCGTCTTATCGTGTCTGCCCACCTCAGACCGGAAGACATCAATCTCGTCCATGCGGGGCTCGAGGCACAGGTTCACCTCCTTCCATACAATCAGCGGCGCGTTCCACTCCTGAAAGGCCGGGTCGAGTATGTATCAGCGGACCGCCTCACCGATGCGCAGAGCGGCCAGCCCTACTTTGCAGCGACAATCCGTGTAACGGACGAGCGGCTGGCGAAAATGAGTGATGTCGAACTGGTCGCGGGCATGCCCGCACAGGCACTGATCGAAACGGGCAAAAGCAGCGTGGCCTTCTATGCCGTCAGACCACTTCTTGACAGCTTCAACAGAGCATTTCGTGAGGACTGAAGCGGTGATGGGCAAGAGAAAATTCGACGACGACCAGATTACTGGCATTCTGAAAGAGCACCAAGCTGGAGTGAAGGTGGCAGATGTTTGCCATAGACACGGCATCAGTGAGCCGACCTTCTATCGGTGGCAATCCCTGCAGTTTGGAAATGCAGGTCTCGACACCAAAAGGGTGAGAGCGCTGGAGGAAGAGAACCAGAAGCTCAAGAAGCTTTTGGCCGAAGCCATGCTCTCGGCGGCAACGCTGAGCGAGATGCTGGCAAAGACATCGAACGGGCGAAACTGATCTCCGGACAGCGCGGTTTGTTGGCGGCCTTCTGACACCTGTCTATCGGGAGCGCGCCATCAGGAGCGTCGACCGGAGTTTCAGATCTGAGAGCTTTATGTCCATCGTTGGAGCAAATCGTTAGCAGCCCGCCACCTGCTCGTCGACGAAGGTCTTAAGATGTTCGGGCAGAGAAATGTTCATCGTACTCATGCAAATCGCTATAGCTGCAATGGCAAAATTTGGCAAAGGAGATGCTTCAGCCCACGGCGGACGGGAGGCCATCCAGTCGTCAGATTATGGAGCGCAGAGAATTGAAGTGCTGCATCATACGCTCGGCCGTCGGACGGATGCCCGTGAACAATTCGAAAGCCTTCACCGCCTGGAATACCGCCATGCCGCCGCCATCGAGCACGCGGCATCCCTTTTTCTTTGCGAGCGTTACCAATTCGGTTTCGATCGGGAAATAGACGATCTCGGCGACCCAGAGGCGATCCGATAGAAGCTGTGCGTCGAGCGGCAGCCCCGGATAGGCGGCCATGCCGGTTGGCGTTGCGTGAACCAGGCCATCAGCTGCATCCAGGGCCGCGGCAAGATTATGGCCAACCGAGAAGCGGCAGTCAGCATGTGCCGGCTGGAGCTGATCCACGAGTGCCCTTGCCCGCATGGGGTCCAGATCGAATATCTCGATCGAATGCACGCCCATCTCAGCCACCGCATGGGCAACGGCAACGCCGGCGCCGCCGGCACCCAGTTGCACGACATGATCGAGTGAAACGCCGGCCAGCCCGCGTCGGAAGCTTTCGGCAAATCCCCACCAATCGGTATTGTGGCCGATCCTGCGGCTTCCTTGGAAAACGACCGTATTGATGGATCGCAGCGTCTGCGCATCGGGCGACAGCTCGTCCATCAGGGCGACGGCCGCCTGTTTGCAGGGATGGGTGATGTTGAGACCGGCAAAACCTTGCGCCTCGGCCTCATCGATGAGAGCCGGCAGGTCCGACACGGAAAGGCCACGAACATCCAGGTCGATGAGATCGTAGCGATAGGACAGGCCGCAATGCTCACCCTCGCGCATGTGCATGGCCGGCGTCAGCGAGCGGCCGATGCCGGCACCAATCAATCCAACATGAAGCTGGCGCGGAATAATGGCGGCTTGAGTATTCAATTTTTCCTCCCGAGCGGCAAATCAAAGCCATGCCACAGGCTTGCCTGCAAAATGTACGAACTAGTACGTAAAGTCAATATGAGGCATGCTTTCTCGCTCCAGGAAGATCCCCGGTCCAGATCAAACGGCTGTGTGTCAGGCCATTTCGGCTTTGAATGCCATCACCTTTGTCCTCGGTGTCGGCGCGATGTGGATCGCGGATATCATTTTCGATACGGCGATGCGCCATTTCAAAGGGGGAACGGCTGATTAAGAGGTGGAAATCAACAACGAGCTGGGGTCAGAAAGGCGACCAAGTTCGCGCCTTTCTGATTACCTACCCTATGAAGCCGTTGCAAAGAGAAAACGATGATCAGAAATCCAGACCTCTCCTGATGTCATCAATACGATTCTGACCTCGTTGCTGGCGATTTTGCTCAATCGCTTTTTCGATATCGAGCTCTGGCCGCAACTTACGCGAAGGTGAAGTGGGTACTATAACCGATCCTTGCGGAAGGATTTCTTTAAGTTCACCGTGGAACGGTTTTCCGCCTTCAGAAGGCAGGACAAACGATTTAGCAGGGAAGTTAGTGACGTATACTTCTGTTGGACGCTTGTCGACAAGCTCGGCAAAATTGAACTCTACAGTTCTCGTCGTTTGCCGCATGCCGTCTGTTCCCAACGTTCCTGAGAAGTGACCATTGGCTAGATCACTGCCGAGCGAGGCGGTCGTTGTGATGACCACATCGACGGTATAGCTAAAAGCGTCGGGTTTCCCGCTCGATACTTCCAATTGCTTGGCCCACTCCCTCAGTTTAAAGTCCGCCGGCGTTACGGTGATATGCGAACTCCTTGCGTCCTTACATGCTGCCTGATCCTTGTCGTTGAGACGCATGTTGTATTCCGCCGTGCCGGTTCTAGTCGCGTCCCTTTTGACTGACGCGCTTCCGCTAAAGACCAGCTTGTCGATATGTGCGGGAATAATCCATCCAAGTGGATCAGCGCTCGCACTAGCAGTTTCTTCTGCTTTGGATGTTATCGTATATGTGAGAAGCCAACGCTCGGGATCAATGTTCGATCCTTTGCCAAATCTCCTAAATGTATCCTGAACCTCACACTTGATGACACTCGACAGTGTTGAGATTGTTTTGGGGTCTTCTCCATCAAAACGAGGAACAGATGTGCATCCTGATATAAACGTTACGCCAGCAAGCATAAAAATTCTACTTTTCATCCTCAGCGCTCCCCTAGTCGTTACTTTAGTTAATTTATACGACTTATTGCGCGCAGATATTGTAAAATTACATCAGTACTAAAATTTAAAGTTTCAAGCGCCTAAGTATATGACAAAGAATTGTATTTACTTTTCTCACCAAATTCATTGGCCGCTAAAACTGGATATTTTAGGAGGTGATTGACCTGCGTGGGAAGAAGCAAACGAGCAGCCGTTCCGACAAATTGGGAGATACTAGCCTCAAGCCGGTTTAAGCTCAGTGACCCGAGGGTACGTCATAGAATTTCGCGAGACATAGCGTGTAGAAAGATAATCAATTTTCATGATTACACGTTTGCCCCACAATCTGCTAAAGCATTATTTTATATACATAATGATGGCACGGAGGAAGGATTTTTCAGAAAAGCGAGAATAGCATCGACGATCAATGACTTGTGCCGCTTCTTCAGCTCCTCGGAGGACAGGTCGCGCTCGAAGATCGCACCGAACGTGTGGCGATTGGAAACGCGAAAGAAGCACTGGGCGCTGATCATCATATGCAGATCGACGGGATCCACCCGACGCACGAAGCTACCGTCGGCATAGCCGCGTTCGAGGATATCCGTGATGGTATCGATGACTGCGATATTCATCTCAGACAGGACGACCGAACGCTTCATGTGCTCGGCACGATGGATGTTTTCGATGCTGACCAGGCGCACGAAATCCGGATTCTGATCATCATGATCGAAGGTGCTTGCGATCAATTGCGCCATCGCCTGAACGGGCGGCATGTTTTCGAGATCGAGCTCGCTCTCGAGCGTGCGGATCTTCGTATAGGCTTGCTCGAGAACGGCGAGATAGAGCCCTTCCTTGCTGCCGAAATAATAATAGATCATGCGCTTGGACGTTTTGGTGCGCTCGGCGATCTCATCGACGCGCGCACCGGAAAAACCGGCTGCGACAAATTCCTCGGTGGCGATCTTCAGAATATTTTCCTTGGTCGCGTCTGGATCGTTCTTTCGCGTCAGACGCTCGATCTTGGCCGCTTGCGCTTTCGTCATGCCCTGCCCGTCTTCCTGGGTCTGTCCCCTGCCCATCATTGAAGATCAAAGCTTTAACACAGGCTTTACGCGAATGGGGAGAGCCTAAAGTTTCGGCAGACCAATCGGCCGCAGGTGACGCCGGAGCGCGGCGATGCGAAAGATGGCATTCGCCGCACCATATCCGCGATAGCCGCTGCGCTGGACAATTTCGAAGAAGAAGCCTTCGCCATAGGTCGGGCTGTAGAGCTGGAAATATTCGCCGTGATCGTCGCGATCATAAAGGATGTTGTGGGCCTTCAGGCGATCGGTGAAGGCCGGATCCAAACCGAACCTCGCCTCCAGATCGTCGTAATAGTTGGGCGAGATCATCAGGGTGGCAAAACCGTTGTTCGATAAGGCAGCCGCTGCCGTGAAAATATCGTCTGTTGCGAACGCCAGATGCTGAATGCCCGAACCGAAGGTCTCGGCGATAAAGCGCCCGGCCAAGGTGTTGCGATTTTCCGCACCGTTCAGCGTGATGCGCAAGCTACCCGGCTCGTTTTCGACGACCTGGCTGCGAACGACCCCGGCAGGATCGATAATATCGACCATCGGCGTCTTATGCGCATTCAATATCGCCGTGTAAAAAAGCAGCCAGGTCAGCAATTCCTCGTATTTCGTCGTCTGCGCGACATGGTCTATCCCCGTCAGGCCGACCGGTCGCAGATCTGTCTCGTCGTTGACAGGATCGAACTCGATCTCCCATATGCGCGCAAGAGCGCTTCTGCGGTCGAGAAAATACAGGATACCGCCGCCAACACCCCTGACAGCAGGCATTTCGATCTCGCCGGGATTCAATGGCTGCTCGAAACGTTCAGCGCCAAGTGCCACGGCCCGCGCCATCGCAGCCTGGGCGTCATCCACCCACAATCCCATCGCATAGGCCGACTGCCCGTGCAAAGCATAGGAGGCGCCGGCAAACCCGTCCGGATCGGTGTTGACGACCAGATTGATGTCGCCTTGCCGGAAGACATCGACGCGTTTTGTCTTGTGGCGTCCGACATGTCGGAAGCCCAGCGCCCGGAGCCGATCTGAAAGAACGGGCGCCTCGGCTTCGTCCACGGTAAATTCGATAAAGGCGATGCCGTCCACGTCGGCCCGCGCCGGCATGGGCGGCAAGGTGAGGCTGCTGTTCTCCGCACGGCGAACCTGGTCGCCGAGATAGACGAGCGACCGCCGGCCATCGACGGCAATGGCGGTCGGCGAGCCGCCGCGAAACTGGTCGTTGAAGATTTCCAGCGACAGATAGCCGTCGTAACCGGTCGCGGCGACGGCCTTCATGAATTCGAGCACGGGAAGATCGCCCTCCCCCGGCATGTTGCGGAAGTGACGGCTCCAGTAGAGAAGATCCATGTCGATCAGCGGCGCATCGGCAAGCTGGATGATGAAGATCTTCTCCTTCGGGATCGACCGGATCGAATTGACATCGATCTTGCGCGAAAGCGTATGGAAGCTGTCGAGAATGAGGCCGATATTCGGATGATCGGCCCGGCGGACGATTTCCCAGGCATCACGATGGTCGTGAATATGCCGTCCCCAGGCAAGTGCTTCATACCCAACCCGCAGGCCGCGCTTGGCCGCCCTCTCGCCGAGTTCGAAGAAGTCGGCCGCGGCGCGGTCGATGCCGCCCAGCGCCGCGGACGAGACGTTCGAGCAGACAAGAACGAGGTCGGTCCCCATTTCCTGCATCAGATCGAACTTGCGTTCGGCCCGATCGAAAGTCCGGCTGCGCAGGGGCTCAGGCATGCCCTCGAAGTCCCGGAACGGCTGAAAGAGCGTGATTTCCAGCCCATGGTCCCGAACAATTCGGCCGACCTGACTTGGCGATTCATCGAAAGCGAGGAAATCGTTCTCGAAGATTTCGACGCCATCGAAGCCGGCCTTGGCGATGGCCTGGAGTTTTTCCTTGAGGTCACCGCTGATCGAAACAGTCGCGATCGAGGTTTTCATTGTTTCATCCCGTTCACTTGGCGATTTTCAACAAATTCATCCGCGATCGCTTGATGTCATCGCTGTCAGGAGACTAACGGCTAGACCGTCCTGTCGGCGTGGCGAACCGAGGCTGCAAAGCCTCGCCTGTCCTTGCCAAGTTGATCGATCGGCGTTCGGTAGGTCTCCGTAGCGGTTGCCGCGGAGACGGCAGCGATCAAGGCTGTGATCGAGGTAAACACGGCAACCGGCACCCATCCCATCGGCCCGGTGCCCATCACGGCGGCACTGATCGTCGGCGCGAAACCGCCGAGCGCAAAGCCGATCTGGGTGCCGACCGCCATGCCGGACAGACGCACGCGGGTGTCGAACATTTCAGCATAGAGCGACGGCCAGATGCCGTTGGAAGCGCTGTAAACCACGCCCGAGAGCAGAATGCCGAGAACGAAGACGAGCATGAGATTGTTCTGGCTGATGGCCCAGATATAGGGCCAGATCAACACCGCGCAGCCGATGGCGCCAAAGATGAACACCGGCTTGCGGCCGATGCGATCTGCGAGAATGGCCCATGCCGGGATGGCGCCCAGTGCCACGATATTGGCGAGAACCAGAACGGTCAGCATCGTCGAGCGATCGATATGCATGGTATTGACCGCATAGGACAGCGTGAAGACGCTGAAGATGGTGCTGACGACCGAAATCAACGCGGCAAAGATGATGCGAAGGACATCGGCCCAATAGTTGGTGAAAAGCGAGACGAGCGGTACTTTCGCGACGTCGCCCTTCTTTGTTTCCTCCAGGAAGGCAGGCGTTTCAGCGAGCGTTCGGCGGACCCAGAATCCGACGATAACAACCACGAAGCTCAGAAAGAAGGGCACGCGCCAGCCCCAGGACATCAATGCGGCTTCATCAAGCCTTCCAAGCGGGATGAAGACCAATGTTGCAAGGATCAGGCCGGCTTGCGTTCCGCTCAATGTGAAGCTGGTAAAGAAGGCGCGCCGGTTTTCAGGGGCGTGCTCAAGCGTCATGGAACTGGCACCGGCCTGTTCGCCTGCGGCCGAAATGCCTTGCAGCAATCGCGCCAGAACCAGAAGGACAGGCGCCAGAATGCCAGCCTGATTGTAGGTCGGCAGGCAACCGATGATGAAGGTCGAAAAGCCCATAAGGAGCAAAGTGAACGTCAGCACCTTCTTGCGGCCGAACTTGTCGCCGACGTGACCGAGAACGACCGCACCCAGAGGCCGCATGATGTAGGCAACACCAAAGGTTGCAAATGAGGCGATGGCCGCCGTTTGCGGATCTTCCGCCGAAAAGAAGATTTTTGGGAAAATAAGCGCAGCCGCTGTCCCGTAGACGAAGAAATCATAGTACTCGACCGCACTTCCGAGCCAACTCGCAAGCGCTGCCCGCCTGGGCGTCTTATGTTCAACCTGTGTTGTCATTGTCGCTCCTCCCCGAAGCATTCCGATGTCGAAAGAGTGCCGCGACCGTGATGAATCCAGGTTTTAGCCGGACTCGGTCGCAGGACATTCAAGTTCATCCTGACGGTCATCGGTGCTGCTAACGCAGCATCCCTCACTCCTCATGGTAATAATGTACGAACTAGTTCGTTTTGTAAAGCTCCGCCATTTTGTGACGGCTCGACGCATGGCTGCAAGCGCGGCAAAGCTTCCGATCCGTCCCGCTCGACCAGCCACGGACCCTTGCCGTCGTGACTTTGGGCCGCGCTATTCGAGGCGTGGTCGATGGATCAAACAGCCTCGTTTGGTTCATACCGAACACAGCTGAGGAGTTGACAAATCAAATGCATTCTCAACTCAGACGGCGCTGCTTTAACCGCGCATTGCGAGTGTGAGTTGAAAAGCCAGGACCTGGTCGTGATGAATGAACTAATCGGCCAGCATTGCGCTGACCAGCCGGGCGGTGCGGGGAGCCAACGTCAAGCCGATGTGCCCGTGCCCGAAAGCAAGAATAACGTCCCGCCCTCCCTTCGATGGCCTGATGACCGGCACGGAATTGGGCATTGAGGGCCGAAATCCTAACCAGGAACGACTTGGCGTCCCAAGTTCAGGAAAGAATTTGCGCGCATGCGTTGCCAGGGTCTGTTTGAGCCGGACATTTTCCGGAGCCGTCAGACCACTGAGTTCCACAAGGCCTGCGACACGCAGGCGGCCCCTCATCGGGCAAAAATAGAACCCGTGCTCCGTCGGACAAACCGGCCGCTCGATCGGCAGTTCCGGCATGTCATATTCGACGTGGTAGCCGCGCTCGGTGTCGAGCCGCACGGGATCGCCAATCTCTGCGGCCAGTTTGCGCGAATGGGCGCCTGCGGCGATGACAACGGTGCGGGCGCGCACGTCATATGGCGGCGCCGCAATGCGAACGCCGTGCCGCTCGCGCGCAATACCGGTAACGGACGCCTGGACGAATTCAGCACCTGCCCGCTTCACCGCCGAGGAGAGGAGTCGCATCACCTCGCCTGGATCGCTGAGATTGATCGCGTTCGGAAAAAAGAGGCCGCCGCCTTCGAATTCCGGAAGCCGTGGCTCGAGCTGAAGCACGTCGCCGGCCGACAAGAGCTCCTGCGAAACGCCGTAGCGACGGCGCAAATCTATGTCGGCGCCCGCGGCCCGGAATGCCTCACGCGTTTGGTAGAGATAGAGGCAGCCTTTTGCCGACAGGAAATTCAAAGCATCGATTTCGGCGGCAAATTCGGTCCAGGCCGACGAGGCATCCGAAACGAGCTCGGCAATCCGGCCGGCATTTTCCCGGTAGCGGTGAGGGAGGGATTCAAAGGCAAATCGCGCCAGCCAAGGAAACAGGGTTGGCAGTGCCGAGGCCCTGATGGATAAAGGACTGTTCGGGTCGAAAAGAAGCGACATGAAATTTCGAAGGACCAACGGCGTTCCAACGGGTATGACCGCGTAGTCGGCGACCGTCCCGGCGTTGCCGTAAGAGGCGCCGGAACCCGGCTCACGCGGTTCTATGACCATAACCTCACGCCCATCGGCGCGAAGTCGAAGTGCAATTGCCAAGCCGATGACGCCGCCGCCCACGACAGCGATATCTGTCGAAATCCTATTCATCTCATCCATGATTCTTTAGACAGCCCAATCGATGGCGTACCCAACATCCAAGCGGATACGCCGGCGGGACCTTGCGGTCAGGCAGGCTTTGCATATCTCGCGACATAGGCGGCCGTTCGAGACTCCCTGGGATTGTCGAGCACATCCGCGGCCGGACCCTGCTCGATGATCCGGCCGCCATCGATAAAGACGACCCAATCCGACACTTCCCGGGCGAATGGCAGCTCGTGCGTGACGATGATCATCGTCATACCGTCGCCTGCAAGCTCGCGCATCACGCGCAACACCTCGCCGGTCGACTCCGGATCGAGCGCAGATGTCGGCTCGTCAAACAGGAGCACGGTCGGCGAAAGAGCAAGAGCCCTCGCGATGGCGACACGCTGCTGTTCCCCGCCGGACATTTGTTCCGGATAGGCCGTCGCCCGGTGCAGAAGCCCGACACGGGCCAGCAATCGTACTGCCCGTTCCACCGCCTCGCGCTCCCCGACAGCCGCGGCGTGCATCTGTGCCAGGATGACGTTTTCCACGGCGGTCAAATGCGGAAACAGATTGAAGCGCTGGAATACCATGCCGACGCGCTGGCGCAGCCCGGCAAGATCCTTGCAAGCGACAATACCTTTTACAAAAATCGCCTCGCTATTTATTTCGATGGAGCCGCCGTCGGGCTGTTCGAGCAGATTGACGCACCGCATGAGGGTCGTCTTTCCGCCGCCGCTTTGGCCGATGATGCTGACGATGCGCCCGCGTGGAACGTCAAGGTCGATCCCATCAAGCACCAGCCTTCCGTCGAAAGATTTCCGAAGGTCCCTGATCTTGATTGCCGCGGCGCCATCGGAACGGGTCGCGATGCCAGCCGTTTCGACTGTCAGATGTGCCATTCGCCTAACCCCCATTTTGAATCAACGCCTTTACCAGCCGCAGCCGTCGGCGGCGGCCAGGCGACAAGGGCACGCCTGCGTGAATAGTGCGCTCAAGCCAGAGCAGGCTTTGTGAGATGGGGTAACAGACGGCGAAGTAGACCGCTGCGATCACCAGATAGACTTCGAGCGAGCGAAATGTTTCTGAAGCGATCAATTGCGCCCTTGTCATCAGTTCTGCAGCCGAGATGGTCACCAGCAACGACGTCGACTTCAGCAGATCGACGAACATCGTATTGGTTCCCGGCAGCGCGAGACGAAGAGCCTGGGGCAGGACCACATGACCGAAGGTCGTCGCGCGGCTGAGCCCCAGCGCCTGGGCAGCTTCGTTCTGCCCGGAATGGATGCCGGCAATCGCCGCGCGAAAGATCTCCGACAGATAGGCTGCGTAGAACAATACCAGGCTCAATACGCCGGCGACGAAAACGCTGAATCTTATGCCGACCGAAGGCAAGCCAAAATAGGTGACAAAGATGATGGCGAGCAGGGGAACATTCTTGAAGACCTCCGTGTAGATGGAAGCAGGCAGACGCACGACGCGCAACCGATGAAGGCGCATCAAAGCGAGCACGAGACCCAAAGCCGATGCCCCTATGAAACTGGCCAGCGCGTAGGCAAGGGTCCGTAAAAGACCCTCGCCGAGATTGCCTGCATATTCGCTCCAGGGAACTTGGAACATTTGAGCCAGAGGTTGCCAAAGGTTCATGTCCGTTCTCCCGGAAGTCAGTCAGCGATTGACGGTGGAGACCAGGTCTGTGGCCGATCCACGCCACGACGCTGCGCCGCCATATCCGGCGACGGAACCAGGAACTGCTTGGGATCGCCGCCCCATTTGGTGACGAGCGCGGTAAGCGTCCCGTCCTTGTACATCGCGTCGATCTGATCCGAGATCGCCTTGGCAAGCTTCGGAGCCTGCTTGGGAATGTAAAAGCCGGTCATATAGGGCTGGAAATATTTGTAATCCGAATGCGCAGCAACCTGTTCCGCAGTCGGGGCATTCAGATAAGCGACCCGAAACTTCATGTCGGGCCGCTGCTGCTGCTGATAGATAATCAGCAGCGGATCGAGGAAGCCGACATCCAGCCTTCCCGACGAAAGATCCGCAAAGACGCTGTCGGCCGTCGGGTATGTACGCGCATCGGCCTTTGGGACTTCGGCTATCGACTTGGCCCAGACATATCCGGTTACGGTGCCAAGCGCCTTGCCTTCGAGGCTCTGTACGTCGGGATACGTGGCTTCGCCATGCACGGCCATGGCCGGCGGCGAATAGTAGGGAGGATCGGTGAACAACCCCGCCTTCTGTCGCGCATCGGACCATGCGATGCCGCCGATCGTAATATCGACGCGCTGCGACTGTACTGCCGCGAGCATGCCGGGGAAATCGGTCACCGTGGTCTCTATTTTAAGGCCAAGCTTCTTGGCGACTGCGTCGAGAATGTCGCTATCGAGCCCGACAAGCTTTTCATCCTTCAATGCCGTGTAAGGCATATACGGCTCGATGGCCACCTGCAGTTGGCCCGGCTTCAAGGTTTCGAGGTCTTCGGCCTTCACAACCGTTGCGGCGGCCATCAGCCCAAGCCCGAAGCTCAGGATTGCAGCCATCCCCCGTTTGAACCGGAAATAGCGGAAAATATCGTTGCTAATCATGTTCACCCTCCTTATATTTTTGTAATATATTACAGCGTATATTATCGAAGTACATTGTCAAGTGATTCCGCGAGACGCGCTCCGGATCACTCTCAGGATGGAGACGATACGGATGGACACTTGGATGTCGGAAGAAATGCTCGATGATCCGGAAGTGACGCTGACATTGGCGGAGCGCACCTATTTGCAATTGCGCGAGGACATCATCACGGTGCAGCTGCCGCCCGGCACCATCCTGCGTGAGAACGACGTGATGCGCCGCCTCGACGTCGGGCGCACGCCCGTACGCGAGGCATTCCTGCGGCTGCAGCGTGATGGCTTCGTGGACGTCAACGCGCGCCGCGGCACATTCGTCAGCAGGATCGATATCAGCGACCTCACGGCAATCTATGAAGCCAGGGCAAGGATCGAATCCTGGGCGACCCGATTAGCGGCCGAACGTATGCGTGAGCCGGAACGCCTGGAAGCCGGCAAGCTGGTCGAAGCGCTGAAGGCGCTCTCCCTGCCGACGGACCTCGACGCCCTGCTTGCGCTCGACCGACGTATTCACCGCTTTATCTATCGAAGTGCCAAGAACCGGTATCTCTTCGACACGCTCGATCATTACCACAATCTCTCGCTGCGCATACTTCACGTTGCGATGCGGCGATTTCCTGAGCTCTCGCCGGAACTCGATAAGGTCGTGCAGGAGCAGATACTCATGCTCGAGGCCGTCTGCCGCGGAGATGCCGATACCGCCGAACGGATTGCCCTGCATCATGTCCTCAGTTTTGAGCAGGAAGTTCGCAAAGTCATCTGAGCGCGTCAGCTTGCGGCGACGCCTCACACCGGCTCACCTCTGCTCCTGGTCGCTGGATCGGTCAGCTTCCGCGCCGGTGATTTGATCCAGATTTGCGATCAGTCGCGTGAGCAGGGCGACGAACTGTACCGCTTCCTCTTCCGTAAACCCGTCAAGTGCATCACGATTTCCCTGGAACAGGGTTTCGATTGCATCAGGCATGCGGTCCCTCGCGGCCTTCGTGAGAATTATGTGGCTGCTTCGCCCGTCTTCCGGGTGGGGGTTTCGCCGGATCAAACCGTCCCGTTCCATGCGAGCGAGCATTTGCGCCATCGGCGGCTGCTCGACCTTGGCGAAGCGGGCAAGATCGCGCTGCGTGCTTGCCTTCCCGTTCTGCAGCGCGACCAGCACCGGCAATTGGCCGACGCCAAACCCAAGAGGCTTCAGGCGTGCCTCGCTTAGACGGGCAAACCCGCGCGCTGCGAGACTGATGAGATGCCCCGGCGTGGAAAGCACGTCGTCTTGCATTTCCGCTTTTCCTCTGCCCGTGTTGACTGTGATTTACATATGTACATATATATATTGGCAGACGTGCTGGCAAGCTCGACCCTGTCGTGCCCAGCGATGCTTTCAATCCAGCGTGAGGAAACGATATGTCGGAAACTCATACGCAACTTATCAAGCGCATCTACGACTCGTTCAACGCAAGAGACATTGACGGCGTGCTCATCGAACTTGCCGACGATGTTGCTTGGGCCAACGGCATGGAGGGAGGCCACGTCCATGGGCGTGGGGCCGTGCGCGATTATTGGACACGGCAATGGGCGATCGTCAGTCCACATGTCGAACCGGCTGCAATTCGGACAACCGATGATGGTATCGTCGCCGTCGAGGTGATCCAGTCCGTATTCGATCTCGATGGCCAGCCGCTAAAGGACCAGCCCCATGGATTGAAGGACAAAAGGGTGACGCATATCTTTCACATGACGAACGGCAAGATCGCACGCTTCGACATCGAGGACACCCCGTAAATCGCCTCAGAAGACCATGCCAGTGGTCGCATCAGTGAATGGCGGCCGAAGTGGGCGCATTGATCTTCGTCGGCCAGATGCCGACATAGGTTCCGATCAACATCACGGCGACGTCCTCAGTCGTGTGATAACCATCATGAAAGAATTCGATGGCCGCACCGACCAGGGCGCTCGAAGCCTTATCATCTGGTGGCACCTCATAGAAACTATACCATTGCAACACAGCTTCAGCGAGCATTCGGCAATCGCTTCCTGTGGGAGCGCGATGGGGCATGGCAGATCTCCTCCGATCTTATGGAGGCGGATGTAGCGGACCATCGCGGCAATTCAAGGAAGCGGCCGCTTCCTTCATCTGGCGGAAAGGAATTCCTCCACCGTCATGATTTCAGATTGAACGGAGAATCGTCTTTCGAGGAGCGTGAGCGCTGGCCGCCGGTATGGGGGGCGCTCCTGTGAACGCAACGGCGATTTGAAAGATTTGTTCCAACGACTTAATTGCACCACCCGATCTGCTCCGGACACCAAAAGGCTCGCCGTCAGGCTGGATGATCAGCGGTCGACTTGCACGGGAAGGATCGTATCGACCGAGACCTCGCCCTCCAATAAGCCTCGTTTCAGGTCGGTTCGGCCGCGATCGATCTCGATGACGGTGTAGAGCTTATCGTCTCGAAACGCACTTGCATTACTGGTCGTTACATCTTCGGCGGGGGCCGCATCGACTTCCATAAAATCAAGCTCGTTGCCCGCCGCCACGATGCGCGCATCGCCCGCACTTCTGGCTGCGACGATGACCGTGCCCTGATTGGGGGCATTGTCCCAGCGCGGATCATCCGGAGCGGCGGTGGGTTCCAGGCGATAGATATTCAGCATCTCCACACCATCGACTGCTGATGAGAGGGTAGCTGCATCTTGCAACTGGGCTTTGCTCTCGACCGATCGTCCGAACGTTGTACGGCTGGTTGCGTTGTTGATATCGTCGGTTCCCGTTCTCGAAACATTCGACATGACATTCTCCTATCTCTGCCTGCTCCTTCTTTCTGTTTGATCCTAACTGCCCCGCAACCAAATTGGTTCCGGGCTTAGCCGAAGTTGGCGTGCAGTTTCCGTCGCGCAATCTGCCGGTCGCTGAGTTGCTTACCTGACGGGATGTGCTTAATCTTGGTTTCCGATATCGGAATTCGAGAGTGAGATTGTTTTATGGTGAGGAATGGAACATCAGGATCTTCTTTCCGGCTTCATCCGGCTTCATGTCCTCTTTCACGCAGCCGAAGACGACCTGCATGGGCTCTGGATGATCGAGGAACTGGCGCATCACGGCTACAAGGTCAGTGCCGGCACACTCTATCCGATGCTTCATTCGATGGAGAAGAAAGGCTATCTCACCTCGCGCACCGAGCGCGTCGGGCGTACCCATCGCAGAGTTTACAATGCGACTCCTTTCGGAAAAGAAGCTCTGGGAATAGCGCGAGAAAAGGCCAAGGAGCTATTTCGTGAAGTCCTCGACGGCAGCAATCCCTGACGCCGCCACCGGCCGCCCGCAAGGAACGCCCCGCGAGGTGTTCCTAACCTTTCTGAAGCTTGGCCTGACGTCATTCGGCGGGCCTATTGCCCACCTGGGCTATTTCCGTAATGAGCTTGTCACGCGCAGAAAATGGATCAGCGAAGAGGGCTATGCCGATCTGGTGACGCTGTGCCAGTTTTTGCCCGGTCCGGCCTCCAGTCAGGTCGGTTTTGCCCTCGGCTTGCTGCGCGGGGGAATTCGAGGCGCTTTCGCCGCCTGGGCTGGCTTCACGCTACCGTCCGCGCTGCTGTTGGTCGCTTTCGCCATGGCGGCTACTGCCTTCAGCGGACCGATTGGAAACGGCCTGCTTCATGGTCTCAAGATTGTTGCGGTCGCAGTCGTCGCGCAGGCCGTCTGGGGCATGGCACGCAATTTGACGCCCGACAAGGAGCGGGCCAGCATTGCACTCGCGGCGGTTTTGATCGTCGTGTTCGTCTCGAGCGCGTTTGGTCAGGTCGCGGCGATCATGGCAGGGGCGCTCATGGGAATGCTATTTTGCCGTAGCGAGATATCGTCGGATTCCCACCATTTTTCTTTCGGAGTTCCCCGCTGGATTGGCGTTTCGTGCCTGTTGATATTTTTCTGTCTCCTTGTCCTGTTGCCGATAGCCGCCAACATTATCGGGTCCCAGGGGTTATCCCTGTTTGATGCATTCTATCGCTCGGGGGCGCTTGTCTTCGGGGGCGGACATGTTGTGCTGCCGCTCCTGAAGGCGGAGGTGGTCAACACCGGCTGGGTCAATGCGGACACGTTCCTGGCGGGCTATGGCGCAGCCCAGGCTGTCCCCGGGCCGCTGTTCACCTTCGCTGCCTATCTCGGCGCGGTGACAGGCCCTCCCCCGCACGGCGTCGTCGGGGCGGCGATTGCGCTTGTCGGGATCTTCTTGCCCGGTTTCTTGCTATTGGTCGGCACCTTGCCGTTCTGGGACGATTTCCGTCGCTATTCGCTAGCGCAGGCAGCCTTGCGCGGCGCAAGTGCTGCGGTCGTCGGGATTCTTGGCGCGGCGCTTTATAATCCGGTTTGGACCAGCGCGGTTCTACGGCCCTATGATTTTGCCTTGGCGTTGATGGGCTTCGTGCTGCTCGCCGCCTGGCGCGCGCCACCGTGGGTGGTGGTGTTCCTGATGGGCGCGGGAGGCATCGGCCTCTCTTTCGTTTGAGATGTGCGGCATGCCATCGCCAAGTACTTTCGGCGATGGCCGCAATACTTATTCAGCCACCGCGTTGACGATGCGGCAGAGATTGTCGCTCATGCTGGGAGCGACCTGCCCCTGTGGCACCATGAAAACGGCATCGACACGACTGCCCTTGCCGCTCTTCCGGACGACGACGCGCAAGGTCTGCGGGCGGCCGGATCCTGTCGTTTCCTGTTGAGCTGTCAGCGTACCGAGTTGTTTCTCGACATTCACATCCACAAAACCTTCGGCCAGGACCGCCCTCGATACCTTATCGAAGGCAGCGGCTGGGCCGACGGAGGGGAATTCCATCCAGGTTTTATAGGTCACGCCAGTGACAAGGGGAACACCGCTGCTTTGGTAGTGCTGCGAACATACGCTGGCGGCGGCGGGCGTGAAGGAGAGGGCGGCAAATGCAAAACCGCAAATTATCTTACGCAAGGGAATTTCCTCTGTTGACGAACTACTGATGCATATTTCCGTGATTGCTCATGCCGTGGTCACGACCGAGCTTTGCGACTGCCGGGCCGGTCTGTCACTTGGTTCCATATAGCGTTGAAAAGCTTCGTTCCCTTTGCGCCGGGAATAGGGAGCGTAACGCGTCATAACAGCCGCGACGATGAATAAGAGACGACCTCAGCGGAGGTTTTGAAAATGAACTGCGGCTCCTGACAAATTTCCATTCTATTTCAGTAGGATAGCAGAAAAGCCCTTCCGGGCAACGACAGCAGTTCATTCATCTTGTGCAGTCTCGTCCATAACAAGTGCACGTAGGTTCTAACCTTGAGAATTTCATATGACCAACAGCACCCGGATATTTGCAATCTGCGTGAGTGAGACAAGACGACCTATCGCAGTCTCTCCTCCCAAGGAGGGGCACAAGGTCACCTCGAGCAAGGCTGATCGAACTTGAACTCGGATGAAAACGCGGACGGACGTCAGCCGTTACTGCGCCTTATGCCATTTCGACCGCTCGCAGACCGCATCATAATCCGAGACCGTCGGTGTGCCGTCTCCAAAGCTGCTCACATCCAGCTCCATGTCACCCTTGCGGTAGTAGTAGCTGCAATAGGCCAAACCGGTGCCGGCACAATCGGTCGCCTCGACAATCCCCATCTTGCGAATACTATCGCCGAAAGGATCCGGGTCGGATGGCGGCGGGCTCTGAAATGGCTGCCACCCCTTGCCAATGATCGCCTGTCGGGCTTCGGTGATGGGCTTGCCATGGACGTTCGGCACCACTGTCTTGCCGTCACAAACCTGCTCCTCGGCCGCCAGTGGTTTCACGTCCACGTCCCGGCCTTCGCCAAGCCAGATCTCGCCAATTGGCATCTGAACGAGATCGCCGGCGAGGAGGCGCAGATGGTCCTTGACCGCGGTGATCCTGCCGATCGTCAGCTTGCTGCTCTTGTCGGCATAAATCAGAGCCAGCAAGTTCGAACCGTCAAAGAGCGCGACATTGCCTTGATCTATGGCGCAGGCCGAACCGGCCGCCTGATCGAACTCACCCGCGAAGCTGACGGCCTCATAGGGGCCAAGTTTCGCCTCGCCGGTCACGCCCCATCCGAGATCAGAGGCAATCTTGCCACCCGCGCTTTTGGTCTCGGGCAATACACCGCATGACGGCGCTCCGGAGGAGCCCGAGTCTGGTGCGTCAGGCAATTTTGCAAGACGGGTAATTTTCAAACCCGGCACATCGGATTTCAGGGCAATCCGGTCTTTCGCGCTCGCTGGAGCGGCAACCGAACCCGCCGAGGTCAGCGCGGCGAAGATCAGCAGACCATAGCCCGCCGGGAGAATGGAGAGACGTTTGGAGGCAAGCATGGATTGAGGGTGCCGATCGGTTGAAAACTTGGTGATTTCTAGTCAACACCCAAACATCCTTCAAGGCATCCTGGTCAGCGGCCGGTTTCCTCATGTCCATTTCGAGTGCACATTCGTACATCTTATGCTCGAAACGAACTTAGCGGCCCGGCACGCCAAAGGGCAACGTCCAGCCCGAGGGGCTGTCCACCGGCTTTTCGTGGGCATGGGCAATCGATCCAGACGCTAAATTCGAGCGGGACATGATTTCCAGCGTCTCGCCCGGCGTATGGCCGAATTCAGCCTTGAACAGGCGATAGAAGTACTTCTCGTTCGAGAAACCATGTTTCCACGCAAGCTCCGCTATATGGAGCCTCGGCCCGCTCGGATTCGCCAGCATCTGATAGGCCCGGCGCAAGCGCTTACGCTGTATCTGCCGCATGATGCCCCCATTGCCCTCGAGCAAATGGTAAAGCTTCGCACGCGAGACCCCGACATCGCGGCAAATTCGGTCCGGCGTCAGATCGGATTCGAGCAAGTGCGCATCGAGGTAGCGCAAGATACGACCAAGCAACAGCTCGCGTATCGGACCGGCTCCCTCCTGCATCGCATCCGATGCGGACGAAACCACTGATGTCAGGAGCTGCAGTGTCGATTGCACCACATAGGGGATTTCCTGCGGCCGCAACCTGGTGAGATTGCGCAACAGCGAAACGAGATGATCGGTCAGGAGACGTGCGACGCCAGTCGTAAGCGTATGTCCATGCAGGAGCGCTGTTTGACTTGGCAACAAATCCCTCGGAACGGCAACCGAAATGACATTGTCGGCCTCGACCAGGCAGTCGTTGACCTGGGCGGCATCGAGTATGAACAAGTCGCCCGCCGTCTTGATCGACGAAGGGTTGGTTGATCGATAGGTGAAGCGACCACTCAGAATTGACGTAAATCGGTAAAAATCATACCCGTCGGTCCGGATGCGCCGGTCTGATCTGAGAACCTCATAAGCCGGAGATCGACCCTGATGAAGAAGCCTTCGACCGGACAGGATGAGCGGACCAAGCGCGGCACCGGTCGCCTCTGCGTCGAACGGGCAGGATTCAAAGTCCCGTAACCTGCAGTCGCAGTGATTGTCCTTGACCCAAAGATGAAACCGATCTTTCTCGGGAAAATTGAGGGTCGAAAAATTGTAGATTAAATCGGACGATATCTGCGCCATGAATGCAATCCCGGCCCTCTTTTGGCCTGCGAAGCATACATAGGCGAACCATAGCTTGTGGCAATAGGCCGGCTGGACGTATTGAGTGTTTATTCGAGCGCATTTTCTAAATTAGAAATCTGAACTTCATTCAAGGCGACCGATAAGGAAGATCTGCATGAAGCATCTCCATAAGCGCCTCATGGCACTCCTGCTGGCGAGCCTCGCTCTGGGCGGCGCGGCAAACGCGGCGGATCCCTCCTATGATCGCTACAAGTCTTGGCTGATTGCATGCGACAACGGTCTGACCTGCGAAGCCAAGGGCTTCAAGAATGGTGTCATAAGCAGTCCCGATATGCACGTTCACCGCGCCGCCGGTCCCGATGCAGTCACCGAGGTGACGATCGGCGTCCCTTTTCCAGTCGGCTTGAACGATTTTCGCGCCGATGGGATATCGTTGGATCTTGGACCGGCCTGGCAGCTCAGCCGCGACGAAGACGCAACAACGATCTCGACCAGCAATCCTGCGGCGGTGATGGAACTGCTTTCCGATTTGCGCAACGCCGCCCAGCTGGAGGTTGGGGCCGGCAACGCGGTGATTCCGCTCGATGGCATCGTCGCTGCTCTGTTGCATATGGATGACCGTCAAGACCGCCTCGGGAATGTGACCGCTCTGATCACGAGGGGAACCGCTCCTGCTTCGAGCGTCGCGGCCGCGCCTGCCTTGCCCATCCTCGCGCGTCGAAAGATTGATATCGCTTTATCGGATGAGGAGGGACAACGTCTTATCCTGCAAGCAAAGAATTCCGGCAAGGCCGTATTTGAGGCGGAAGAATGCCAGGGCAACACATCAGGGGAAGATCTGAAGGAGGAAGCTTACCCACTCGACGCAGATCACGCCCTTGTATTCATTCCCTGCATCATCGGCGCCTATCAAGGATCGTCGCTGGCTTTCATCGTGCCGCGGAATGGAAATGATGCCCCTGTTCCGTTTCAGCCGAAACTTCCTTTCGGCGGCGACGAAACCGAACTGAAAATACTGACGGAACCGGGCTTCGATATGAATACGGGAGCATTGCGGATGGCAGGCAGGGGGCGCGCAGTCGGCGATTGTGGGCTCACTGCCGAATGGGTATGGGATGGCATGCAGTTTCAACTGGCGGAGGTTTCCTATCAGGGGACCTGCGGCGGCAGCCAACTCGGAGATTGGCCGACCCTGTTTCGGACGAGGTGAAGGGCAACGACCATTCCTCCAATCTAATGTCCCGCCCCCGGTATTGTGAAAAATTCGGCTCAAGATCACCTCAAATCGCACCTGTCGTGGACGAGGCAGGCATTCGTCCGGTGAACGATTGTCTGCAACAGGTGTGCTTCAAGACACCCCGATGACGCCATAACATATTGAAATACTTCATAATTTTTCCCATGTCGATGCCGATTTAAGGAACCACGCAGCCGAGATCTTTGTTCGCCCGCGACGGCACCCATGGGTCGCCACCCTCACTGTCGGAGGGCATCGATCATGATCCTGAATGCGGGCGAATTCTGCCGCCGGCTCGGGTAGCAGAGATAATAGCCGGGGAAGACCGGCGACCAATCGTCCAGAACCTGAACCAAACGTCCCGACGCGATAGACGCTTGAACCAGATCTTCCGGCAGGTAGGCGATACCGTATCCGCTCAAGGCTGCGTCGATCATCGCGTAAGAGGTGTTGAAGGTCAGCTGCCCATTGACGCGCACGCGCAATTCCCTGCCTTCTTTCTCGAACTCCCATGCATAGAGGCCACCCGATCGTGCCTGCCGGTGATTGATGCAGATGTGGACGACAAGCTCCTCCGGATGGTCCGGAACCCCATGCACGGAAAAGTATTCCGGTGATGCCACGGCAACGAGACGCCAATCGGGACCGATCCTGACGGCGATCATGTCCTTGTCCAGGCTTTCGCCAAGCCGGACGCCGGCATCGAACCTTTCCTCCACGATGTTGCGAAAGCCGTTATCGATGTTCAGCTCCAGCTTTACGTCCGGGTATTCCTTCAAGACGGGGCGCAGCTTCGGCCAGACGACGCTGTTGAGAGCGTGGTCCGAGAGCGTCATGCGCACGGAGCCGGAAGGCTTATCCCGAAACACCATGAGTTCGTCTATTTCGGTCTCGATCTCCGCAAGTCGTGGTGCAAGCGACCGGATAAGCCGCTCTCCCACGTCCGTCGGCACGACGCTGCGGGTTGTGCGCGTCAAAAGGCGAAGTCCCATGCGAGCCTCCAGGCGCTTGACCGCGTGGCTGATCGAGGACTGGGACGTACCGAGTTTCGCCGCAGCCTTCGTAAAGCTCCGTTCCTCCGCGACCGCGAGAAACCACAGCATCTCATTCAGGTCTTCACGCTTCATCGCTGATCTCCGACTCGACAATCGATTGATGTCAAAGATCGATAAGTCCAAGCGAATTGCAATGGCTAATCATGGGAATGAGCAACGTCTATCTTACGGTCATGACACAGCAATCACTCGCACGACCATTGGACGGCGACACCGCCGACCCGCATGACAGCTCCCGATCCGTACCGACGGCAACCCCGGAAAAGCGTCCCGCCGCATGGGGTGCCGTGCTGTCGATGGCTCTTTGCGTCGCCGTCCTCATCGCTTCCGAATTCCTGCCTGTCAGCCTGCTTTCGCCGATCGCCGGCGATCTCGGCGTGACGGAGGGCCGGACGGGACAGGCCATATCGATCTCGGGCGTCTTCGCGGTGCTGACGAGCCTCTTCATTTCAAATATCACGCGAGGCATGGACCGCCGGCTCGTGGTCATATGCTTCTCCGCCGTCCTCATCCTGTCGGGTATCATCGTAACGCTGGCGCCTAATTATGCCGTCCTCATGATGGGACGCGCCCTGCTTGGGGTGGCGATCGGGGGCTTCTGGTCGATGTCGACAGCCATCGTCATGCGCCTCATGCCCGAGGAATCGGTGCCGAAGGGCCTGGCCATGCTCAACGCGGGAAATGCCGTTGCAGCCACGATTTCTGCTCCGCTGGGCAGCCTGCTGGGCAGTTATATAGGCTGGCGCGGCACCTTCTTCGCGGTCGTGCCGCTGGCGTTGCTTGCTCTGGTCTGGCAATGGATCAGCCTGCCGCCCCTGCCCTCGCGGGACAGGGAGCTGGCGCCGAACGTCTTTCGTCTGCTCGCCCGGCCTCAGGTCGCGCTTGGCATGACCTCGGTCATGATGCTCTTCATGGGCCAGTTCGCCCTATTCACCTATCTACGGCCGTTTATGGAGACCGTCACCGATGTCTCCGTCTCCACATTGTCGCTCCTTCTCCTGCTGATGGGCCTTGCGGGGGTAGCGGGAACATACGCCGTCAGCCATTTGCTGCGCATACGGCTGTTCAGTGTCCTTGCCGCAATCCCCTTCGTCATGGCGATCGTTGCAATGGGGCTCGTCCTGTTCGGCACATCGTCCTTCATTACCGCATTGCTTCTGATGGGCTGGGGTTTCTTCGGCACCGCAGCCCCGGTTGGATGGGGCACCTGGCTGAGCAGATACATGGCGGATGACGCAGAAGCCGGAGGCGGTTTGCAGGTCGCGACCATCCAGCTTGCCATCACCATCGGCGCGTCGGCTGGCGGCGCTCTCTTCGATGCCGCAGGCTGGTGGATCACTTTTGCCTTTGCCGCAACGCTGCTCTTTGCGTCGTCGCTCTTTGCCATCGTCGCATGGCGCTCGGCAACCAGGCTTTGACATGAAGGCTGGATCACTCTCTCGCCGTTTGGTTCTCGCGGGCGCAATCGCAACCGTCATTCGCCCCGGCAATACCAACGGACAGAACGGCAGCAATCCGGCAAGTGAGGAGACCTATGGCATGAAGGTACGTTTCACATTCAACAATCGGATCATGGTCGCGAGCCTTTATGACAATCCATCGGCGGCGGATTTCGCATCCTTGCTGCCGCTCGAGCTGACGATCGATAACTATGCGAACAACGAAAAGATCGCTTACTTGCCGCGAAAACTGACCCAGGCTGGAAGTGGCCCCTTCGGCAACGAAAGGCCTGGAGATCTCTGCTATTTCGCTCCCTGGGGCAATCTTGCGCTGTTCTACGGCAGCTATCGTTATTCGGCCGGATTGATCCGGCTGGGCCGGTTCGAGGCTGGTTTCGAACCTCTTCTCGTTCCTGGCAAATTTCCGCTGCGGATCGAACGGACCCCGTGAAAGACAACGATCGCACCGCAATGGAGCTTCAAATGAGCATGAGTCCGCTCTGCTGAGGCTTTGGTCCGAACACCCTTGCGACCCTCGTCCCAATTCAATCGACTGAAGCCCAAGGAAAGGAACAGATTGCAGCCGGGTCCTGTTTTACCAACAGCTCCGTCAATGACGGACGAATAGCAGGTGAAAGGAGATTCTGATGAAAACGAAAGTACTTAGTATTGCGGCACTCTCACTTGGCCTGGCCGCCGGATGTGCCTTCGCCCAGTCGTCGACCGTCACCGGCGCGGCAGGTGGCGCCGCAACCGGAGCCGTAGTCGGCGGACCCGTCGGAGCTGCCATAGGCGGCGTGGCCGGCGCCATCGTCGGCACCGCCATCGATCCGCCGCCGCAGAAAGTGGTTACCTATGTCCGCGAACAGCCCCTGCCCGATGATGGAATGGTAGTCCGCGAACAGGTGGTCGTCGGCCGGCCGTTGCCGGCTACGGTCGTCGTAAGAACCGTTCCGACAAACCACCGATATGCATACGCTGTGGTCAACCATGAACGCGTGATCGTTGAACCATCATCGCGCAAGGTCATCCAGATTCTTGAGTGACCGAACGAAATGGAGAGCGGAAACACGCTCTCCATCTCTCCCAAGGCTTAGCTCTTGCGGCATCCAATCTGGTGGAAACGACCAGCTATGCATCATCGCCTGGAGCAGTTCGGTTTTTCACGGAAACTCCGAACTGCTCCATCTCTTTGTTTGCTCCAGGAAAGCCGCTGCACTTTCCTGGAATTGCTCTATATCAGGCTGAAAATTGCCTATCGCCGGATCGAGCAGCGTCCGGGGGGAAAGCTCGACCCGGCGATAGAGCCGGTGGGCGGACCGGCTATGAAATGGCGTCAGCCGCGCGGCCCCTCAAAACGTTGACCTGGGACCTTGTCGATACGGACGCACGGTGGTCGTTATGCTCACTTCGCAAAGCCGTTGTTGCGGCGCTTCAATCGTCCGTCACCGTATCGCTTTGAGCCGGGGCCGATGTTGTGGACTGCTTTTCCAATGCATCACGAACCTCGGCGATTTTTCCCTTATTCGTTCCGGCTCCGAGAATGCTCTTTGCTTCAGCGAGCCTCTGGTCTGTTACTGGCTTGTTCGACAGCTGCGCCAGCGCCGAACGCAAGGCGCTGTCGCTGAGCGCGGGATCCGTCGGCACGGCCGTCGTTCCATATTGCATTTCGAACTCTGCATATGCTTTCACATAGGCTGAGAGCGCCGCCATCTTGGGATCCTTCGAGTTCAAATAGGCGTGGTAGTCTCTTCTGAGCGAATTGAGGCTGCCCTCGCCCGGCTTCGAGACATGTGACTTCGCGCTTGCGCTGTGTGACCTGGAGTGCTTTTCGGAATGATGCGCCATCAACGACGATGAGGCGCCTGGCGCTGTGGCCGCATTCGCGGAAGTGCTGCTGGCGTCGTCGTCACCGGACTTTGCGTGGTCGGATTTTCCTTGACCATGGCTGCCGCCATTACCGTTACCACCACCATTTCCATTGCCGCCGCCATTTCCGCCCTTTGCGAATGCCGTCTGTATGAAACCGGCGGCAGTTCCTCCCATGGGAGCGACAGCCAACACCAGGCCGAGGCTTGCGGTACCAATGATAGAACTGATTTTCATGCGTATTTCCTTCAAAAAGACGGCGGGCGCCCGAGGCAACGGCTGTATCCGGCAAATCATTGCGCACTATAATATTGCCGAAATCCCACGTTTCTACAGCGGTCGGACCTATGCCTTGGGCATTCGGACCATTGTCTGATTGATCCGGCCCGATGGTCGTTTAGATTGCGGCGGCCGGGTAGCAATACCGTCTTCAGGTAACGACATGACCGATACGGACGGGCAATGGTTGACACTCGATCCTGCTGGGCTAGCTATAAGGGGTTGGGAGATCAGTGCTGACCATGCCGGTTCCGCGAGAAAATCGTAAACACAAACTATCTCTGGCAGGTCTGATCGAACGCTGGAACTCTCAATCCTTGGCCAGACAGTTTCTGCTCGCCGGCGGCTTCGTCGCGATTTGTGCGATGCTCGTTGTCGGCTACTTCGTTGCCAGCCTGATCGAAAACGCGGTAACGCGCAATTCCGCGGCGACGACGGCCCTTTACGTCGACAGCGTCATCGCCCCGCTTCTACCCGATATGCAAACCAACCGGGCCCTCGATGACACGGTGACACGGGCCCTTGACGAGACACTCGGCCAGGGCGCGCTTGGGACGCGGCTGTTTTCATTCCGGCTGTGGCGCAACGACGGGACGATCCTCTACTCCAACAACAAGGATCTTTCCGGCAAGCAGTTTCCACTCTCGGACAGTCTCAGAACCGCGTTTTCCGGTCGAATGGTCGCCAAATTCAATCGGATCGATGATGTGGAAAGCGTTGCCGAGCGTAATAGCGGCAAGCCGCTGCTGGAGATCTACAATCCGGTGCTGCAGCCCTGGTCGGGCAAGGTCGTCGCCGTTTCCGAGTTTTACGAGGTGGCCAACGACTTCGAAGGCAGCCTGACGCAGGCCCGGCTGTTGAGCTGGCTTGTGGTTGCCCTGTTTACGCTGACATTCTTCGCGCTTCTGTCGATCATCGTCCTGCGCGGCAGCCGCACCATCGACAATCAGCGCAAGGCGCTCAACGGCCGCATTGGGGAGTTGTCGACGCTTCTTCTGCAGAATGAGGCGCTGCGCGCGCGCGTTCAACGCGCGACGCAGCGTTCAGCTGCGCTCAACGAGAGCTATTTGCGCCGAATCGGCGCCGACCTGCATGATGGTCCCGCGCAATTGGTCGCTTACGCCTCTTTGCGCCTGGACAGCCAGACCCTGACAAGTGCAGCTACCGCGCCGGACGACCGCGAGGCATCGCTGCGCACCATCAAAGCCAGCCTCGACGACGCGATGACGGAAATCAGAGGCATCTGCAGCGGGTTGATGCTGCCCCACATCGAGACGGACAACCTGACCGATCTCCTGAGGCGCGCGATCCGCGCGCATGAGCGGCGCACCGGCGTCACCGTCGCGCTCTTCGTGGGCGCGATACCGGCTGATCTTTCCACCTCCGCAAAGATCTGCCTCTATCGCTTCGTCCAGGAAGCCTTGAACAACGGCTATCGTCATGCCGGCGGGATCGGGCAAAAGGTCGTGCAATCCTTGGAAGATGGCCAGGTCGTGATCGAGGTCGCCGATGAGGGGCCGGGATTCGACCCGAACGACGTCGGGCCGCAAAAACTGGGCCTCGCCGGTCTCAGGGATCGAGTCGAACGCCTTGGCGGCCGTTTCAGCGTTATCATCGAACCGGGGAACCACCGTTCGAATGTCTTTGAACATCGAGGAAAGGAACAGGATGACAGCTGCAATACAGCTTGGCAGTCATCGACGATCACCGCTTTTCAGGGAAGGCGTCATCGAAGTCTGACCGAAATGGACGGATTAGCGTCGTCGGCGAAGAGCAGCAGGGGAGGACGCACTGCGGATCGCAGCGGAATGCCGGCCGGACATCTTGCTGCTCGACATCTCGATGCCGGAGGAGGGCTGGAGGCTGTCCCCTGATACTCGACCGGATACCCGACCAGAAGATCGTGATGCTGACGGTCTCAGAGGCAAGCGATGACGTGATGGCGGCGCTTAAGAGCGGCGCAAAGGGCTATGTCCTGAAAGGCGTCGGGTCTCGGATGCTTGCCGATATCATTCGCAGCATCGCCGCCGGTGACAGCTATGTCGCACCGACACTATCGGCTCGCCTGATTTCGGAAACCGATCCAGCACTCAAATAAACCTTCAAAGCGCTGACGGATCGGGAACGGGAAGTACTGGAATGGCCTCCGCCGGATTGAGCAACAAAACAATCGGCCTGAAGCTCGATCTGCATGAAAAAACATCAAGCATCACATGACCCAGATCTTCACCAAGCTTGAAGTGAGCAACAGAACGGAAGCTGCGATGGCATTCCGGGATGAACTTGAAAGGCGCCGTCAGTGAAGGAAGGATTGAGCCGCTGTCGTCCGCAACCGTGGCATTGCGATTGACGATCGTGCGGGCCTTTGAATCCTGCATCACCATAGCGTCCACTCTGTATCTTTTCGCTCATGCCATCCTTGTGGCGAACGGTCATCGAGCCGTTCGGTGTCGGTAGACTGATCGGCATCGACCGACTTTGCGTCGCGCTCTTGGTGCTGGACGACTGGCCCTTGTCGTTTCCTTTCCCATTGCCGTGTACCGCCTCCATTGCCGCTGTTGCCGCCGCCGTTTCCATTGCCTCCGCCATTGCCGTTTCCGCCGCCATTGCCACCACCATTGCCACCGCCATTGCCGTTCCCTCCCTTGGCCTCCGCCATCTGCTGCGCAAATGTCGCGGAACCGCCGTGAATTTTGACAGTGTAGGGGATTGCCGTGCTGACCAGGGTCAGCAACAAGCATGGCAAGGCAGCAATAAGCTTTCGACGCAATGACACCCGTAGCCTCCTGAGGCTTGAAGTCGTTCCAGCGACGGGCGGTCATCGTTCCCCGGCACGAAAGCGCCGCCCTTAATCGCCGATTGGCAGATTCCGATCTCCATATCAGATCGTCGCAACACCGCGAGGGGTCAAGTTTTATCGCATGGGCAAGGCCCGGCTTGGACTTCAGCAATCGCGCCCGGGACCTTCTGTCGACATGGCATCAGACCAACGTCGGAGAAGAAGACGGACTGAAGCCCAATTGCCTGATTGCATGATTGAAAGCGATTTTCTCCGGCCGATATGACTGCGGGCACGCCGGGGCCTTGCCGACGCAGATGCGGTGGTCGGGATCCTAATAACGTCTCTGAAAAAATTGGCACGCGCGATGTGGCAGCACCTTCGCGATCGGTCCGATGGGAGAGTATTATGACCCAACACTGGAGGATATTTCTGGCCCGTTCAGCCCCGCCGGGCGCCATACTGGGCTTCTCGGCCGCCGAATTCGCCATCGAGGTTGCCATCAATCTGCGCTATTGCCTGAACCTTATCCAACCGACGCCGGAATGCATCGATCTGGCCGAACTCGTCTTGCTGCGCGCCCAAAATTATGGCGAGGCCAGAATGGGTGATAAGTCACTGTTGTTCGCGGAGGCGGAAGATGCGCTTGCCCAGGCGACAAGGCTGCTCGAGATCGAACTCGAATATTGCTCGAGAGGGAACATGAAGGACAACTGCGATCAAGCCGCCTGAAATTTCTGCAAATTATACGCTTTGCCACGTCACGCCAGGATCTTATCCGCGTGATCGCAAGGCTGCGGTCAAGGGAAGCCTGCTTGCAACGGTCGCTGGCAAGGCGCCGCCCAGAATGCCGATTGCAAGTCCGAGCAGACCGGCCGTTACCATGACATCGCCGGTTACGGAAAGCTGGAAGGCCATGCGCGCGCCATTGGCGCCGACGGTGCTTGCCTGCCAGCCATTGAAGGCGAGCCACGAAGCCGATAGCCCGGCCACCACGCCCATGGCGGCGAGCAGGACTGCCTCCACCCAGGTTCCAAGAAACGCCGATATGCGGCTGAAGCCCAGAGCCCGGACCGTTGCGATCTCGACGGTGCGGTCGGAGACCGAATTCGTCATGGTGTTGAGCGCGCCAGCGGTTGCGCCAACCGCCATCAAAAGCGCAAGCGGCCATCCGAACAACCGGATCAGGCTTGCGGTGCGAGCCGATTGGGCCGCATAAAGTTCGGCTTCGATGACGGCACGCAGCGGCGTGGTCTTGATGGCGTCGAGCCTATCCTGCAGTCGTGACAACGAGGCGGGGTCGGCAAGGCGCATGCGCAGGCTTTGCACTTGCCCCTGACGATCGAAGGCCGATCGAACCGCGTCGAGATCGGCCCAGATTTCGGATTCGAACGCACTGCCTTGCGCAGAGAAGAGACCGACCACCGTCCAGTCGACCGTACCGAGCCGCACCACGCTGCCGATCGAAAATCCAAACTGCTGCGCGAGGCGGTCTCCGACGACGATCTCGCGCGTGCCGGCTGCAAATAGGCGCCCGGCCGACAGGGTTATATTGTCACGGATCGACGGACCGCTTGCGTCCATACCCCGTAAGGCCAAAGTCTGCCCGTGCCAGCGTTGCCCGATTTGCAATCGACCGCGACGACGATTTCACGCGAGAAGATCGGCATGCCGTTGGCATCCCGTGTGATGCCGATATCGCCGGTCATCGCGCCAAGCGTGCGGATGACCGAGGCCGGAACGTCTGAACCAGCCTCCTGATTGGTGCCTCCGCCCAGAATGACTGCCACCGAATTCGAACCGGCACTTTGCAGAGCGATCTCGAAGCCTCTCGCCATCGCCAGAAAACCTGTGAGAACACAAACGACCAGCGCCACGGAGATCACCATGGAGACCGAGATGGAGACGCGTCGCGGCAGGCTGAACAGGTTTGCCCTGATCATGACGAATGCTTGCCTGGCATTGGAAGACATGGATCTACCTCGTTCTGAATGCGGAAATGATCGGGGTCCTGAGCGCGTTCAGGGCTGGAATGGCCCCGGATACAAGCGCAAGCAGAGTGACCATCGCCAGAGCTTTTGCAAAAATGGCGTTGGAAAAGACCAGGCCGATTGCAGGCCCCGTGATCTTCGTTGCAAGCAATGCAAGCACCAATCCCATGGTCCCGCCGACCACAAATATGAACAGCGTTTCACCAAGGATGAGCGCCATGATCCATGCCCCGGAAAAGCCCAGGGTTTTCAGGACACCGATCTCGAAGGTGCGCTCGCGAACGGCATAGACCATGGTGTTGCCGACAATCATCAGCAGCGTGACGAACGCCGCCCCGACAACCATGTTCACGATCAGTCCGATATCGGCATACTGGCGCAGGAAGGCCTCCAGGAACTGCTTTTCCGACCTGGTCTGCGTCGGCGTGGCCGAATTGGCAAACAACTGGTCGATCCTTGAGGCGAGTTCTCCGGCCGATACACCCGGCTGCGGTCGGACGATGAAGGCGTCGACCGTGTCCTTGTTGCGGGCTCTAAGCGCGTTCACGTAGTCATATTGCGCGACCATGAAATAGGTGTCGGTGGACGCGTTCTCGCCCTCGAAGAGGCCAGCGATTTCGAAGGGCCAGTCGCGGCTGCCATCCTGCTTTGCCATATCGAAACTGGCCACCGTGATCTTCCGTCCGACGGTCCATCCTTGCGCCTCTGCGAGCGCGCGACCGACAAGAACCCTACTGCGGTCCTTGCCGAGTGCAGCAATCAGATCCGATGTCAGTCCGAGCTCCTTGCCATTCGAGCTCAAAAGACGCTGAGGATCGGCAGCACTCACGGGAACGATGTTTTTCTCGACCGTCGCAAATCCCCGCAGGCGCGACATGTAGCCGACCGCTGCCACATCTGGTTCGGCTGCAATTCGGTTCACGTAGGAGATCGGCAGCGGCTGGGTGCGGCCCGCCGCGCTCATGACGCCGAGAATGTCGTCGCTGGCCGCCGACGAACCCTGGCTACCTTCGATGAAGCTCGTCGTCAGGCCGTAGATGAGAAAGGCCGTGGCCACGCTGATCATCAGCAGCACCGTACGCAGCGGCTTTCGCCATGCGCTCTTTCGCACGAGATCGAGGAACGTCATGCCTCGGCCCTCCCCTCCTCGACGAACTGACCCTTATCGAGATGCAACGTTCGGCCAGCATAGCTTGCGGCTTGCGGATCGTGGGTGACCATGATGATGGTCTTGCCCAGCTCACGGTTTAAAAAGCGCAGCATTTCCAGCACCTCGTCGGCCGATCTGCGATCGAGGTCGCCCGTGGGCTCGTCGCAGAGGAGCAGGGCCGGATCCGCGACGATGGCACGCGCGATGCCGACGCGCTGCTGCTGTCCGCCCGACATCAGCTTCGGATATTGCTTCTGACGCCCGGCAAGTCCGACCAGATCCAGGACCTTGTCGACGCGAGCCCGACGCTCCCGGGACGAAAGCGGCTTCAATAGAAGCGGCAGCTCGATATTCTCGGCCGCATTCAGCATCGGCAGGAGGTTATAGAACTGGAAGACAATCCCCATATTGTGGGCGCGCCAGGAGGAGCGAGCCGACTCGCCCATCTGATCGAGATTGCTGACCCCGATACGCAGGCGGCCTTGATCCGGCCGGTCTATGCCAGACAGCATATTGAGCAGCGTCGATTTTCCGGAGCCGGAAGGCCCATGATGGCGACGAATTCGCTCTGCGCTATCTCAAGGTCCAGATTGGCAAAGATCGGGACGGCCTCAGTCCCTATCCTGTATCCCTTCCTGACTCCGCTGAGCGCGATGTAGGGCTCTTTGCTTGTCGAAGAGGTCATTGAAGCGCGCCTCCTGGCTGTTGTGCTGGAACGGTCGAAATACGAATGCGGGCGGCCATGTTGGGCATGATGCCCTCGGGTGGCTCGATGAGCGCAAGGCGCAGGGTAATCGTGCCTTTCTCGCGTGAAACGGTCGGCCAAAGCTGCAAGATCTCGATGATAAAAGGCTTGTCTGGAAAACCGTCGAGGACGGCGTCGCCGCGAAGGCCCGGCCGAAGCGCGCCGATATTGGTTTCGGCCACGTCCGCGTCGATCACCAGGCTTTTGGTATCGGTGATCGTCAGAAGGCTTTCACTTTCCTTGATACCGTCTATCCGGGCTAGGACCCGGCCGCCGACATGGGCGTCGAGCCGCGTCACCCTGCCCGAGATCGGAGCTTTCACGATCAGCGCGTCGACATGTTCCTTAGCGATCCTCACGCCGAGTTGCGCCTTGGCATAACTTTGACGCGCCTGATCGACCGCATTGAGTGCGGTATCTCTCGCAGTTTGCGCTTCTTCGACGGCCTGGATCGAAACAACGTTCTTCCCGGAAAGCGCTGCGTTGCGTTGCAGTGAACTGACGGCCTGCTTCAACTCGAGAATCTTTCCGTCCAGTACAAGCTTCGCTGCATCGCTATCCGCCTTGGCCTGCTCAAGCGCAAAATCGGCGCTGATATCGTCGATCCCAACAAGAACCTGCCCGGCTTCGACCTGATCGCCGATTTGAGCGGCGACTGAGGCGATCTCTCCCTCATATTTGGAAAAGACGGTCACGATACTGGGAGCAACGACGTAGCCGGAACCGGTTATCTCGGACACAGCCGCCAATTGAGGCGGATTGAGAGCGGGAATGGATGCGTTGACGCTCGCGGTCGCCTGGCTTGCTGTCGGGCTTGCCTGGCCGCTCGTCTGCGTGATGCTTGGAGCGAGAGCGATGTCCGGCTTCTGCTGCAATGCTCCTTTGAGTTGAGGTGCGATATCCGGCCAGAAGACGGTGACTGCGATCACGCTGGCGCCGAGCGCAAGCAGGATACTCAAGGGGACAAGCCGCCGATCTTTCCAGGGCGGCGGCTCCACTGATTGGAACGAAGGCTCAAGAGAAAGCGACCTGAGCGTTTCCGCGAGCTTGCGATTGTCTTCGGTGATCGTGTTCATGCCGCCAACATGAACGGGACGGGAGGAAATTCGACCTCGAACGCGTTCCAGATCGTCCTTGATCGCGATCTGGTACTTTTGCCTCCCCTATGCGGCTGCCAGGGTCTTCTTCCGCCATTCCAGGGGCGTGACGTCGGTCACGCGCCGGAACTCACGATTGAAATTGGATTTCGTCTGAAAGCCGACCGCATACATAATCTCGATGACCGACTTTTCGGTTTCGGTCAGCAGCTTGCAGGCGGCGGCGATACGAAACTCGTTGACATATTGCGAGACGTTTTTTCCAGTGGCGCGGTTGATCGCCTCGGAAATCTGACGCGCCGACAGGCCGGCCTTGCGCGCCAGTCTGTTCAAGGTCAGGTCGTGATCCTCATAGAGCCGCTTGTCCGACATCAGCGCTTGAACGGCAGCCATCGTCTCGATATCTCCCGCATCCGCTTTCGGGACCTCGGCGATCTCAGGCGCTTCCCTTGCCGCGCCGCTGCGGCTGGCGGCGGCGGCGGCGGCGGACAAGATAATGAGCGCCACGAGGTTCCCACCGACAATGAGCGTCGGCGCGTAGCGGCCATGCATCCATATCAAATCGAAGGCCACGACCGTATCAAGCGCCGCCGAAAGAAGCAGCGAGGCGGCCGCAAACAGGATCGCATAATAGGCAGGCCTGGCTTCATCGAAGGCGGCAAGGCGAAGCGCGTCCATTCCCGGCCGCATCAGGCGCAATATGGCGATTGCATAGCCGATAAAGGTAAGAACGAGGATGACGTCGATCGCATCGCGCCAAACGATCATCGATATCAGAACAAGGATTGCCGGCAGGATATGGATGCCGATGCGCAAGAAGGGCGGTCGCGCACTCTTCCTAACCAGCTGGAACACGCCCGCGTAAACGAGCGGCGGCATGGTCGCCGCGACCAAGGGTGTCACATACATGACGGCCTGGATCCCGTAACCCCATCGCAATCCGGACAGCGCGGACTGGAAAGCGCTGACCAGGATAAGCGCCAGGAACGGGACATTGGCCGGCCGTTCGTCACCTCGCTTGAACACCATGGCAAACAGGACGAGCAGCACGATAGCGACAGCGAAGGGAAATGGAATAAAAAGCATGACAGTCACCTACGGCGGCTCGAAAGCAATAGAATGAAATCATGTCAGCAACCGTCGCTTCGCACGACCTCGATCGTGTTTCAGTACGGCGCCATCCCCACAAATTGACACCTTTTACCGATCAAGCACGGACAGCGGTCCCACCCCACCTCGATGGAAAGCCGTCAGTGCCTATCCGATCAGGGAGGCGAGCGTTCGGAAACTTCTCGAATGGTGGAATAGCGACACTGCGATTTGCCAGTCTCAGAAGTGGATCTCGGATACCACCCAAACTGGGTCCCCGGTGAGGAAGACATTCGTCGGCTCAAGATTATCGAAACGACTTCACCTTCGAGCAGGGAAGCAATATTGGGGCCTGCCATGTTGAATATCATTCATCGCGTTTCCAATATCCTCATCAATCGACCGCGATAGCTGTCGAGAATGACGGCCAGCACGATGACTGCGCCAATGACGATCGGCTTGATGTTATCGTCGGCACCGAGCAGTTGCAGGCCCGTGGATAGCACTTGCAGAATGCATGCGCCTACCAGCGTACCCACAATCGATCCTTTGCCGCCAGAAAGACTGGTGCCGCCGATGATCACAGCTGCAATGGCATTGAGCTCATAGCCAATACCCGCGACCGGGCTGCCGACATTGAGGCGCAACAGATAAACCATAGCTGCAATGCCTGCCGTCAGCCCGGAAATCGTGAAGACGGCAATCTTGAACCTTTTGGGCTCGTGCCCTGACAGCCGGACGGCTTCCTCATTGGTGCCGATCGCAAAGACAAAGCGCCCAAACACAGTATAACGCAGCACGAACCAGCCGATAAACACGACGACGATCGCAACCAGAAAGATTGAAGGAAAGACGCCCCAGAAGATTAGGTTACCGAAATCGACAAAAGGCTGAGGCAGGCCGGTAATGGTGGAGTTGTCACTGACGACGCGCGCCAGGCCGCTTGCGACGTTCAACATGCCAAGCGTAACGATGAAGGACGGAAGCTTCCATTTCTCGCATACCCATCCATTGATCGCACCAAGCACGGCGCCTGCTCCCATCGATGCAATCGAAGCCAGCACGATCGCCTGCCAGGGAGAAAGCCTGGGATCGACCATGATCGTTGCACCGATAACAGTGCAAAGCGCTAGCAGCGAGCCGACCGACAGATCGATGCCGCCGGTAAGGATGACGAAGGTCATGCCCGAGGCGAGCACGGTGTTGATGGCGATCTGCACGAAGATCTTCAGAAAGTTCTCTGGCGTCGCGAAATATGGCGCTGTCGCCGAGAAAAAGATCAGGATCAGAACGAGGGCGATGGCAACGCCCGCTTCCTTCATCGATATCCGAATGAGCTTGTCCCAGAAGCTGGACTCTTTGACCTCGGTCTTCTTTTCAATGTTGCCGGACACGACTGTATTCCTTGTAGGCGAGTGACAGAATCTTGCTCTCTTCGAATTGGTCTCGGGCGATTTCGCCGGCAATCTTGCCATTCGACAAAACAATGATGCGGTGGCAGATGCCGATGAGCTCCGGCAGGTCCGACGAGACGACCAGAACACCCTTTCCCTCGGCGGCAAACTTCCACAGAAGATCATAGATCTCGGCCTTTGCACCCACGTCGATCCCACGGGTCGGCTCGTCGAAAATCAGTACTTTGGGACCGCGGAACAGCCATTTGGCAATGACGACCTTCTGCTGGTTGCCGCCGGAAAATGTCCTGACCACCTGGTGGATGGATGGCGTTTTAATGCGCAGCTCGCGTACAAGGCGCTGCGAGTTTTCATTCTCGATCTTCCGGTTGATCAGGCCATTGCGGGAGATTTTGCCGAGATCTGTGATGGTGGTGTTTTCGGCGCAGCTCATGTCGAGCATCAGGCCCTGCATCTTGCGGTCTTCGGTTGCCAGGCACAGCCCTGCGGCGACAGCATCCCTCGGCGAATTGATCTCGACCGGCTCGCCATTAATGCGGATTTCTCCGGCGGCCTTTGCATCGGCGCCGAATATGGCGCGAACTGCCTCGGTCCGACCGCTGCCCACAAGCCCGGCAATGCCGACGATTTCACCCTTGGCGATAGAGAATGATATCTCCGGACTATTGTGCGTCACCTTCAGACCGGAGATACCGAGCGCCTCACCCGATATGACACTATCGCCGCGAAAGGCGTCATGTTCCGCGAGTGCGCGCCCTACCATCAGTTCAACGATTTTTGGAATTCCTAGCCCTTCAAGCGGCCGCGTGATCACATGTTGGCCGTCGCGCAGGATGGTCACGTCATCGCCCACCTCAAATATCTCTTCGAGCCGGTGCGATATGTAAAGCGTGGTTACGCCCCGCGCCTTCAGCCGCCTCAGAATTTCGAAGAGACGATCGACTTCCTTGGAGGTCAACGTTGCCGTCGGTTCGTCAAGAACCAGAAGCTTGCTCTCGTAACAGAGCGCCTTGGCGATCTCGAGAAGCTGAAGCTGCGCTACGCTCAAGCTGCTGGCAAGCGTCGTCGGCGCCACGTTGAGGCCGACTTCGGCCAGCAACTCTGCCGCCCTGGCGTTCATTTGCTTGTAGTTCACCAGGCCGTATCGGCGCGGGAGATGTTCGAAGAGAAGATTTTCAGCAACGCTGAGGTTGGATAGGGGATGCAGTTCCTGATGGATGACGCGAATGCCGGCCTTGAAGGCCTCCAGAGGAGACGCCGGATCGTAGCGCTCGCCGTCGAACACGATATGACCGTCATCCGGCTTAAAGACACCACCAAGAAGGTTGATCAGCGTGGATTTTCCGGCACCGTTTTCGCCCAGAAGGACGTGTCCCTTGCCGCGACCGATGCTAATGGAAACATCTTTGAGCGCGACGACGCCCGGGAAGCGCTTGCCTATTCCTTCCAGCTTCAGGATGTAGTCATCTGGTGTGCTTGGCACGTCCACCTCGCGCATGGTCTATTTCGGATTGGAAATGGCACCCGCCCATAGCTGACGCCGAGGCCGCTCGAAAACGAGCGACGTCGGAGCATTCAACAGGAAAGCGATCGGGCAGCGAATAGCGCCGGCCAAGCAGCCGGCGCCTCCTTCAGCCTCGAAGCCAAGGACCCTCGACTATTTAATATCCTTGGCGGTGATGAGCGTGACGTTCGTCTTGACCCAACCGGTGAATTTTTCGCCGGCGAGCTCGCGAAGTCCATACTTGATGCCCATGGCCGCCATCTCGGCACCATACTGTTCGACGGTGGCAAGCATCTTGCCGTCCTTGATCAACGGCTTGACGGACGGGATATTATCGAAACCGACAACCTTGATCTTGCCGCTCTGGCCGGATGCATCGAGCGCCTTGACGACACCGAGAGCCATGGAGTCGTTTGCGGCCATGACGCCCTGAATATCCTTATACTTCGTCAGGAAATTCGTCATGACGGTGTTCGCTTCCTCCGTCTCCCAATGCGCGGTCTTGCTGTCGAGAAGCTCGAGCTTGCCGTTCTTGATGGAATCCATGAAGCCGACCTTGCGCTCCTTGGCGTTGTCAGCCTCAGGATTGCCTTCCAGGATCACGACCTTCGCGCCCGGCCCCAGATCCTTGGCAAGCGCATCGCCCGCAAGCTTGGCGCCCTCAGTGTTGTCAGGCCCGAAGAAGGCAAGATCGATACCGGCCGCCTTCTTGGCGTCGGCATCCAGCGGCACGTCGATATTGATGACCTTGACGCCGGCCTTTACGGCCTTCGCAAGCGGAGTGGCCATCGCCTTCGAGTCGGCCGGTGCGACAACGATGATATCGTATTTCTGCGTCACGAAGTTTTCGACCGCATCGACCTGCGAAGCAAAATCACGCTCGTCCTTCATGCCGACGGCCTTGAAGTCGAACTTCTCCTTGTTTTCAGCCGCATATTTGTCGGCACCCGCCTTCATCTGCTTGAAGAACTCATTCGACAAGGACTTCATGATCAGGCCGACTTTAGGCTTACCGGCCGCAAAGGCTGGCGACACGCCGCAAGACAGCGCAAGTACCAAGGTGCCTGCAAGACCAAGCTTCAACGCCGCACGACGCGGGACGCTGATCAAGACGGATTCAGGCTTTCTAGAATTGGACATTTCTCTCCTCCCGGACGGTCCTGGGCTCAGCTCCACCTGAGTTGTCAACGACAATGAACCGTTTCACCACGTAATGGGTAACAATGCCTCCGAAAATTGTCAAGGCGGTGGAAATGGCGAAAAAAATGGCACGGGTTGCACTTTCGCTTGTATGCTGCAGTATATGCGATGAACCGTTTCCAACGACGCTGCGAAATGCTTTCCGTTAGGTCGATCAAGTTTAACGTGCAGACTTTTGATGAAGGCGGTAGAGACCGCTAGCGGGATGCTTGGATCAGGCTCTTGGTAAGGCCACTGGTTCCGAAGAGAAAGGACATATGTTCCGTTATGCTGAAGGTCGGAATCCGCGACGTTGCCAAGCTCGCAGAGGTCTCTACCGGGACCGTTTCGAGAGTCTTGAATGATCACCCATCCGTCACGCACGA
Source organism: Rhizobium sp. CCGE531 (assembly GCF_003627795.1). Lineage (NCBI taxonomy): Bacteria > Pseudomonadati > Pseudomonadota > Alphaproteobacteria > Hyphomicrobiales > Rhizobiaceae > Rhizobium > Rhizobium sp. CCGE531. The sequence continues at coordinate 236,592 of NZ_CP032686.1, read as the reverse complement.
ATTAAGGACGCGGGTCAACGCCATCATAGAGGAACTCGGTTACACGCCGGATCCGTCCGCAAGAAGCATGCGCAGCAAGGTCAGCCGCCTCATCGGCATCGTCATCCCGGACCTGACCAATCCATTCTTTTCCGAACTCGTCCAATCTGCCGAGCAAGCCGCAGCCACGTACGGTTACAACATCATCGTCATGACATCCTTCGATCACGCTACGAAGGAAGCCGACCGTCTCCGGCAACTGACGAGCCGCAAGGTGGACGGCATCATTCTCGTTCCGAGCAACGATTTCCATCCGATCAAGCTGCCGAAAGGGCTGCCAATCGTTGTCGTCGACCGTCTTATGCCGGGATATTCGGGTATAGCCTCAGATCATCGCAACGGCGTTCGCCTTGGCGTCGAATATCTCCTGAAGCTAGGGCATCGCCGTATCGGCTTCATTTCAGGGCCTGAACATTCCGTTCCAGCCAATGATCGCCTCAAGGGCTATCTCGATGCCATGATACAAGCCGGCAATAGCGTGGGAACCGCAGCCCCGCCGCTGGTTGCCGAGGCCAACTTCGATTATGAGAGCGGACGGCTGGCGGGAAATTATCTGCTGGCGCGTGCCCGCAACGAACGTCCGACCGCCATCTTTGCGAGCTCTGATCAGCAGGCGATCGGCTGCATGAGGGCGGCATATGACCTTGGTATCCCAATACCGGCAGCGCTATCCATCCTTGGATTCGACGGCATCCCGCTCTCCGATATGACAATCCCGCGCTTAACAACGGTGAAGCAACCAATTCAGAAGATCGCTACAGCCGCTGTGGAGGTTCTTCTCAACGAGCAGCCCGTGCCGAGCATCGACCATCCGGTCTTGTTAGCCTGCGAGCTGTCTTATGGAGAAACTACCTGCGCACCACAGCCTGACTGAATGCCGACAGGATAGCACCGCTATAAAAACCTCAGTAGAAAGCCTCGATCGTGCAAGCGTTTGAATCCTCGCGAATACTCACCTCCAGTGATTTTGCATTAAGCACCTGATAATGCTGATCAATTTTTAGTGCCGCTAGGGTCGTCATCGACGCAGGTTGCGCTCCCGGCTCTTCGGGTAATGGCCACGGATCGAGCTCGTCTTGAAGGGAGCGATGTCGTCAACTCCAAGCTTGTCCCGCTATCTCCATTATCGATGTGAATATCGCAAGTAAAATACGCCTTCATGCTGAGAGATCGCGAAGTTTTTGTCCCTCCCGCTCCATCGATATACATGACATAATCAATGGCCAGATGTAGCTGGAGCATTTTTCGATGCCGCGAGAAGCCGTCTGGACGCTGGTTTTGTTTATTCTCCTGATATTGAGCGCCGCAATCGGTTCGATATTGCGCACCAGACTGCCTGCTCCGCACCGCGGCACCGAGACGATAGACTTTCTTCGAGTCGTGACGGCCTTGCTTGTGACTTTTGCGGCACTTGTCATGAGCTTGCTTTTGGCATCGGAGCTGACCGCATTCACAACAGCGTCCCACGATCGCAACCGCTACGCCGCCGGTCTGGCGGAAATGGACGTTTGCCTCAAAAACTACGGCGCCGCATTGGACAGTGAAAGACAACTCCTGCGCAGCTATACCGCCGCCGTCATTGCCAGTACATGGCCGGGAGAACCGCTTCCGCCGGGAATGACATATCCCGACGTATCAAAATTGCCTTTGATTGGCGAAGCACCCACCCTGGGGACACTCCTGAACGACATAGGGCTGGGCATTGCCCGCCAGCAGCCGACCGATCCCTTGCATCAGTTGCTTGTCGCCCGTTGCAATCAGCTCTTCAGCAATCTCATGGTCGCGCGATGGACCGTCATAGAAGATGCGCATGGCTCGCTTTCAGCGCCGTTTCTCGATGTCCTGATCTTCTGGCTTATGCTGGTGTTTCTGAGCTTCGGTCTTCAGGCCCCCAGAAATCCGCTTGCAGGCTCCATTGTCGCCGTCGCCATCGTTTCGGTGGCGAGCGTCATGTTTGTCATCCTGGATCTCGATCTTCCCTATGGCGGCCTTTTCGGTATCCCGAGCACGTCCATGCGGCATGCGCTGGCCGATATGCTGGCGCAATAATAATCGCTCAAGGAATGCCGGCAGCGACCAGGTCGCATACTTGAAGCGCTTGTCAAAGCGTATCGTACCCGCCAGGGCACAGCGTCCCGTTGCAAAAATGATCGTTGCGAATGTCTGGAATCCAAAGGCAGTTTTTCTAGCTGGCGACGAAAGCAATGCTTCGTGCCCAGCGGCAAATAGCAGAAAAGACGGCAATTCCGACTGCCGATGCCGGACGACCCTGCTTGAAAGCGGTCAGCGACGGCTTCTGCTGGCGGCGTTTCATGTCGCTTACCCAAAGTCTTTCGCGGCCAACAAATGTACAGATTGTAAAAATCTCGAATTCCCTGATAACGACAGAAACCTCAGACATTAGTAATTTATTAACAATAGTCCTCGCCGGAGCTATATTTGATTGCGAGGCAAAAACACGGCGTGTGTGCAGTACAGCCGTCGCATCTATGTTTGTGTATCATCGTAAAAGTGGAGAGTTCTATGAATATGCCGCTCAGATATACGAATTTATATTCGAGAAATTCCGAACGCCGTACAATTCTGATTGCTGGCGGCGCGGGTTTTCTGGGTTCTCATCTTTGTGAGCGGCTATTGCGGGATGGCTGTCAGGTCATCTGCGCCGACGACTTCTCGACGGGGCGGACGGAGAATTTGCGGCATTTGCTTCGCTACGACGCCTTCAGCTTCGTTCGTCACGATATCGTCAATCCCATCGATCTGCCGGTCGACGAGATCTACAATCTGGCCTGTCCCGCATCGCCCGTGCACTATCAGGCAGACCCGATCCATACCATGAAGACATGCGTTTTCGGTGCGCTGAACCTGCTCGAACTGGCGGCACGGCACCAGGCCCGCATATTCCAGGCTTCAACCTCGGAAATCTACGGAGACCCGCAGGTACATCCCCAGCCGGAGCGCTATTGGGGCCATGTCAACTCGTTTGGCCCACGCTCCTGCTATGACGAGGGAAAGCGCTCGGCCGAAACGCTTTTCTATGACTTTCATATGAGACATGGCGTGGACATCAGGATCGCGCGTATCTTCAATACCTACGGACCGCGCATGCGTCCCGATGATGGCCGCGTCGTTTCCAATTTCATCGTCCAGGCACTCAAGGGACAGGACATTACCGTCTACGGCGACGGATCGCAGACGCGCTCGTTCTGCTATGTCGACGACCTTATCGAAGGCTTCGTTCAGCTGATGAGCAGCCCCGCCGCGCTTCATTCGCCGATCAATCTGGGCAATCCGGCCGAGTTCAGCGTCCGCGAACTTGCCGAACAGGTCATCACGCTGACGGGTTCGCCGTCGAAAGTCGTCTACAAACCGCTGCCGATCGACGACCCTCGCCAGCGTCGTCCCGACATCACGATCGCAAAACGGGACTTGGCATGGGAGCCGACGGTCGCTCTGGCCGAAGGCCTGAAGTCGACGGTTGCCTATTTCGAACGCCAGCTTCATCGGCAAGGCAGCGAACTCGTAGAGGTCATCTGATGTCTGCGCGCACCATCCTCGTCGCGGGCGGTGCCGGCTTCATCGGCAGCCACACGGCCAAGCTTCTGCATAGAGAAGGTTACGAACCGGTCGTCTATGACAATCTTTCCACCGGCCATCTTCGATCGGTCCGCTGGGGACCGTTCATAGAGGGAGATATTCTCAACACGCGTCGCCTGGTCGAGACCATCAGGAGATATCAGCCTGAAGCGGTCATCCATTTCGCAGCCTCGGCCTATGTCGGCGAATCCGTCGAACAGCCGGCAAAATACTATGCCAACAACGTCAACGGTACGCATTCGCTACTGGAAGCCTGCCGCACCACCGGTATCGACAAGCTCATCTTTTCATCGAGCTGCGCGGTCTATGGCATACCGGATCAATTGCCGATCCGCGAATGTGAGCCGCAGCGTCCCATAAATCCCTATGGCCGCACGAAGCTCATCGCCGAACACATGCTGACCGACTACGCGGCAGCCTACGGGCTTCGTTATGTCGCGCTGCGCTATTTCAATGCGGCGGGAGCCGACCCCGAGCAGGAGCTCGGCGAATGGCACGCTCCGGAGACGCATCTGATCCCCCGCGCGCTGCTCGCCGCGACGGGCGCCATCGACTGCCTCGAGGTCTATGGCGATGACTACGACACGCCGGACGGCACCTGCGTCCGCGACTACATCCACGTCATGGATCTGGCGCGCGGCCATGCTCTCGCGGTCAAATATCTGATGGAGGGCGGCGCCAATCTCGCCATCAATCTCGGAACCGGCCGCGGGACGTCGATCAGGGAGGTTCTGGACGCCATCGGACTTGCCTCGAGACGCTCCGTGCCGGTTGCGATGCGCCCTCGCCGGCCGGGTGATCCGCCGGCGCTTTATGCCGCGTCGGATCTCGCCGCCGAAAAACTCGGCTTTCAACCCCTGTACTCCGATATCGGAACCATCATCCGAACGGCAGCTCCATTCTTCGGATTGGAGACGCAATCGTGAGGATGCCCAAGATAAAAAGATCCGCCGCGCAGGACGAGCCACTGATGGTTCCCATCCTCTCAGGCTATCGCCGCACGGAATATATCGTCTGTGCCGCGATATGGTTTGCCGCACTCGCTTATCTTTGGTGGTGGTGGCTCCTGCCGGGCCACCATATCGATCCGCTCGGATCCATTCTGATCACCACCGTTCTGGCATGGACGAGCCTCCTTCCAGCCTATTTCGTCGCCGTATTCTATCGCGCGCGGAAGACAAACGGGCCGCTACGCCTACCGGTAGGCAGCCGGGTGGCGATGGTGGTGACAAAGGCGCCGTCGGAACCGTTCGATATCGTTATCCGCACCCTACAGGCCATGCTCGCACAGGAAGTGCCGCACGACACATGGCTCGCTGACGAGGATCCTTCGCCTGCGACAATCGATTGGTGCCGCAGGCACGGCGTTCAGCTGTCCACCCGCAAAGGGCGGGACGATTATCACCGCCAGACATGGCCGCGGCGCACGCGCTGCAAGGAGGGAAACCTCGCCTTCTTCTATGACCATTATGGCTATGAACGTTATGATTTCGTCGTTCAGCTCGATGCCGATCACGTGCCGAGCCGGGACTATCTTTACCAGATGCTGCGTCCGTTCGCCGATCCCGCGATCGGCTACGTATCCGCGCCCAGCATCTGCGACAGCAACGCACATGAGAGCTGGTCCGCGCGGGGTCGCCTTTATGCCGAAGCGAGCATGCATGGATCGCTGCAAGCCGGCTTCAACAATGGCCTGGCGCCGCTCTGCATCGGCTCGCACTATGCCGTCCGCACTGCGGCTCTGAAAGAGATCGGCGGTCTCGGACCCGAACTCGCCGAGGATCATTCGACAACGCTCATGATGAATGCACATGGTTGGCGCGGCGTTCACGCCATCGATGCGATTGCTCACGGCGATGGTCCGAGCACCTTTACCGACCTCATCACGCAGGAGTTCCAGTGGTCGCGCAGCCTGATGATGATCTTGCTGCAATATTCACCGAAGCTGCTTCCGTGCCTGCCACCGCGGCTAAGAGCGCAATTCCTGTTCTCTCAACTCTGGTACCCGCTGTTTTCGCTGTTCATGGCGCTGATGTTCATGCTGCCTATAATAGCGCTCATGGGAAGACGGAACTTCGTCAATGTGTCCTATCCCGATTTTCTGCTTCACTTCCTGCCGCAATCGTTCCTGCTGATCGCATTCGCTTATCGCTGGCGCCGTACCGGCACGTTCAGGCCGGTTGATGCCAAGATACTCAGCTGGGAAGCGACGCTGTTTCTGTTCGCACGCTGGCCATGGGCACTTGCCGGGACAATCGCAGCGATACGGGATTGGGCGACTGGGTCTTTCGTCGATTTTCGCGTCACGCCGAAAGGCACGTCCAATGTCGATCCATTGCCCTTCCGCGTGCTGGCGCCTTATGCGCTTCTGTCTCTCGTTTCCATCGTACCTGTCTTGACGGTTCGCGATGCCGGAGAGACGAGCGGCTTCTATATCTTCGCGACCATGAATGCGGCGATCTACACGCTGCTGCTATTGGTGATCATTGTGAAGCACGCGCAGGAGAACACCGTCTCCATGAGCAGCCGGTTCTATCGTCCTGCCGTTGCAAGCGCATTGCTCGCTCTCATCGCCCTGCCGGGATTTGCCGCCACGGAGCGCGGTGCCGACGGAGTGCTGTCGCTGACATGGAGCGCCAGCGGCTATGCGCTTTTCGTGGAGCGCTCGTCGGTGGCGGGAGCAGGCGTCAGCGGACGCAAGCTGCATCGGATCATGTTCGATCCGCACTGGCATGACGGCAACGCAGTGACGGAAATTCCCGACAGGAGGGGCGCATAAGCGCAATAGAACATGAAGATAGCTGTTGTCGGAACGGGATATGTGGGTTTGGTCAGCGGCGCCTGCTTCGCCGAGTGGGGTCATGAAGTCGTCTGCGTGGACAAGGATCCGCCGAAGATTGCCGGTCTCCGACAGGGCAGAATGCCAATCTACGAGCCGCATCTCGACGAAATGGTCGAACGAAACTGCGCATCGGGACGGCTTGATTTCACCTGCAACCTCGCCCGGGCGGTCAGGCAAGCCGCCATCGTCTTTATCGCCCTCAGCACGCCGCCTCGCAATGATCGCGGTGAACCCGATCTTTCCTGCCTCTACCGTGCGGCAAGCGATCTTGCGCCGTTGATAGCAGACGACGCGGTCGTCGTCATTAAATCGACCGTGCCCGTGGGCACCGGCGACATGGTGCAGAAGATCATCGCCGCGACACGGAAGCCAGGCACGTTTTCCGTTGCCTCCAACCCGGAATTCCTGTGCGAAGGCGTTGCGGTACAGAATTCCCTCGCACCCGATCGTGTCGTTATCGGCGTTGACGACGAACCTGCCTATAAGCGCCTGCTGGAACTCTATACCGACCCGATGGATCTCCTGGATATACCGGTTGTGGTGACGGCGCGGCGAACTGCGGAATTGATCAAATATGCGGCCAACGCGTTTCTGGCGACGAAGATAACCTTCATCAACGAGCTCGCCGATCTTTGCGAACATCTGGGCAGCGATGTCGAGGAACTGACGCTCGGGATAGGATTGGACAAGCGCATAGGCACGACCTTCCTGACGGCAGGTCCAGGCTTCGGCGGCTCCTGTTTTCCAGGCGATACGCTCGCTCTTTTGCGAACCGCGCAGGATTATGGCGTGGCGCTGCGCGTGATCGAGGAAACCGTTGCAGCGAACGACGCCCGCAAGCGACGCATGGCGCGCAGGGTCGTCGAAGCGCTTGGCGGCAATATAGACGGTCTGACCATCGCCGTCCTTGGCCTCACATGCAGGCCCGACACGGACGATATGCGCGAAGCCCCCTCGGTTCCGCTGATCGAAGCGCTGCAGCGCTTTGGCGGTCATATTCGCGCTTACGATCCGATGGGCATCGAGAATGCCGCGAAGGTCCTTGATGACGTGGTGTTCTGCGACGATCCTTATGACTGCGCGCGCAATGCCGATGCGGCGGTCGTCATGACGGAATGGGCAATCATTAGGAATCTCGACCTGATCCAGCTCAAGGCGAATATGCGCCAGCCAATCCTGGTGGATCTCAGAAACGCCTTTCGCAAGGAAGCTGCCGCGCAGCTCGGATTCCGCATTTCCACCATCGGAAATTCGGCCAGCACCAAGGGCGATGTTCGAAGCATGGCGAGACAGAGGAACAAATCTCTGGGCGCCGCGAAAGTCATACCAATTGCTATGCGGGAGAAAGACAATGGCATCATCATATAACAAACCGAGCCTTCTGATCCGCGTAAGTGCTGCGACGCTTGCCGCCGTCATCGTCCTCGGATCCGTCGCGGCAAGTAGCGCCGCCGCTGAGGGCAAAGGCCTCAAACTGCCGGTCGACGCTCGCCCCATGACAGCGTTCGAGCTTTACCAACTCTATCGCGACAAGAGCTGGCAATGGCCAGATGGCGCAGGGCAAATGCAGGACGCAGATCGCCGGTTCGCTGCCTGGGTCGATGGCAATGCAGGCAAATCCTGGGCCGAAGGCCGCTGGAGCGTGAGCGATGCCGGCCGCATGTGCTTTGAAGCAACCTGGTACGCGGCGAACGGCAAGTTCCCGGCCAAGACCTGCTTTCTGCACCGCATTCTCAATGAAACCGTTTACCAGAAGCGCGAATCCGGTGGGGCATGGTTCATATTTCGCCATGCCGCGATCAAAGACGCCGACGAGGCGAAAAAGTTGGTCGCCAGCGATCTGGTTACTGAACGACTGAGCATCGTGAAAGCCACCCTGGGCACGAGCAAGGCCGAACTGAAGGAGGAGGCAGTCCAATGAAAACGGCATCCAAGCTTACCGCTGCCGTCGTTTGTTTCGCAGGTTTGTCCGGAGCGATTTACGCCCCCAACAAAGGTGTTGAAACGGCGGGCGGCAGCCAAAGCACGTTCCATGACAAGAGACCGATCATCACGCCGCAATCGCTGCCATCGGGCGCCTACGATCCGAACGGCGATTTCTCAAATGACCCCAATCCCAAGATCGAGCATCTCTTCCTCCCCTGGGAAGATGTGGATCTGGCGACGCTTGGGGTCGCGGACAGCTATGCGCGCCAGCGCGGCCGCTCGCTGCTGATTACAGTCGAGCCCTGGTCCTGGGCACGCAATTGGCGCGTTACGCCGGACGATCTGTTCCAGGCGATCATGGATGGGCACTACGATGCGAACATGGCGTCGATATGCTCGGCCGCCGCCAAGCTGAAGCAACCCGTTACCATTCGCTGGGCACAGGAAATGGATGAGAAGAACGGGCAGTTCACCTGGGCCTACTGGAGCCCCTCGCAATATGTGAAGGCATATAAGCACGCCGTCGATGTATGCCGTCGCGATCTTCCATCCGCCGAATACATGTGGTCGCCGATGGGCAAGGAAGGGCTCGAAGCCTATTATCCGGGAGATCGATATGTGGATGTCGTCGGCATCTCGGTCTTCGGCTATCAGCCCTTCGACCAGCGCGTGCTCGGGCGTGACTCGACCTTCGTCGAGGCCACCAAACCGGCCTATGACCGCGTCAAAGCTTTCGGAAAGCCGATCGTTATCGCGGAGCTGGGCTACCAGGGAAACGAAGCCTATGTCCATGCCTGGGCTGAAGAAGCCGCCAAACCGCATGACGAATTCAAGAACATCGTGGGGGTGGTGTATTTCGACGATCGCGAGGTTTATCCGTGGCCTCACGGTCTCGGACTGCCGGACTGGCGCGTTGTCAGCCCTCTGTTGAACTGAACCAACAACAACGAAAATGGAGGCGAAGATGTCTCTCGCAAGACTCTTTATATCAAGTGCGGCCATGTCGATGTTGCTGTTGGGCGGGCCGGCATATGCTGCAAGCCGGCAGCACGCCGATTGGATGATCGAGCGCTCTGCCATTCAAGCAACATCGATAAGCGCCTCGGACGTGCGAAGCCTTTACGCGGGCCGGTCCTGGATCTGGAAAGATGGTGCCGGCTACTTTTCGGCCAAGCAAGGCAGCTTCATGGCCTGGTCGCATACCGGCGCCGACAGAACCGATGCCAAAGGCACCTGGTATGCGACCTTTAATGGCAAGCTATGCATGAAGGCACGTTGGCAGAGCACGAAGTACGACGTCGAGAAGACGTCCTGCTTTCTGCACCGTGAAAAAGACGGCGTCATCTATCAGAAGTCTCTGCCGGACGGGAAGTGGTATGTATTTCGTCACAATCGCCCGAGACATGACGACGAGGCAATGAAACTGCGCAAAGGCAACGACGTCATCCGGCACTTGCCCAGCTAAACCGGATAGAGGCGAAGATGTCGAGCAGTCGAGATCAACCGACTATGACATCGCCATGGAATGAGACATCCGCAACCGTTCTGGCAAGATGGGATCAGTTGTCAGAACGGTTTCAGTTTCCCCGATTGTAGCAATGCGAGGTCCGTCCAAAGCCGCTCGGCGTGCAGATATAGGGTGCCCCCTTGAAATACTCTTCCGAGGAAACCGTCGTCCTCTTGCGGACCTGACCGGTCCCATAAAAGTACATATTGCTTTCGCTTTTCTTCATGTACAGGTCGATGGTCTTGTACTTATATTTATTCATGGTTGCGGAAGCCGCATTTTCTGCCGTATAGGCAAGAAAAAAGGCGCATAGGCAAACAGAAGTCAATGTTGATACAAGGCGAGAAAGATAAAACTTCGGCTCAATCAGGTTTACTACCATTTGCTTACTTCCATATCCTCTATGTTCGTTTCCACATCCATTAAAATTATTTCTGTCTCTCGATAAAATTCTTGAAATTATTAACGAATAATGCTTAAGTAACTGTTACGAGTATTGAAGTAAGGTTTGCGGCAATGCGACCCTCTCGGGTATCAGTTTTGCGTTCCTTGCGATGGCCGCCGGAGATCAGTCGGGCAGTTTGGCCTTTTGCCAAGCTGCTCGCCACGCTGTCGAACAGAAGCGTCCGCCTCATCAAAGACGAGGACGTCACCTGTCGTGCGTTTACCCCTCTCTCTTCCTGTTACAATAGGGAATCAGATTCGTACCGGCATGAAAAGTTGGGAATCAGGCTGGATCTTACGAGAAGGCGGCCAATCCACAGACAAATTCTGGCTTTAAGATGATCAACTGGTGTTGGGGCCAGCTGCAGAATTTTCAATGGACGCGCTGCAGCCGCGGCAAGTACAACACGCCATGTAGTGTCGAGGGATCGCTACAATGATGTGGAGCAAAGCAGGTATTCCATTTGAACAGCCCAAGGCTGTCGAGCGCCGCCGCTGGCCCCGCTCTCCTCAGGCGCCGCTTTACAGCGAAGTCCCCGAAAGGACGGAGCTGGCGTCCCTGTCATTTTCAACCGGGGAACTGCGCCCCGATCGGCAATTTGCGGCCTGGCAGGAGCGCATGGCTCCGCTGATCGATATGCGGCCGCAAAATCAAGCAAAAGCGTGTGAGCCGTTCGCGGTGAAGCAGGTCGTATGGAACCTCGAAGGTGTCCTGCTCATTCAGCAGGATACCCCGGCATTCAGTTTCGAACGCTCCGCGGAAAAAATACGATTCAGCTCGATAGATCATTGGCAGATCACCTTTCTGCGCACCGGAAAGACGTGGGCGAGCGTTAATGGCAAGGTTGTCGAAAACGAGCCTGGCATGATGGAAATCCGGATGCTGGGCTACCCCTTTTACGGACGAACCTCGCCGGCGCAATCCACGACCCTGATCCTGCCATGCGATCTGTTCGCCGCCTATGGTGGATTGCCGAGCGCCAGCAGCAATATCGTACTTGGGGGCGCGCGCGTCTCGTTACTTTCGAGCTACATGGATTTTCTCGAAGTCAATCTCCTTCGTTTGACCAGAGACGACCTTCCAAGCGTCAGGAACCAGCTTCGGGAAATGGTGTTCCATACCATCGCTCCCTTGGTGCACTGCCAGATCGATGGCGAGATATCGCAAAGCGGGCTGATGACCCGGGCAAGGCATTTCATTCAGAACAACCTGGGATCCGCGGAATTGACGCCGGAAACCCTAAGCCGTGAACTGGCAATTTCGCGGACCCGTCTTTACGAGCTATTCCAGACCTCGAGCGGAGTGCTCAACTACATCCGAAGGAAACGGCTTCTGGCTGCGCGCGCCGCACTTAACGATCCCGCCGATGGCCGGAAAATCGGCGAAATCGCCAATCAGTTCTGTTTCGAGTCCGCCGCCAACTTCTGCCGAGCCTTCACCCATGAGTTCGGCTACAACCCAAGCGAAGTGCGCAGGCATTCTCGGGATTTCAAGACGGAAGCGCCGTCGCGCACGGCTGTGGTGTCGAGTTTCGATAACTGGCTCAGCACGCTTGGTCTTTGATGAAGTTCTGTCGGCAAGATCCGGAACCGGTTTGATATCGTCGCCAGGGATGATATGTTCCGCATTTGTTTCAGCCCCACAATCTACGACGGTGCTGAAGTGCAGAGCATGATGCCGAGACGATAATGAACGATATGAGCTCGACGCCCGTCCGCAAAATCATCCATGTGGACATGGATGCCTTCTACGCGTCGGTCGAACAGCGGGACAATCCCGAACTGCGCGGCAAGCCGCTTGCGGTCGGCGGGTCCGCGGCGCGCGGCGTGGTGGCGGCGGCAAGCTATGAGGCCCGCGCCTTCGGCGTTCGCTCGGCCATGCCGTCGGTGACTGCGAAGCGTAAATGCCCGGACCTGATTTTCGTGCCGCCGCGCTTCGACGTCTACAAAGCCGTGTCGCGGCAGATACGCGAGGTCTTCGCCGAATATACGCCGCTGATCGAGCCCCTTTCACTCGATGAAGCGTATCTCGACGTCACCGAAAACCTCAAGGGCATGGAGATCGCCACGGAGATCGCGCTGGAGATCCGGGCCAGGATCAAACAGATCACCGGGCTCAATGCTTCCGCCGGCATTTCCTACAACAAGTTCCTCGCCAAGATGGCGAGCGATCTGAACAAGCCCAACGGCCAGGCGGTGATCACGCCGAAGAACGGGCCGGCATTTGTCGAGGCGCTCCCCGTCAGCAAATTCCATGGCGTGGGGCCAGCGACCGCCGAGCGCATGCGCAAGTACGGGATCGAAACCGGGCTCGATCTAAGGTCGAAGTCTCTCGCCTTCCTGCAGGAGCATTTCGGAAAGTCCGGACCGTATTTCTACGGGATCGCCCGGGGCATCGACGAACGCCAGGTGAGACCCGACCGGATCCGCAAATCCGTCGGCGCGGAGGATACTTTTCCCGAGGATATCGACGACCTCGATCTGGCGACGGCGGAATTGCAGCCGCTCGCGGAGAAGGTCTGGCGCTACTGCGAGGCAAGCGGCATCAGCGGCAAGACGGTGACCGTGAAGATCAAATACTCCGATTTCACGCAGGCGACGCGCAGTCGGACCGTCCCTTTTCCGGTCGCGGACATGGGCGAAATCCTAGAAGCGGCATCCGCGCTTCTGGCGACCGTCCATCCGTTCAGGAGGCCGGTTCGGCTGCTCGGCGTCACGCTGTCATCCCTCACGAACGAAAGAGCCGACGAAGGCCGCTCGCAATCCCAGCTCGATCTCGGTATCTGACGGTCGGTCACGGAAGCGATACTGGCGAATCCGGGCTTTGTCCTGGTCCCGCGCGCGGAATCTGTAGAAATATGAGTAAATCCCTCTTGTTTGTGACCGGCTGGCAAGGCTATACCGCCGCGGGTGTTTTCACCCGTCCATATTTGGCCGCAAACGATCAGGATGTTTTTCGTGACCATATTGAAATCACTTTTGGCCGTCCCGGCTCTTTGCGCGGCGCTCGGCCTTGCCGCACCGGCAGCATCGGCCGCATCGACCAGCTATCCCCTGACAATCGACAATTGCGGCGCAAAGGTCACATTCCAGAAAGCACCGGCACGGGCGATCGGGCTCGGCCAGAACAGTGCCGAAATTCTTCTTTTGCTTGGCCTGCAGGACAAAATGGTCGGCACCGCCTTCTGGCCGAGCAAGGTCCTGCCACAGCTTGCCGAAGCGAATTCCAAGGTCAAATTGCTGACCGTCGAGTTCCCGACGTTTGAATCGATCCTCTCTGAAAATCCTGACTTCGTGGCTGTTGCCTTACCAAGCCTGATGGGGCCGAATAGCAAGGTCGCCAAGCGCGAGGATTTCGAGAAGGTCGGCATCCCGGCCTATCTGTCTCCCAGCACCTGCCTCAGCACGGCTGCGGTCAAGGACCAGTATGGCAGCCGCGGAGAGCTATGGAACATGGATCTTCTCTACAAGGAGATCGACGAGCTCTCGCAGATCTTCGATGTGCCCGATCGCGGGCGGGCATTGATCACGGATTTCAAGGCGCGCGAAGCAGCACTCCGCGCCAGCGTGCCGAAAGACGGCAAGCAGCTTTCCTACGTCTTCTGGTTTTCCAGCCAATCGCCCTCCTCCGACGCCTATCTCGGCGGCAAGAACAGCGCATCCGGCTTCATCGCCGACCTGCTTGGCGGCCACAATGCCATTACCGCCGAAGCGGAATGGCCGACACTCGGCTGGGAGAGCATCATCGCGGCCAATCCTGACGTCATTGTCGTCGCCAGCCTCGATCGCAATCGCTGGGAGCTCGATAAGCCGGAAGCCAAGATCAAGTTTCTCACCACCGATCCGGCCGTCAGCCAGCTTCCCGCCGTCAAGAACAAGGCCGTCGTCGTCATGGACGGTCAGGCCATGAACCCGACCATCCGCACGATCTATGGCGCCGAGCAGGTCGCCCAGCAGCTCAAGGCGCTTGGTCTATCGAAGTGATCGACGCCTACCGCAATCTCCAGCAACTGGCCGTCTTCGGCCTGTTGCTGTTGGCTTCCCTTGCAGCGATCGGCGTGATCATCGGTGTCAGCGTCGGCATCGGCGACCTGCCGATCCCGCTGTCGACGACCTTCTACGCCATCACCAACAGGCTCGGCTGGACCGGCGTCGAACTCAACCGTATCCACGAAACGGTCATCTGGGACTATCGCCTCAGCCGGGCATTGGTGGCGGCTTTCTGCGGCGCGGGGCTGGCGCTGTCGGGGGCAATCATGCAGTCGCTCCTTCGAAATCCCCTCGCCGAACCCTATGTGCTCGGCATCTCGGCGGGCGCCTCGAGCGGTGCCGTGGCAGTCGTCATCCTGGGCGTCGGCGCCGGTGCGGTTTCGCTGTCGGCCGGTGCCTTTGCCGGCGCATTCGCGGCGTTTTTCTTCGTCGCTCTCCTTTCCAACGGCGCGCGGGGCGGCACCGATCGCACGATCCTTGCCGGCGTTGCCGCCTCTCAGCTGTTCAACGCCGCGACGTCCTATATCGTGACGACCTCGGGAAACGCGCAGCAGGCACGGGATGTGATGTTCTGGCTGCTCGGCAGTTTCGGCGGCGTCCGCTGGCCGGAATTCATGCTGGTATCGATTGTTGTCGGCTTCGGGCTCGCCGCCTGTCTGCTTTACGCCCGCGTCCTGGATGCCTTCGCCTTTGGCGACGAGGCAGCCTCCTCTCTTGGCGTCAATGTCGGGCGAGCGCGGATGGGGCTCTTTGCGCTGACCGCGATGATGACCGCGACCATCGTCAGCATGGTCGGCTCGATCGGCTTTGTCGGCCTCGTCGTCCCGCATACGGCACGCTTCGTCGTCGGGCCGCTTCACATCCGGCTGCTGCCGGCTTGCGCCGTCATCGGAGCGATGTTCATGGTGCTGGCGGATATCGCCTCACGCGCCCTCATCCCACAGCAGGTCCTGCCGATCGGAGTGGTCACGGCACTTGTCGGCGTCCCTTTCTTTGCGATCATTCTCTACCGGTTCCAGCGCGCGTCATGAGCATCAAGGCTGACAACATCATCTGGAAAATCGGCAGGAAGACCATACTCGATGGCGTCTCCTTCGAAGCGCCCGCGGGAAAAATGCTCGGCCTGCTCGGGCCGAACGGCTCGGGAAAGACGTCGCTCCTGCGTCTGCTGGCCGGATTGAAAAAGCCGAATTCCGGCCGCATCACGCTTGAAGGGCGCGAACTTGACAAGATGCCTCGGCGCGCGATCGCACGGCGCGTGGCCTTTGTCGAGCAGCACAGCACGACCAATGCCAATCTCCAGGTCATCGACGTCGTAAAGCTCGGCCGATTTCCGCATCGGTCGATGTTTTCAGGCTGGACGCCGGCCGATGACGAAACCGTGGAAAGCGCCCTGGAGCGCGCCGGGATGAAGGACAAGCGTAACGACCGTTGGCAGAGCCTTTCGGGCGGGGAAAAGCAGCGCACCCACATTGCCCGCGCCCTGGCACAGGCCCCGAAGGAACTGATCCTCGACGAGCCGACCAACCATCTCGACATCCAGCATCAGATCAGCCTGATGCGACTGGTCTCCGGCCTGCCGATCACCAGCATCATCGCCCTTCACGATCTCAACCACGCCGCCATGTTCTGCGACCAGCTGATCATCATGCAGCGCGGCCGGATCGTGGCCACCGGCGCCCCGGAAGATGTCCTGACCGAAGACCTCCTGCGGGACGTCTTTGCCGTGGAAGCCCGGGTCGAGATCTCGCCTCATCACGCGCGGCCGCATATCCACTATCTGCGATAGGTCACTTGGAGCGGTCATCGCCTCTTATTAGCCGCGTTCCGCGCTATTTGGTGCCCATTTTTGCGCTACATGTTCAAGTGGTCACCGGCCTTATGCCCTCTACATCGTCGCGCCGAGCTGCCAGGGTACGAACTCATTGCGTCCATATCCGAGCAATTCGGATTTCGAGCGTTTGCCCGAGGCTGTTTCCAGGATGGACTGGAAGATCTCGCGGCCTTTTTCCTCGATGGACACGCCGTCGATGATATCGCCGCAATTGATATCCATATCCTCTTCCATCCGGTTGAACAGATCGGAATTGGTGGCGAGCTTGAGGGATGGGGTCGGCTTGCAGCCATAGGCCGAGCCCCGGCCTGTCGTGAAACAGAGCACGTTGGCACCCCCCGCAACTTGGCCGGTGGCGGCGACGGGATCGTAGCCGGGCGTGTCCATGTAGACGAAGCCCTTGCGGTCAACGCGCTCGGCGTAGCGATAGACGCCCCGCAATGTAGAGCTGCCGCCCTTGGCGACCGCGCCGAGGGATTTTTCCAGGATGGTGGTCAGGCCACCGGCCTTGTTGCCGGGCGAGGGATTGTTGTTCAGTTCGCCGCCGGTGCGCGCCGCATAATCCCGCCACCAGTCGATCAGGTCGACGATCTTCCGGCCGACCTCGGGGCTTTCCGCCCGCCGGGTGAGGAGATGTTCCGCGCCGTAGATCTCCGGCGTCTCCGACAGGATCGCCGTGCCGCCATGGCGCACGAGAATATCGACGGCGGCCCCCAGCGCCGGATTGGCCGTCAGGCCGGAATAGCCGTCGGAGCCGCCGCATTGCAGGGCGACCATCAGCTCCGAGGCCGGAACCGTCTCGCGCACCGACCTGTTGGCAAGCGGCAGCATCTCGCGGATCTTGTCGACGCCCATCATGACCGATCTGCGGGTGCCGCCGACCTCCTGGATCGTCAGGCTCTGGAAATGATCGCCCTCGGCAATGCCATAAGTCTTTTTCAGGCGCGGGATCTGAAACACCTCGCAGCCGAGCCCGATCAGCAGGATCGCCGAGAAATTCGGATGGCTGGCATAGCCCCATTGGGTTCTCGCCAGAAGATCGTATTCCTCGCCCTGGCTGCCCATACCGCAGCCGGTCCCGTGGGTGAAGGGCACGACGCCGTCGACATTGGGATAATCGGCGAGGATGCCGGAACGCGCGATCTCGTCGGCAATGAAGTCGACGACGGTTGCCGAACAGTTCACGGAACTGAGGATGCCGATATAATTGCGCGTGCCGACACGGCCGTCGGCGCGCCGGAATCCCTCGAACGTCGCGGGGCTCTCGCCGGGCAGAAGCCCGCCGTCCGCCCTTGCCTCGGAAGCGAAGGCATAGTCGCGTTCGAAATCGTGGATGGCGACATTGTGTTCGTGCACCCAGTCGCCGGGCTGGATGCCGCTTTTGGCAAAGCCGATGATCTGCCCGAACTTGCGGATCGGCTCGCCGCTTGCGATCGGCTGGACGGCGACCTTGTGCCCGCGCGGGATGGCTGCCGTGACGGTAATGCCGCCGTCGATCACCTTGCCTCGGGCAAGGCTGTCGATGGCGATGACGACATTGTCGGCGTCATGAAGGCGAAGCGTGCGCGGCGCGGCCATGCGATCACACCTCCAGAATGGCTTTGATGACGCCGGCTTCGGGTCGCAGCCATTCGGTGAAGAGGCCCGGAGCGTCGGAAAGCGCGCCGCGATGGGTGTTGAGAGCGGCCGTCGGCACGCGACCCGCCTCCATCTGCCTCACGACTTCGGCAAAATCGTCCGCCTGCGCATTGCGGCTGGCGAAAAGGGTGGTTTCGCGCTTGTGGAATTCCGGATCGGAGAAGGTGATGTCCTGGCGCACGACGCTGACCAGCACATAGCGTCCGGCATGGGCGACGAAGCCAAAGCCGCGCTGCATGGCGCCGGCATTGCCCGTCGCGTCGATGACGACATCGAAGAAATCGCCGTCCGTCAGGCGCTTGGCCTCGGCTTCGGCCGCATCGTTGGCGAGCAGTATCCGGTCGGCGCCGAGCGCGTCGATGGTGAAGGCGAGACGGTCTTCGCGCACGTCCATGACGGTGACATCGGCGCCACGCGCCTTTGCGAAGATGATGGTGGACATGCCGATCGGCCCGGAGCCGACCACGAGGACGCGATCGGATGCCTGGATGCCGCCGCGCTTGACGCCATGGGCGCCGATCGCCAGGAACTCGATCATCGCGGCTTCGTCGAGCGAAGCCTTTCCGGCCGAGATCACATTCTGTTCGGGAACGCAGAGATATTCCGACATGCCGCCGTCGCGATGCACGCCAAGCACGGCGATGTTCTGGCAGGCATTCGTCACGCCGCGACGGCAGGCGACGCATTGTCCGCAGGATAGATAAGGCACGATATAGACATTGTCGCCCTTCTTCAGCCGCGTCGATCCCGCCGCATCCTCGATCGTCCCCGAGAGTTCATGACCCATGACGCGCGGATATTCGAGGAAGGGATGCTTGCCCTGGAAAATATGGAAATCGGTTCCGCAGATGCCGACGCGGCGGATGCGCACCAGGACCTCGCCTTCGGCGGGGACGGGCACGTCGCGCTCGATCAGTGACAGCCGGCCTGGTTCGTTGCAGATCAATGCTTTCATCGTTCACTCCTTGCCCGCGGGGGCCAACCCGCCGAACCGCATCATTGGATTGCAGGGTGCGCCGCGTGAGCGGCGCTCCGGGTTTATTGGCAATAGCTTACGTCTTCGGCATCTCGGCCGGAAGTGCTACGCCATTATACTTCTGATAGATCGCGCTGAGCTTGCCGTTGGCAAGATTCTTGGCGATCCACTCGTTCAACGTCGCCTTCAGCGCATCGTCGCCCTTGCGCAGGCCGATGGCATAGGGATTGGTCTTGAGCACCAGCTTGACCTCGAGCGGATCGTTCGTCCGACGCTGGTTAACGGCGGCCATGATCTGCGGCGAGGACGCCATGACGTTGGCCTGGCCGGAAACAAGAGCGGTGATCAGCGTCGCGTCATCGTCGTAACGCACCATTTCGGCATCCTTCGCCTGATTGGTCGTTTCCTTGTCGTTGGTCGAGCCGCGTGTGGTGCCGATCCGCTGACCAACGAGATCCTGAAGGCTCTTGATGTCGGTACTCTTCGGTGCGGCCACGACAATCTGGATGACGCCGTAGGCGTCGGTGAAGTCGATGACCTTCTTGCGCTCCTCGTTGACGCTGAAGGAGGCCATGACGATGTCGGCCTTGCTGGTCAGGAGGAATGGGACGCGGTTCGGACTGGTGACGGAAACGATCTCCAGGGGGAAACCGAGATCGGCGGCAAGCAGTTTGGCGGTCTCGACATCCGAGCCGGTAGGCTGCATCGCCGCATCGCTCATGCCGAATGGCGGCGAACCGAGATCGACCGCGATCAGAAGCTTCTTCCGCGTCTTGATGGTCTCCAGCGTATTGGCAAGCGCCTGGCCCAGATTGACGCCGAGGAGCGTTGCGCCGGCGAGCGCGCCGGTTACGCCAGCAAGGAAAGTTCTACGTTTCATCTTCTCCACCCTTTGGTCCTTCCAAAAAATCTCTTTGCAATTCAATCTCAAAGCCCACTGCCGACGAATTCGCGCAATTCCCTGGTCTGCGGATTGTCCAGCATAGCGCCCGGCCCGGTTTCCCAGACCTGGCCCTGATGCATGTAGACGACCTTCGACGCCACCTTGCGGGCGAAGGCCATTTCATGCGTCACGAGGATCATCGTCATCCCGCCACGGGCGAGATCCTCCATGACTTTCAGCACCTCGCCGGTCAGTTGCGGATCGAGAGCGGATGTCACCTCGTCGAACAGCATCAGCTTGGGCTTCATCGCCAATGAACGGGCAATCGCCACGCGCTGCTGCTGACCGCCAGAAAGCTGTTCGGGATAATGCTCGGCCTTGGCTTCGAGCCCGACACGGCTCAGCACCTCTCGCGCCAGGTCGCGGGCGGCGGCCTTCCCGAGCTTCTTCACGCAGGTCGGCGCGAGCATGATGTTCTGCTCTGCGGTCAGATGCGGGAACAGGTTGTAGCTCTGGAAGACGATGCCTACGTCGCGGCGCAGCGCGTTTTTGTTGAGCTTGGGGGCGTGGACCGCATGGTCGCAGACCTCGATCGTGCCGCTTTCGATGGTCTCAAGCGCGTTGATGCAGCGCAGCGCCGTCGACTTGCCCGAGCCGGACTGACCAATAACCGCGGCAACCTCGCCGCGCCCGACCTCGAACGACACACCGTTCAAAACCTTGACGGCACCGAAGGCTTTGTGAACATTCGCGAGCTTAACGATTGATGACATTGAGCTTCCTCTCGAGATTGCGGCTCCACAGAGAGAGCGGAAAGCACATGGCGAAGTAGAATACTGCCACCACGATGAAGACGGTGAAGGGTTCGAAGATCGAATTGTTGATGAGCTTGCCGGCCTGCGACAGTTCAACGAAGCCGACGACGGAGGCCAGCGAGGTGTTCTTGATGATCTGCACCAGGAAACCGACGGTCGGCGGCGTCGCAATGCGCAGCGCCTGCGGCAGGATGACCCTGATCATGCGCTGCCAGCGCGACAGCGCCAGGCATTCGGCTGCTTCCCATTGGGTTTTCGGCACCGATTCGATGCAGCCGCGCCAGATCTCGCCGAGAAAGCCGGAGGAATAGATGGTGAGGCCAGCCGCCGCGGCGACGATTGCCGGAACCTGGTCGAAGCCGAGGATGGCGATGCCGAAATAGATGAGGAACAGGAGCACAAGTAGCGGCGTGCCCTGGACGAGCTGGATATAGCCCGAGGCCAGTGTCCGCAACGTGCCGACGCTGCTGATGCGCGCCAGCGCGACGAGGAGGCCGAGAAAACCGCCGCCGACAAAAGCCATCGCCGAAAGCCCGATAGTCCAAAGCGCTGCCCAGCCCAGGAATTCCAGATGAACGAAGCCGAATGTTGTCATTGCCGCGTCCTTTAAAGTGCCGTGCCGAGCTTGCGTCGGCGCACGAAGATCGCAAGGCTCAGCAGCCAGAGGGCGATACGCACGACGAAGGATAGGAAGAGGTAGAGAACGCCGACCACGATGTAGGTCTCGAAGCTGCGGAACGTGTCCGACTGGATACGGTTGGCGACGGCGGTCAGTTCCTCGGCCGAGATCTGCGAGGTGATCGAGGAGGCCAGCATCAAAAGCACATATTGGCTGGTCAGCGCCGGATAGACGCGCTCGATGGCGGGGCGGATGATCACGTGCCAATAGGTCTGTCCGCGTGACAGGCCAAGACATTCCGCCGCTTCGAGTTGCGCCTTGTGGATGGATTGCAGCCCGGCGCGGACGATTTCGCAGGTATAGGCGCCGACATTGACGACGAGCGCGATGACGGCCGCCAGGTTCGCCGAGACATGGACACCAAGCGTGGCGATGCCGAAGTAGACGAGAAACACCTGCACCAGCAGCGGCGTGTTGCGGATCACCTCAACATAAGTGGCAATCACGCCGCGGATCCAGGGGCCGCCGTCGGCGCGCCCGATCGCGCAGAGCGTACCGAGGACGAAGCCGATGACGGTGGAGACGACGGAGAGCTGGAGCGTCAGCCAGACGCCGAGCGCGAACTCCTTCCAATAGGGAAGGAGGGAGGCGAAGTCGAATTGATAGTTCATGCCGCCTCTCCGGATGCCGGGTAGCGCGAGGCGATTTCCCTCAGGATCGCAGCCTCGAATTCCGCGGGCGGCTTGCCGACCCAGTCCAGGAAGGCGGCGATACGGCGTTCCACCTTCTGGGCATGGTGCTGGGCGATGTCGGCGATGCGGTGATCGAGGAAGGGGTTGCGGAAGCGGTCGAGCGTGGCTGCCACGTAGGGTCCGGCTTCATCGCCCATGCCCTTCAAGGCGAAGCCGGGAACGACCTCGCGCGCGTAGAGCGCTTCGAGCCTTCCCATGACATTCGGATCGGCGAGGATGCCGCGCACCGTCTGGTCGCTCGCATGGCCTTCCGTCTGCCAGATCTCCGCGAGAAAGGTGTGCCCGAGGTTGAGGATGTGCAGCTTCAGCCGTTCATAGGGTTCGAGATTGGGCGTAAGCACGATCTGTTCGTGCAAGCACGGCAGCCGAACGCCTGGCGCTTGCCGGATTGCCCAGAGCGCATAGGGTTCGGCAACGGCGCCGACCGGCTCGATGGGTTCGGAGACGATCCTGTCGACGAGCGTGTCGGCGAAGGCGACGTCGCGGTCGAGCCATTGGAAGAATTCCGCCGGCACATCGTTCTGGCGTGCACTTTCGACGACGGCCTTCTTGAGAAGCTGGCCGTTGCCGGTCACCAGTTCGCAGGGCAGCACCACGAGCGGACGCGCGGACGCCTGCCAGCGGCGACAGAGCAGGAATGCGAGTTTCGCCGGGAACGACTTCGGGGGATGGCTATCGGAAAAGCCGTCTTCGCCCGGGGCCGTCCTATAGCCGGTATCGCCGGTGTTGGAGACGACGAAATCCGCGTCTTCCACGAAAAGCCTGGTGATCTCGGCCCAATCATTTGCCGCGGATAAGCCGCAATCGACGCTTTTCACCTGCACCGTGCGGTCGATCGTTTCGCCGCCAGCCATGCCGCGAATGAAGACGGGATAGCCTTCGGGCCGGCCGAATGCCGCGACGCGGCCGCTACGGCTGCTGTCTCCGGATACCTGAACGACGGAAATGGGGCCGACGGGCTGACCGGCTTCGGCTGCCTCGTGGACGAAAAACGCCACATGCGCCTGCAGGAAGCGACTGGTCCCGAACTGGATGATGTGGCCGCTCACGCGCCTGCCTTCCCGATGAAGGCGCGATGCGGAGTTTTGTTGGCAAGGTCAATCCCGGACAAGCTTCAATCCTCCCTCTCGCTGTCTCTTATATATATAAGACAGTTGGGATTTTGCGAGTCAACTGTTTTTTATATAAATAAATCGGCTATATGTTACGCATGGATCGCAACGGGGATGACCGGGGATGAAGGGGAATGCAGTCTACAAGGGCGCGTACAACCGTTGCCTGTCTTATCTCGAAGAGCTTCGGATAGGACAAACGCTGCCTTCGAATTCGGAACTCGCCGCAAGGCTGGCGGTCAGCCGCACGACGGTGCGTTCCGTCTTGTCATCCCTCGCGAAGGCCGGCGTGCTACGGCAGGACGCCGCGGGTCACTCTTTGCAGCGCAAGCCAGAACCCGATGATTATTTCCCCGAAACACAGACCATTTCGGCGGCGGCCGCCGTCGAGCGCCGTTTCATGGAATGGATACTGCAGGGAGATTTTCGTGCCGGACAGCTTCTAAACAGCGCCGAACTCGCACGCCAGTTCGGCACATCGACCACGACCATCCGCGAATATCTAACGCATTTCCAGCATTTCGGTCTGATAGAACGCCGCCCCAACAGCGCTTGGGTGTTTCTCGGCATCACGCCGAATTTTGCCGAGGAAATATATGAAGTGCGCGAAATGTTCGAACTGCGCTCGGCAAGACATCTGATCCAACTGCCGGTTGGCGACCGGTGCTGGAAGGAGCTGCAAGCGATCGAGGCAGAGCATCTGGCGCTGCTGTCGGATATCGACCGCCGTTACCGCGAGTTCCCGGCACTCGATGAGCGTCTGCATCGCGTCGTGCATGATGCGTCCAAAAACAGATACATCACCGAATTCTACAATGTCGTTTCAGCTATTTTCCACTATACCTACCAGTGGAACATCGGCGACGAAAAGCAGCGCAACATCAGAGCACTTACGCAGCATCTCGATTATATAGCGGCCCTTCGCAGCCGCGATGCGACCGCGGTGGAGAAAAGTTTGCTCACTCATCTAAGCTCCGCCCGCGCAACGCTAATGCACTCCATCCAATTGGGGCCGTTCAAAATTCAGCCATAGGCGTTCCGCCGGCTCAAGGAACCTGCGCGCCTCTCGTTGCCATACGCAATAAAGCGATAAACAGATAATGGCCGCGCATCACCGATGAAGAGATCGGCGTGCGCAGCGTGCGCCAGACCGCCGACAATCGATGCACCGGGCGTTTATCGGTCGGCCTCGCCGCCATTTGCCAGCGGAACGAGTAATCCGAGCTTCACGTCCCGCAACACCACATTCGTATGCATACGCCGGATCTGGGGATTCTCCGCCATGATCAAGGCGGCGATGTCGTCGTAATGCTCGACATCGCGGGCAGTGACGATCGCAATGAGGTCGACTGCGCCGGTGACATAATAGACCTGCTGGATGTGATCCTGCTTCTCCGCCCAAAGGCGGAACTTGGCGAGCGCATCGTAATTGTCCCGCTCGATCTCCATACCGACGATGAAGACCATAGCGGTTCCGGTCGCCTTGCGGTCTACGACCGCGATTTCCGCTTTGATGACCCCGTCTTCACGAAGACGCTTCAGGCGCCGCTGCACGGCAGAGGTCGAAAGGCCAACCTCGTCGGCGATTGCTTCGGCGGTGAGCTGACAATTGCGTTGGACGATATCGAGAATATCGCGATCAAAGCGATCCAGATTTTCCATCCCATTCCTCTGGCCGGGTCGGCGAAATAGCGTGGCGACATCCCTGTTCTATCACAAAAGATGCACTTGAAATAGTTTTTTGCTTTTTTTGTGCAAAATAATCGGAAATTGCGCGCAAACTCCGCTCATCTTCGCGATATTCTCCGCAAATTGTCTTTTATCGGAATTATGCATGGCAGAGCCGTCCTCCCAGGCACTTTGTGTGGAAGATCTTCACAAAAGCTTTGGTTCACACGAAGTCCTCAAGGGCGTTTCAACCACGGCCAGGCAAGGGGATGTCATTGCCATCATCGGCTCGTCCGGTTCCGGCAAGAGCACGTTTCTGCGATGCATAAACCTGCTCGAAATGCCCGACCGCGGACGCATCGTCGTCAATGGCGAGGAAATCGCCCTGAGGCAGGCACGTCATGGACGAGCCCAGCCGAAAAGCTGGCGACAGATCGAGCGGATCCGCAGGGGCCTCGGCATGGTATTCCAGAGCTTCAATCTCTGGGCTCACATGACCGTCCTCGAAAACGCCATCGAGGCTCCGGTGCATGTTCTGGGCATCCCTCGCCGCGAGGCGATCGAAAAGGCGCATGCGCTTCTCAATAAAGTCGGGCTTTACGACAAGCGCGATGCCTATCCGGCCTTTCTCTCCGGAGGTCAGCAGCAAAGGGCAGCGATCGCCCGCGCACTTTGCATCGACCCGGCGGTGATGCTCTTCGACGAGCCGACATCCGCGCTCGATCCGGAACTGGTGGGTGAAGTGCTCAAGGTCATCCGCGATCTCGCGGAAGAGGGTCGAACCATGCTGCTGGTGACCCACGAGATGCGTTTCGCCCGCGACGTCTCGAGCCACGTTCTTTTCCTCCACCAGGGACGGATCGAGGAAGAGGGCGCGCCGGAGCAGGTCTTCGATGCGCCGCTCAGCGCCCGGTGCCGCGAATTCACCGGCATGCTTTCCCCCTGATCTTCACCACACACAGACACAACAACACCAGGAGAACCCCGCACATGAAACTGCTTCCCATGCTGCTTGCCGGCGTAACGCTTGCCCTTTCCACCATTACCGCACAGGCAGAAGTCCGTTTCGGCGTCATGAACGAATCCTATCCGCCATTCTTCGCCAAGGATGCCGCCGGCAAATGGCAGGGTTGGGAAATCGACATGATGGACGCCGTTTGCGAGCAGATGAAAGAAAAGTGCTCGATCGTCGAACTTTCCTGGGACGGTCTCATTCCAGCGCTTCAGAGCAAGAAGTTCGATGTGATCTGGTCGTCGATGTCGAATACGGCGGAGCGTTCGAAAGTCATCGATTTCACCGACAAATATTACAACACGCCGAGCACGCTGATCGGTCCGAAGGACCAGAAGCCGGGCGCGACGGCAGACGATGTCAAGGGCAAGACCATCGGCATCCAGGTGTCGACCATTCAGTCGGAATACTACAAGAAATACTTTGCCAAGGTCGCGGAAGAAAAGACCTACCAGACGCTCGACGAGGCGTTTCAGGATCTTGCCGCCGGCCGCATCGACTATGTCTTCGGTGATTCACTTGCCCTTGATGCCTTCCTGAAGAGCGACGGCGGCAAGGATTGCTGCGCCAAGATGGGCGACGTCGCCGACGACAAGGAAATCCTTGGAGCCGGCGTCTCCGGCGGCTTGCGCAAGGAAGACACCGCGCTCAAGGCAAAGCTCAATGCGGCCATCGCCGTGGTGCGCGCCAGCGGCAAATATGACGAAATCACCAAGAAGTATTTCAGTTTCGACATCTACGGCGCCAAGTAAACGATCGCGACGATGGCGACCTCCCAACAAGGCATTCTCGACCTGCTCTCCCCCTATCCGCCCGGATGGGGTGGAGTGCTGTTGACCGGGGCCGCCTCCACGGTCGCCATCTCCGCCGGCGCCTTTATGATCGGCCTCGTCCTCGGCATCGGCGGAGCACTGGGCAAGCTTTCCGGCATCAGGCCGCTCGGCCTTTTGCTGGAACTCTACACCACCGCCATCCGCGCGGTCCCCGAGCTGATCCTGATCGTCGGGCTTTACTATGCGGGAATGGACGGTCTCAACCGGATCTTCGCGGCGCTCAATTTGCCGGCCTTCGAATTGAACGGCTTTGCGGTCGCCGTCGCCGTGCTCGGCTTCGTGCAGGGCGCCTACATGACGGAGGTGCTGCGTGGCGCGATCCTCGCCATTCCCGTCGGCCAGGTCGAGGCGGCAAAGGCTTTCGGCATGGGGCCGCGTCTGCGTTTCCGCCGCATCATCCTGCCGGCCCTGCTGCCGAACGCGCTACCCGGTCTTGCCAATCTTTGGATGTCGGTCACCAAGGACAGCGCCCTGGTCGCGGTCGTCGGCTACCAGGAACTTGCTCTCGCCACGCGTCTCGCCGGTGCGAGCACCAAGCATTATTTCATCTTTTTCCTGGCCTCCGCCCTCATCTATCTCGCGCTCACGCTCGTCTCGAATGCCGTGTTCAAGCTGATCGAGCGCCGGGTGCGTCGCGGCCAACCGAAGCTTGCGTGAGGTGAGCTGATATGACCTTCTCATGGATAGACTCATATTGGCCGCTACTGTTGACGGGCGCCTGGCAAACGCTGTCATTGCTTGCGATTTCCGTCGTTTTCGGCTTCATCATCGCAATCGGCCTTGCCTTCGCGCAGATCAGCAGCAATCGCCTTCTCCGCTATCTCGCCAGCGGTTATTGCACCTTCTTCCGGGGCACGCCGCTGCTGATCCAGCTCTGGCTGCTCTATTATGGTATCGGTTCTCTTCTGCCGATGATCCCCGGTATTCGCCAGAGCCTGCTTTGGCCGATCTTGAGTGAGGGCTTTTTCTTCGCCGCCGTCAGTTTTACGCTGAACTATGCGGCTTACGAAGCGGAGGTGCTGCGCGGCGCATTGCTTGCCGTTCCGAAAGGCGAGCTGGAGGCCGGACGCGCATTCGGCATGCGGCCATTCACGCTGACGCGGCGCATCTGGTTGCCGCGCGCCATTCGTATTGCGCTTCCGACGATCGGCGGCGAAATCGTCATGCAGCTGAAGGCGACGCCGCTGGCTTTCACCGTTACGGTGATGGATCTCTACGCCGTTGCTACCAAGGTTCGCCAGGACACGCTGCTCGTCTACGAGCCGCTGATCGTCGTGACCATCTTCTATCTCATCCTCACCGCCATCGTCGCACGCGCCTTCCGCTTCCTGGAGGCGCAGGTTCCAGTGCGGCGCTAACCGGGGCGCGCACCTTTCCGCATCCCGACCTTTCTGGAGATCCCATTCATGAGCAAACTCTTGATCCTCGACGGCGGCATGAGCCGCGAACTCCTTCGCCTCGGCGCCGAGCTGAAGCAGCCGGAATGGTCGGCACTGGCGCTGATCAATTCGCCCGAGATTGTCCGACAGGTCCATGACGAATTCATCGCCGCCGGCTCCGACGTCATAACCACCAACAGCTACGCGCTCGTGCCATTCCATATCGGTGAAGAGCGGTTCCGGGCCGAGGGCGCCGCTCTGATTGCGCGCGCGGGGCAATTGGCGCGCGACGCCGCCGATGCGTGCGAAGATCGAAAAATTCTGGTCGCCGGTTCCTTGCCGCCGATCTTCGGTTCCTACGAGCCGCAGAACTTCGATCCGTCTCGGGTGCAGGACTATCTCAAGGTTTTGGTGGCAAATCTCGATCCCTATGTCGATGTCTGGCTCGGCGAAACCCTCAGCCTGATCGCCGAAGGGGAAGCCGTTCGCACCGCGGTCGCCGAAATCGGCAAGCCGTTCTGGATCTCTTTCACCCTGGCGGATGACGCGGCACAGCGGGACGGGACCACTCCCAAGCTCCGCTCCGGAGAGACGGTGGAGGATGCGGCGCGATGGGCCGCTTCGTCTGGCGCGGAAGCGCTTTTGTTCAATTGCAGCAAGCCGGAAGTCATGCGCGGAGCGGTCGACGCGGCTGGACAGGTCTTCAAGAGCAGCGGCTCTGCCCTTCAGATCGGCGTCTATGCCAATGCCTTCGAAGGGGAACAGGGCGAATCCGCCGCCAATGAGGGCCTACATGCGACCCGCGACGATCTGAATGATGACGCCTATTCACGCTTCGCCTGTTCATGGGTCGATGCCGGCGCAACCATGGTCGGCGGTTGCTGCGGGATTGGCGCAGGCCACATTCACCAGTTGAAGCGATCCCTCTTGCATTCCGCTGAGGCGGCAGGCAACTCTTGAGCTCGCAGCAGCCGGTTGTCGCCTTTCACGGCGACGGCCGGCCGCTACGCCAAGACAGAGTTTCCCATTCAGGCCATGACCATCGCTTCACGCCGCGCTCAATTCCTGACATACATGCACGGAGGCGACTTGCCGGCGTGGATATGGCGTCATGAATGGGTCAATACCGGAAAAAAGTAAAATGCGTGCACCCGCGGGCTCCGTTACCGGGCTTTGCTCCGCATCCGCGACCATGTTTGCGGTGGGGATGGCCTTCCTGGGCTATTGGGGCGTGTACGAACAGGGACGCTGGCATATTTCCGATTATTTTGTGGTGGTTTTAGCCATCATCGGATTTGCAGCGCTCGGTTCCGTGCCCTGGATTGTGACGACGCCCGTGGCGGAAGAGGATGCGGAGAAAGTGGTTGAGGCCAGGCGAGCATTGGCGCTGGGAATAGCCTTGATCTGGCTGTCCGTCAGTATCGCGGTATTCGCCTGAGCGGTTCTGCGCGATGTCTGCGCGACGGCACAGGGAGCCTAACTCCAGTGCCGTCGTTCTAAAATAGCGAGCGTCCCACGCTGCCACGCAAAGCCGGGACAGTCTTATTTTCTATCGAACATTCAAGGCGGCAATCCGGTCGACTGCTGCCGAGAAGCCCTGTAGCGATATTTGAAAGCCCAGCGCATTGCCACCGTCGGCAACGACCTTGAGGTTCAGGCGCGAGCCGGTGCGCAATTTGGCAAGCGTTGCCGCGTCGAGCGGAAGCAAGGCAATGCAGCCGTTGGGCAAACAGGTGCGAAAGCGCACTGGCTTCAAGGGCGGCTGATCATCGATGTTCGGTGTCACGCCGGAATCGAGAACAATGCCGAACGGCAAGAGAAGTGTCGCAAGCCCGCTGCCGTCGGGACGCATCTGCAGTTCGACGGCAAGCAGTCGCTGACCATTCTGTTGGGTCTGATCTTGCGAAATCGTGCATATCGACGCCTTGTCGCGTTGGCTGCATGCGACGCGCCAGTCCTGATAGGACTCTTGCAGGCTCGAGGCACCGTTTGGCAGCGCCGTTTGGGCAAAGGCCACGGGCGCAAGCGTCAGAGTGACACCCGCGCAGATAAAGGCGAGCATTGCCCGAAATATGCCGGCTGTTCGAGATGAAATGAACGTCGAAATTGTCAAGGGATAAGCTCTTTCTGCTTGGAACGAGAGATTTCTCACTCCCTGGTGCCGCAAGGCTCCAGGGTGAGGAGCCAAACCAATACTGACCGTCGCGAGCACGAACCTTACGCTTTCGTGATCACAATTGCGGATAAGTTAGGTACACACCCACTCACGGACGGCGCAGCGAGAGCCCGAGGCCTCGCATGCCTTCAGCGCAAGATCTTCAGCTTCCTTGCGCGTCGGTGCCGAATTTGCGCTCCATGGCGTCGCCCGCTCGTGTTTTTCCTTACCGATGGCAAGGGCGCCGCAATGATTGTAGGGAAAGCCGGTCTTATCGTCGTCGTCCCAATGCCGGTGATTGCGGAATACGCTGACCACGACGCAGCTGTTGCCCTTGTCCCGCTCGCAGTACTTGAGCGCGATATCCATGGCTTCCTGGCGCTTGTCGGCGCCCCAGAAGAAACCGTATTTTTCATCGGGCGCGGAATAGGCGATGGCCGCCCAGATGCCGCGTTCGTCCGGCGGCGGCGCCGGCGGCGGCTCTGCCGTAAAGAGATCGGCCGCCCCCAGCTGGCCGATAGAGACAAACAACATGCCGATCGCCGCAATGGCGGATCTCAATTTCATTTTGAGCCCCCTTGTTTTCCTGCCGCCGAGGCCACGGAAATGACGACGCAGCCGTTTCCGGTCGGCAGAAGCATCGCATCGCCGCCATCCTGGCCGAGTTCGTAGACCCCGACCGGTCCGAGATTGTTGACGAGCTTGCTTCCGTTCGGGAACTTGGCCGAGATTTCCGGGCAAGAGCCTGTAAACGGTGCCACGCGAACCATCGATCCTTCGCAGCCGGATGCGACGGGTGCTGCGAATACGATGCCGGCGGCCGGACCGCTATAGCCCTGTGAGGCGTAGTTCATGCCGACAAGGGCCTGCACCGCATGCTTGTCGGCCGCCTCGTTGTTCCAGATCGATTGAACATTGTATTGCGTGCCGCTTGTCAGCAGCTGTCCGAGAACCGGGAAGATGGTCGAGCAGGACTGCAGGCCGGCCTTTTTGGCGTGTTGCAGAAATGGCGTGTCCGGCAGCGCCGGATTGGCGTCGTTCGCGGCGGCGACCGCCGGCTGCGATAGAAGGCTGCCGATCATGTCGTAGCGGGCCACGGCGTAGCCAGCACCGGCGGCGATTGCAATCGCAAGCAGCGAGAGAAGGGTCGCCTTCCGCCATCTCCGCTGCGGCTTCGCTTGATCGCTGGCCAGGTTCTGAATGGCGGTGTCGTTGCTGTTGCGGGACATGATGCGCTCGTGGATTGATTGCTGGTTCATTGAAAATCCGTCCGTCACTTTATCGCCTTAACGGCAATGGAAAGGCCCTTGAGGTTTGCAGTCACGCTGATCGTCTGCCCATCCGCGGTTGGATAGGAGATCGTTGGCGCGGTACTCTTCGAAATCTGCTCGCGCAGCATCGGCCCGATCGGGAGCATGCCGACGCAAACCGTTTGGCTGCAGCCATCGAGCTTGACTTGTATGGGCTCGTTGCGACCCTCGAACGTTACCGAGATGCGTCCGTCGCTCTTGGCAACCGGGGCGGTGCGCAGGATCATATAGGGCTCGCCCCCTTTGGTGGCGGCGAGCGACCAACTGAACGCAATCTGCCCCCGCTCGTTCTCGATGATCTGGGTGACGTTGCAAACCTTCTGGCGGACCTTCAGGTTTTCATCGCAGATCAGGGTCCAATTTTCGAACGGACGAATGGTTCTCTGATAATCGCCAGGTTTCAGCCCCTGAGGAGCGACGACCTCGGAAGGCCTTATGCGATAGTTTGGGAGGGCACCCTCCTGCCCGGCCGCAAAAGGGCCGAACAGGAGGATGCAAGCCATGAAAGTTGAGACGCCGAGAAGCGCTCCTTTAAGCATCACGGCCTCAGTTCAAGGTGAAGCTGAGACCAGCGCCGACGCCCACCTGGCCGCCAGCCGCCGTACCCGACAAGTTGCCGCGAATGCGCCCGTCCTCGCTGGTATAACCGGCGCCGAAGGCGAGAGCTCCTTCACCCCGCCAGACACCACCGCCGACAGCTACGCTCAGCTTGCCGGGACGGTCGTCATAGCGAAGCGATGCGGCGGCAAGCCCTATCGCGGCCGCCTGTCTCGCTTCCGACCGTACGTCTCCGAGCTCCTGGTTCAGTTTCCCGAACTTCTGGTCGGTATAGTTGTTGGCCGCGGTCAAGGTGTTGCCGACCGCGGTATCCGTATACGACTTGCCCTGGTTGAAGCTGTCGGTCAACTGAGCGACATTGACGGCATCCGTGGGAGCGACACCCTTGCCGACATTGGAGATGACCACCGGCGCATTCACGTCGCCGCCCTGCAGCGTGATGCTGTTCTTCTTGCTGCCATCGGGATTGAGGTCATAGGTGACGGCGTTCTTGGTGATCGTCCCGACACCCGTCTGCAGGCTGTTAATCGCCGAGTTGGTCGCAAAAAGCTGCGAGCCGTTGATGGCGTCGGTGCTGCCGGCGGAAATGCTGCCGGCGGCGACGTTCGTGATGGTTCTTTCAGACCCTGGGGCGCCCACGCTCACCGTTCCGACAGGCTTGGTGCCGGCAAAGTCGTAGTGCTGCCCCTGAAGGTCCGTGCCCGCCGTGCCGACAGCAGCCTGGGTAACCGAACCGGAACCCAAAGCGACGTCGTTGGCATTGTTGGCCTGCGCGCCCTGACCGAGAGCGACCGCGCCCTGCCCTACGGCGGCAGATCCGTTGCCTGCTGCCAGGCTGCTCACGCCGCTGGCGACACTCTGAGGACCGATCGCGACGCTGTCGGTGCCGCCTGCCACGGAATCTGCGAGCGTCGAGTTGGCATGGAAATACTTGATGCCGCCGCCATTGGTGATGTTGGTCAATGTGTTGTTGACCGCGCCGAAGGCATCGTAGACCGTGGTGTAGTTGTTGCCCTGGACATTATAGGTCGGGCCGGTGATCGAGCCATCCGGATTGACCGTCGTGCCGCCGCCGATCAGGTTGGTAATGTTGGTACCGAGGCCCTTGAGCTGGCTGACATTGACGGCGTCGGTATCGGCCGAGCCGGCTGCGAGATTGGTCAGCTTGCGAGCCGATCCGGCCGAGCCGATCGACACTTCGCCGACCGAGGTTTGCGGGCCTGTAAGGGCAAAGCCGGTATAGCCCGCCTGAGCGCCCACGGTCGTTACGGATTGCGCGCCGAGAGCGACGCTGTTGATATTGTTGGCCTGCGCGCCGGCGCCCAATGCGACCGACTGCACGCCTGCAGCCAGCGAGTTGGTGCCGAGCGCAACGCCGTCGGCCAGCATGACGTGGGCATTCTGGCCGATGGCCGTGCCGCCGGGCGCGATCTGATCGACGACCGCGCCATTGCCGATGCCGATGCCGTTGTCGCCGTTGACCACGGTGGTCGGGCCGACCGCCACCGACTCCGCACCGACGGCGAGGGAGTCGCCGGCGGCCGAGTTTGCGTGGAAGTACTTGCCTGGCGTCGTCGCGACCGAAGCGATGGCGCCCTGGAGCTGGCGAAGCGTGACGGCATCCTGCGAATTGGTACCGTCAGCGACATTGGTGATCTGTCGATAAGAGCTGCTCGAACCGACCGAGACTGCGCCCAGCAGGTTTTTGTCCGTCGTATTATACTGGATGAAGTTCGTCGGGCCTGCGGCTACCTGGCCGGCGGCCGGGGCAAGGGGCCGATCGGAAACCGATCCCGAACCAAGGGCGACGCCGCCAACGATGGTGGTCTGGCTATTCATCCCAAGCGCAAGCGAATTGTCGGCGACGGAGGTGGCGTTATAGCCGACAGCCGTGGAACCGATCCCTTGAGCGGAGGAGTCGCTGACGGCAAGCGTCCGGTCGTTGGTGCGCACGTAGCGGATGCCATCGCCGTTTGCATCGGTATAGGCCGTGGACGTGTCGCCGGCAATGTTGTTGATCGTATTGCCGAGATTGGTCAGGTTGCCGTTGATGGTGGTAATGTCGGTTGTGTTCTGCGTCACCTGCTGGTTGGTGGCAAAGAGCTGTGAACCGTTGATGGCGTCCGTCGAACCATTGTTGAGGCGGCCCGCCGCGACGTTGGTGATGGTGCGCTCGGCGCCGACAGCGCCGACGCTGACCGTTGAGGCCGGTGTCGTGCCGGCGAAGTTGTAGGTGGTGGTGCCGATCACCGTGCTGGCCGTGCCGACGGCGACGTCCGTCACCGAGCCCGAGCCGAGCGCCACGGCGCCTGCGTTACCCGCTGTGGCGTTGGGGCCTAGCGCGAGGGCACTCGCGCCGCCGGCATTGGCGTTGACGCCGAGAGCGGTTGCCTGAACGGCAGTTGCAAACGCATTCTGGCCGATCGCGGTGGTGGATGCGGCAGTGGCATTGGCATCGGCGCCCATGGCGGTACTAAAGTCACCCGTGGCCTTGGCTATGTATCCGAACGCCGATGCGTCGAGGCCGGAGGCACCCGAACCGTAGCCCGCCGCGATAGCATTCTGCCCTGCCGCAACCGAGAGAGGTCCGATCGCGATTGATTCCACACCCGTCGCCGCCGAGTCCGTCCCCGCCGAGTTGGCATGGAAATACTTGATGCCGCCACCGTTGTTGATGTTGGTAATATCGGTGGTGTTCTGTGTCACCTGCTGGTTGGTGGCGAAGAGCTGCGAACCGTTGACGGCGTCTGTCGAACCATTGTTGAGGCGGCCCGCCGCGACATTGGTGATGGTGCGCTCGGCACCGACGGCGCCGACGCTGACAGTCGAAGCCGGTGTCGTGCCGGCGAAGTTGTAGGTGGTGGTGCCGATCACCGTGCTGGCCGTGCCGACGGCAACGTCCGTCACCGAGCCCGAGCCGAGCGCCACGGCGCCTGCGTTGCCCGCTGTGGCGTTGGGGCCTAGCGCGAGGGCACTCGCGCCGCCGGCATTGGCGTTGACGCCGAGAGCGGTTGCCTGAACGGCAGTTGCAAACGCATTCTGGCCGATCGCGGTGGTGGATGCGGCAGTGGCATTGGCATCGGCGCCCATGGCGGTACTAAAGTCACCCGTGGCCTTGGCTATGTATCCGAACGCCGATGCGTCGAGGCCGGAGGCACCCGAACCGTAGCCCGCCGCGATAGCATTCTGCCCTGCCGCAACCGAGAGAGGTCCGATCGCGATTGATTCCACACCCGTCGCCGCCGAGTCCGTCCCCGCCGAGTTGGCATGGAAATACTTGATGCCGCCACCGTTGTTGATGTTGGTAATATCGGTGGTGTTCTGCGTCACCTGCTGGTTGGTGGCGAAGAGCTGCGAACCGTTGACGGCGTCTGTCGAACCATTGTTGAGACGGCCCGCCGCGACATTGGTGATGGTGCGCTCGGCGCCGACAGCGCCGACGCTGACCGTAGAGGCCGGTGTCGTGCCGGCGAAGTTGTAGGTGGTGGTGCCGATCACCGTGCTCGCGGTGCCGACCGCTGCCGTGGTCACCGAACCCGAGCCGAGCGCCACGGCGCCTGCATTGTTGGCGGAGGAAAGGGCGCCCAACGCCAGCGCGTTCTGAGCGCCGGCATTCGCTCCGGCGCCGAGAGCGGCTGCCTGAACGCCCGTTGCAAAGGCGTTCTGGCCGATCGCCGTGCTGGACGTTGCTGTCGCATTGGCATTGGGGCCGATGGCGGTGCTGAAGTCACCCGTGGCCTTGGATATGTATCCCAACGCCGCTGCGTCGAGGCCGGAGGCGGTCGCATTGTTGCCGGCCGCGATGGCATTCGCCCCCGCCGCAACTGAGAGAGGTCCGATCGCGACTGATTCCGCACCCGTCGCCGACGAGTCCGCCGCCGCCGAGTTGGCATGGAAATACTTGATGCCGCCGCCGTTGTTGATGTTGTTGACCGTCGTGCCGATGGCGTTGACCGCCTGGTTGGTGGCAAAGAGCTGCGAACCGTTGATGGCGTCGGTGGACGACCCGCTGACCCGGCCCGCGGCGACGTTGGTGATGGTGCGCTCGGCGCCGACGGCGCCGACACTGACCGTCGAAGCTGGGTTGGTGCCCTGGTAGGCATAAGTCGTGCCGTTGACCACCCCACTGGGTGTGCCGACCGCCGTGACGGTCACCGAGCCCGAGCCGAGGGCTACGTCGCCGGAGCTTGCCGCCGCCGTCGCGCCGTTGCCGAGTGCGACATTGCCGACGAAACCGGAAGCACCCGCGGTGGAACCGTTGCCGAGCGCAACCGAGCCCTGGCCGATCGCCTTGTTGTTGTTGCCGATCGCGACCGCGCCGGCCGCTTGGTTGGCGGCGGTGGCGGTCGCGGTGCCGTCGCTGTTGGCGATGTTGTTGGCGCCGCCGGTGAAGGCGCCGGTGCCGCTCGCATAGCTCGGATCGCCGATGGCGACCGCACCATCGCCGTAAGCTGTGTTGCCGGAGCCGATGGAGACGGCTTTGCCCCCGGTCGCCACCGCGTTGTTGCCCATGGCGACCGCTTCGGCAGAGGTGGCCTGGGCCGCCGTTCCGATTGCAATAGCGTTGGCGCCTGCTCCGTTCGCGTTGATGCCCAAAGCGACCGCCTGAAGCCCGCTGGAGACAGATCCGCCGCCGATCGACGTGCTGTTCACACCACTGGCAGTAGAGGACTCGCCCAAAGCTAGGGTGTTTTGCTGGTTGGCGACCGCGCCCGCGCCCACGGCGACTGCATTGATGGCGCTAGCCTTTGCGAGGGACCCCATGGATACGGCCCCAGTCCCAGAGGCACTCGCGCCGACGCCGACTGCGGTGGATAAATTGGCGGCGGCGTTTGCATTGTTGCCGAGCGCGACGCCGGAGGTCGCACCGTTTGCCACAATTGCGCCCGAACCTATCGCAACAGCACCACCGGCAGCCAGCGCCTGCGCCTGATTACCCAAGGCAACCCCGAAGTCTCCCGACGCAACGGCGCTGGAGCCGGCGGCGACCGAGTTGATGCCCGATGCAGCGGCCTGCTTGCCGAGGGCAAGGGAACTGTCCCCACTGGCAACGGAACCCCACCCACCGGCAAATGCAAAGCTTGCGGTAGCACCGGAGCTGACGCCCACCGCCGTGGAATTCCCTCCCGTGGCACTGGAGAAAGTGCCCAAGGCGCTGGCGCCCGCTGCGTTGGCGGTGGCGTTCACGCCGAGCGCGATCGAATTGACATTGCTTGCGACCGTGCCGGCGCCCAGCGCCATCGCACCGCCGACGCCTGAGGCCGACGCGCCACGACCGAGAGCCACTGTGTACTGTCCCGCCGCACTGGCTTGGTAGCCGACCGCCGTCGATGTAACGGCGGAGGCCGTCGCTCCATTTCCGAGCGCTGTCGCCTGATTCGCCGAAGCATTGGCGGATGTACCGAAGGCGCTGGCGCCGGTTCCCGTTGCGGAAGCGGTTGTACCGACGCTTGTGGCCCAAGCCCCCGTGGCGACCGCCGCATTGCCGATTGCCACCGCTTCAAAAGTAAAGCCAACGGGGGC
Source organism: Rhizobium sp. CCGE531 (assembly GCF_003627795.1). Lineage (NCBI taxonomy): Bacteria > Pseudomonadati > Pseudomonadota > Alphaproteobacteria > Hyphomicrobiales > Rhizobiaceae > Rhizobium > Rhizobium sp. CCGE531. The sequence goes on along the minus strand of NZ_CP032686.1, from coordinate 199,180 downwards.
TGTTCCGCTAGCGTTGGCGTTATTGCCGATGGCGATCGGAGAACCGCCGGTGCCGCTGGCGACCGCTTGAGCGCCGGTGCCAATGCCGACCTGCGAACCCGCTCCGCCAGTGGTCGCTCCACCAAGGGTCACGGTTGCAGCGCTCGCGCCCGAGGTCGCGGCCACAACGATCGCAAAAGCCGCCGCCGGCGCCAGAATCGCCCTGAGTGACGCGAATCCGCCAGCGCCGAGCCCGCCCAAGCCAAGCCGCTTGCGCTTCATGCCGAGCGCCAGGTGCGCCATCCGCAGTACAGCCATCAGGCGGCGCCGGAGTGACCGATCGGTGCGATCAGCTGAAACAGAGTTTCCAGCAAATCCGCTACGAGATTTAGTCTGCAGATGTTCCCCAACGCATTCCCTCATGCTGCCTTCTCCTCGTTGTCGGCTGGACGACTAAGCACGCTTGGATCCGCATCTGCGGCCGCGTCGTCATTAAAATTCCGCATTTCCTGAAGTGTTTGCCCCATCTTGGCACTTTGGCTTTCGAGCTGCTCGCGCAGGTTTTCGACCCATGGCTCTGTCGGCGCCGGGACGGTATGCAACGCGGCATCCGCCCGATCGGGCGGGAGCTTCATCGCCACCAGGGCGCGGCAGATATCGAAATGAACCGACGGCTCCCCTTCCCCATAGGCCGGGGAGGTCAAACCAAGGACAAGGCAGGCAAATAGGTAATCAAGTTCAGCGCCGGTCAGGCGGCTGGCATATCGCTGCTGCAAGGCAGTCCAGGCTACCTCGACTTTCGGAGCAAAGATTTCAAATTCAGGGAATTGAATGTCCATAGCGCACCGGATAGTTACCATTGGTGACCATGCCCTTATTTTTGCATAATCGTATTTTAGAAAATTCCGCAATTTTTTTAGGAAATTACGGTTTTTCGCTTAGCCGGTTGCAGGTGTAGCCGCTTTGCCACACTTACCTCAGGCTGTCGGGCATGAACGCGGGGGATTGCCGGGCATGCATACCCGGACAAGAATTTTTCAGCTCCATGCAGCCTCTATCCCTCGGTATGTCCGAGAGATAGAGCATTTGCTAAAATGAAAAATCGGCTTCCGGGGCGGATCCGAGCGAGACTTCCAGCACTTGCGCTCCACCACTCTTACCGCGTGAATCGGAGCTCCGTCGGCGTTTTTCCGCGATATCTCTTCATGGTGGTCGCCAAATGGCTTTGATCCGAAAATCCGGCCATGTAGGCAATTTCCGCAATGGAGATCTCGCCCTCGGCAAGCAGCTGCTCCGCCATGTCCAGGCGTAGATTTATAAGGTAGCGGTGCGGCGGCATGCCGAATGTCCTGGCAAACCTCACGATGAAGTGATTGGGCGAAATGCCGGCGACGGCAGCAAGCTCCGCGACATGTACCTTCTCGGTAAAATGTTCGCGGAGATATTCCTGCACGCGCTGAGCGCTTTTGGCGGAAAGCCCGCCTTTTGACGAAGGAAGCTGTTTCATGCGGCTTGTATAGGTGCGAAGCAGATGTGTGCTGAATAACGTAACCAATGAATCCACATAGAGTTCATTCGGAGTTGCTTTCCCAGTTAACTCGACGGAAATCCTCTGCGCTATGCCGAGGGCTACTGGATCGACGGTGCCGAAAGCAGGAGGCTGAAGTTCTACATTGCCAAGATCGAACTCCTGAAGCGCCAGTTCGGACAGAACATCCGGAGGAATGGCGACGACAAGATTTGTCCTGGTTTCCTGCCAGGCGAGGGTACTATCCACACCGGCGGGATTGACCACGAGACAGCCAACCGGCGCATCATACTGCGTGATCCGGTCGCTGCCGAGAGAGGCTCGCAAGCCACGCATAGGGGCCAACACGATTCCCACCGCATGCTCCCTGGCAAGGAAGGTCTGCGATCCGGGATTGCGAACGGAGCTTATGACGCTCCCCCGCATGGAGGCCTTTCTCGGCCCCGCGCTTTCAGGAATTATGTCGAATACGTATCGATCGGCCCGCTCGCGGGCTTCACCCGCAACTTTCATTATGCATCGCCCGCCCCAACCAATTTTATGAGCGCGAGCAAACAGTCAAGATAACAATCCTTGATTGAAATCTCAATTTCCCAACCTGCCTGCTCAACGCCGTCGCAAATCACCTATAGCGCGGAATTAAATAGTATAAATTACCGAGTTTTGAAGGGGAAATATTCACATGGTAAAGAAAGAATAAGGCGCTAGAGCGCATTATTTATTAGTTGGATCGAATGGATCCGACACAATTCAACAGATGGCTGTTCTCAGCCTATATTTTATTTCGCGCGGAAGTAGAAAACTGCTGTCGGACTATTGCGGCGACCGAAGGTCGCGCCGGCGCTTTTCGTACATATCCCACGCAACGTCCGCCATCGCCAGAAGGACATCTTTTTCGTTCCATCCAGCAGCAACCGCGGCCCGGACAATTTCACTAACGATAGGCTGCAATTGGCGTTGGCATTCGTTCGAAATGTCCTCAGAGCCGTTTCCTCTCGGTGGCTCGCTAAAATTGAATTCGGCCATTATCATTCTCACAGGACTACTATATGTCTGCTATCACATTCTTGATGTAAAATAAATCGGGAAGAACGTGTAGAGATTTTCACTAGCCAGCCTCCAGTCAAATTGTCGCTATGCTGCGATCAATCCAATCATGATCACCACAACCAGCACCGTATCACTAGGTAACGCACGGGTTTTCCTCCGAAAGTTACCGGGAAATTGGAACTATTCTACTATAGGGGCAGCATCATGGCGCAAGGCACATCATCATGTACCTAATTGGTGAATTACCGAAGCTGATCGTAAATCAAGAATTTTCACCCATGGGTTCCGCCATGGTTGTCAGCCGGGAATCAGCAAAACGCACCTGATCCGTTGTCAGAATGGGCGGCCTAATTCTCCGCCCGCGACCGCATTATTCCAGGAATGCACTGTAGCTGTTCAGCCAGAAATTCCACCAGCAGCCTGACGCGCGCGATACTGGTCCGTTCAGGCGCAATAAGCATGTTCAACGGCACGGCCGGTGGCGTGTAGTCAGGCAGGATTGTTTCGAGGCGACCGTCCGCGAGGAGGTCGTCCACCAGCCAGATATGGGCCGGACCAAAGCCGCGAGCTGCCGCAAAGGCTTCGCGCGCGGCAAGCCCGTGATCGACCCGGAGCCGCCCGCCGAACGGCACGATGTACCGTTTATCCCCCGCCCGTTCGAGCACGAGATCTTCGCTCCCGGCAACGTTCGACATGCGGACGCCCTCATGACCCTTGAGTTCCTCGGGCGTCGTCGGCCGGCCATGTCTTGCCAGATAAGCGGGGGAAGCGACGAGAACACGCCGGCTCTGGCCGATTGCTCGCAGCTTCATGGAACTATCGGCGAGCGGGCCAAGGCGCAGCGCAATATCCACCCCGTCGCGGACGAGATCGACGCGCTCGTCCGTCAGGCTGAGATCGACCGCGATGTCGGGATGGCGGTCCTGGAAGGCGAAGATCAACCGGCTGACGTGCCGGACGCCGAGCGCCGCCGTGCAAGAGAGGCGAACCGTGCCGGCATGGGCGCCCCGCGCGCTTCGCGCCTCATCGGTCGCCTGTTCCACAAGACGCAGGATTTGGACGACATCGGCATAGTAGCGGCTGCCCTCCTCGGTGAGCGTGACGCGGCGGGTCGTGCGGCTCAGCAATACCACGCCTAGGGCTTCCTCAAGCTCGCGCACATGCCGCGTGATGCTCGACTGGCCGACATTCAGCTCGCGTGCCACAACCGACAGGTTCCCGCGCTCGGCGACGCGAACAAAGGTGCGGATCCGTTCGAGCGTGATGTCTGATCTATCCATTATTCGGCATTATGTTATCCATATGCTCCATATAACGCATCGGTCGGGCATGGTCTATCTTGGGTGAAGCTATCGCCAACAAGCAGGTGCTCGTCATGAATGTGCTCATCGTCTTCGCCCACCCCGAACCGAAATCCCTTTCGGCATCACTCCGCGATGTCGCCATCCGGGAACTGGAAGCAGCCGGACATACGGTTCAGGTTTCCAACCTCTATGCCATGCGGTGGAAATCCGAAGTCGATCGCGCCGACTTTCCTTCTTTGGCCCCCGACGAACGGCTTCTGCCCGTCGCGGCCTCCAAACATGCTTTCGACGGCGACACGCTGACGAACGATGTCAAGGCAGAGATCGAGAAGCTTCTCTGGGCCGACGCATTAATCCTGCAGTTTCCACTCTGGTGGTTCACGATGCCCGCCATCTTGAAAGGCTGGGTCGATCGCGTGTTCGCCTACGGCTTCGCCTATGGCGTCGGCGAACACAGCGACAAGCGTTGGGGTGATCGCTATGGCGAAGGAACCCTGGTCGGCAAACGTGCCATGTTGATGGTGACCGCAGGCGGCTGGGAGGAACATTATTCGCCGCGCGGTATCAACGGCGCCATCGATGACCTGCTATTCCCGATCAACCACGGCATCCTTTACTATCCGGGCTACGACGTGCTGCCGCCCTTCGTGACCTACAGCACCGATCGCTTCAACGAAACGCTCTTTGAAGCCGCCGCCGAAAGTCTGCGCGACCGGCTGCGAACCCTTGAGACGACGCGTCCTATTCCTTACCGGCGTCAAAATGGCGGGGATTATCACATCCCGACCATGCAACTCCGCGCGGAATTGGGCGATCCGGGAGCATCAGCTTTTGCGCTTCACCTCGAAGATGTCGCGGACGCAGGTCCGGGTTTCCAGCATTCTGAAGCGCTCGCCGGATGGAAGGTTCGCTAGTAAACGCACGCGAACCGGCGTTCCGTATCTCCGCTCTGCGAGGACGCTGATCAAGAATTCGGCCTGAAGGCGGTCCTTATCGCCTTCGGGCTGTCGGGTCCCTCAAGGCGCCGGTCCGGCTCCACGACCGAGCGCATATTCGTTGTCCTCGGTCGCCCACCACTGTATGCCGGTGGGATCAGAGGATCGATCAACGCCCGTTCCCGGTCCGTCAAATCACTTGAAAAACGAAGCGCGTCTCGGTTATGCTCAAATCGAGCAATAGCAGTCAGGTCATCGAAAACCCATTTTGATTCAGCACCAAAAGGGGATCACAACCTGCTGCTATCGCTCAACTACTTTTAAATCGGGCTCTCAGGGACAGGCTCGGCCTGTTCTGAACTCACTCGAGGAGGATTTTCCATGATCCATGAAATGCGCATCTATACTTGCTTGCCCGGCAAGCTGCCAGCACTGCAGGAGCGTTTCGAAACGGCGACGCTGGCGATCTGGGACCGGCTCGGCATCCGCCCCCTCGGTTTCTGGACGACGATGATCGGGCCTTCCAGCTACGACCTCATCTATTTCCTCGAATGGCAATCGCTGGAGGAGCGCGAGCGGAAATGGGCGGAATTCCTGGCTGATCCGGCCTGGAAGGAGGCTAGGGCAAAGAGCGAGGCGCCGGGCCAGATCGTTGCCAATATCGCCAGTTCGATCCTGCAGCCGACTGGATTCTTTCGACCCTTTACTTCCGTCGAGGCCGATGGTTGAAGACGGATAGAAACAATACCGCCAAGCCCACGGAGACGAAGGACCGATGATGATCTCGCTTATGGGAGAAGGCCTGAAGCGCACCGTCATCTGTGTGGCACTTCTCAATCTCGGCTATTTCGGCGTCGAATTCCTGGTGGCACTGTCGATCGGCTCAGTCTCTCTATTGGCCGACAGTGTCGACTTTCTCGAAGACGCCTCCGTCAATCTGCTGATCGCCATCGCGCTCGGCTGGAGCGTCCGCAATCGTGCCCGCCTCGGCATGGCGCTTGCCGGCATATTGCTGGTTCCGGGGCTCGCTACTGTGTGGACTGCCTGGCAGAAGTTCATGACCCCCGTCGCACCCGATCCGCTGCCGCTGACATTGACGGGCCTGGGCGCGCTCGTCGTCAATCTTTCCTGCGCGGTGATGCTCACCCGCTACCGTCACCATGGCGGCAGCCTGACGCGCGCGGCGTTTCTGTCCGCCCGCAATGATGCTCTTGCAAACATCGCCATCATTGCCGCAGGCCTTGTGACCGCCTTTGTCTGGCGTTCCGCCTGGCCTGACCTCATCATCGGGCTGGCGATCGCCGCGATGAATGCCGATGCCGCACGCGAGGTGTGGAGTGCTGCACGCAACGAGCACCAAACCGCCCAGCCGTAGAAATCCGCCCGCCGCTCAGTCAGGTCAATCAATGAAGTCAGAAGCCCCCAAAACCGATCGGCGAAGCTCGGACAGAGCTGGAACGTAGAGCGGACTTAGGGTCGTTGCGAAAGTCGCTGCAAGGTGGTCGGCGTCCTTATATAGTGGCAGGCCGCTCCGAACGGCATCGCAACGGCCGTTGCTGCAGATGGAAGGCAGCGGATCGATGATCGTCGCGCCGTATTTTGCGGCAAGACGGCTCAGGATCGTGTGCGGGAGCGCCTGCCGTTTCTCGATATACTGCAATGGCGGCGCGAGATCCGTCGATGTGCCTTGTATCATCGCCTTGGCGACAGCCTCCGGCATATAGCGCCCCATCTCGGGAACATCCGAAATCAGCACGACCCTGGTTCCCTGCCTGGTCAAATCAGCCAGGAGATCATCCAGCGTTTGAACGATCGAAGCGGATCGATCCTTCAGCGGCGGCAGCACCGATGGATCGAAATAAGGACCCTCGTTCGGCATTTCGGCGTCATGAACATATTTGGGCCAATAGGCGACCAGGAAGACCAGCGGAACGTGTTGCGACACAATCAGGTCACGCACCGCCCCATTGAACTTGCCGCAGCGCTCGGTATCGCCGCGCGCCGAGAGCTGAACTCCCGGCAACGGCGGACACGACGCATGCCCCGCGAACAGGCCGGTGATACCGACTTGGGTCGCTGCGGCATCGATGGCTGGAGCCATGGCCCCGGAATGGGAGTCCCCCCATACAAGAAAGGACGGCTTGCCTTCTGGGCCAAGCGGACAAAGCTTGCCAGCACGGATATCTGCCTCGGACGGGCCTGTCGTATCGGAATCGGCGAAACACGGCGGCAGGCTGAAACGGCTCTGATCATAGGTGGAAGCATAGACCTTCCGCACATCCGCCGACAGCCGATCCGGCAGGCCGCCATGATGCGCGACATAGTCTCCGACCCCGGCAGCAGCGATGACGACCGTCACCGCTCCGGCAAGGAGCGGCACGCGCTTCACAAGGCTGCCGCGCCCGCGAAACGGCTGTTCGATGAAGCGCCATGAGATGATGGCGGCGGCAAGCGACGCCGCAACGATCATACCACCTTGCGGCAGGGAAAGCTCCCGTCCGGTCATCTCGCGGCTGAAAACGATGATCGGCCAGTGCCACAGATAAAGGGAATAGGAGATCAGCCCTACAAAGACCATCGGCTTGGATCGCAGAAGGCGGCTCGCCGGTCCCCATTCGTCGCGCGCATGGATGATGAGCGCTGCGCCAAGACAGGGTAGCAGTGCCGCCGGACCGGGAAACAGGGTCTTGTCGCTGAAGCCGAATATGGCAATGGCGATGAAAAGGACGCCCGCAGCGGCCAATCCCGCCCGCATCTCGGGCCGTTTCGGCATCGGTAGGACACCGAGGGCCAGCAGCGCTCCAAGAAGGAGCTCCCAAGCGCGAAACTGAAGCAGATAGAATGCCTCAGCCTGAGAGTGGAACAACGTCCAAGCGCTCGCCGCAAAGGAAACGACCAGCAATCCCGCCAAAATCAGCGTGGCATGCCGCCGGGCAAACCGGGTGACGACGATCAGCAGCAGCGGGAAAAGAATGTAAAACTGCTCTTCGACGGCGAGCGACCAGGTGTGCAGCAGCGGCTTCATCTGCGCGCCGATGTCGAAGTAACCGCTTTCCTTCTCGAACTGGATATTCGATGTGAAGAGGGCCGCCGCCTTCAGGCTGCGCGCGAAATAGGCGAACTCGGCCGGCATCAGCAGCCACCACGCCGCTATGAAAGAGGCAGCCAGGACCGCAAACAGCGCGGGGAAAATCCGACGGATGCGGCGCTCATAGAACCGCACCAGACTGAATTCGCCTCCAGCGATCTCGTTCGAAATCAGCGACGCCATCAGGAAGCCCGAGATGACGAAAAATACGTCGACGCCAACAAAACCGCCACTGAACCCGGGAATGCCCGCGTGATAGAGGACGACCGGAAGGATCGCTAGAGCTCGCAGGCCGTCGATATCGCGGCGATAGGTGAGGCTGTTGGGTCCATATCCATGGACAGGCGCTGGAGAAGACGAGCGCCTAAGAACAAGATTCAAAATCAACTCTCCAAGTCTGACGCTATGCGCATACAGCCGCAACGTGTCACTTTTTAGCAAATAACCTTAGGAACTGACGTAAAGCTGAAAATCCCGCCTTCTGTTACAGGCTCAGGGATGCGCAGATGGCGCGGTCACCGACCGACACCGTCGTCGGCCGGCGCCTGGCGATCAAAAAAAGATTTTCGGGAACCTTTTGACGGAAACCGCATCCAATGGCTGTTTCGGATGCCGGAGGCGTCCGGAATTTTCTCTGGAGAATAGGAGACCGATATGTTCAAGGGACTTCTCACGGCAACGGCGATGGCGCTGTCGCTTGCGACTGCATCATACGCCGCCGACAAGCCGACCGATCCGCAGATCGCCCATATCGCCTATACGGCCGGCGAGATCGACATTGCCGCGGCCAAGCAGGCTTTGAAAATGAGCAAGAACGCAGAGGTTCGAGACTTCGCCAAGACCATGCAGCGCGACCACACGGCCGTGAACGAACAGGCGCTCGCCCTGCTCAAGAAGCTGAAGGTCAAGCCCGAAGACAACGACACCAGCAAGTCGCTGACCTCTGCCGCCAAGGCAGAATTGGCAAAGCTCGCCAAGCTTCATGGCGCAGCCTTCGACAAGGCCTATGCCGATAACGAAGTGGCATATCATAAGCAGGTGAATGGTGCGCTTGAGACGCTACTGATTCCATCGGCTCAGAATGCCGAACTGAAATCGCTGCTGCAGACGGGCCTGGCGCTCTTCAAGGAGCACCAGATGCACGCCGAGCACCTTGCATCGATGATTAAGTAGGCCCGCCATGCGCGCCCTCTTCCGCATTCTTGCGGCACTGGCATTTGCCTGGTTCGCGATTGGAGGTCCCGCGAGCGCGGCGGCTGCCAATCGCGAAATCATCATCGCCAAGATGCAATTCGGCGCGGTGCCGACATTGCACGCCGGCGACGTGATCACTTGGCGCAATGATGATATATTCCACCATACAGCGACTGCACGCGACAAGAGTTTCGATGTCGATCTTCCGCCGAAATCGGAGCGAAACATCACGGTCAAACAGGCGGGAAAAGTGGATTTCTATTGCCGCTTTCACCCGGTGATGACCGGTACGCTTGATATCGAGCCATAGGCTGGGCAACGGCCGCACAGGTAGGTTGGAGCGATCATGGTTGGCATTCCCATCCCGGCGTCACGGCGCAGCGCGGACATGACGTCGCTATCCGACGCCGACCTGGTCGTTCACGCCAGGACGGGCGACGAAATGGCCATACGCACCCTGGTGCAGCGGCATAATCGTCGCCTGTTTCGGTCGGCCCGCGCCATCGTCCGCAACGACGCGGAGGCGGAGGACGTGGTCCAGGCGACTTATGTGCATGCCTTCATCCATCTCGTCTCATTCCGCGGCGAGGCGCAGCTTTCAACCTGGCTCACACGGATCGCGCTCAACGAGGCGCTCGGACGCGTCCGGCGCCGCCAGCCAAGCGTCGGACTGGAGGAAGTCGACATGACGGCAGGATCAGGACGCGGCGCGGTGCTGCAATTTCCCACCTCGCTCGCGGCCGCAGACCCCGAAACCGAGTTTTCCCGCAGCGAGACTCGCCGTTTCCTCGAACACGCAATCGACGGGCTACCCGATGAATTCCGCGCGATCTTCGTGCTGCGGGACGTCGAGGGGATGAGCACCGAGGAGGCCGCGTCGCATCTCGGCATCAAACCGGGAACCGCCAAGACGAGGCTGCATCGCGCCCGTAAAATGATGCGGGTTGCCATCGAAAAAAAATTGGCGGGAACATTCTCTTTGCTCTTCCCGTTCGACGGCGCGCGATGCGCCGCAATGGCCGACCGCGTCATCGCGCAATTGTCCAATTGCAAGGAGCTGGACAAGGCCCATTGGCTGAACATCGAGCCTGGGATTTGACTTGAAAGCCGGCAACATCGAAGAATGGGTCTTATCGACTATTTCAAAGCTCTCAGACTTTCATTAGACGGCTTTCAAATCAGACCAATTTGGAAACAAGGGGCATTTGCGGATGCAAGCGCGGCAGCATGAGGTTCGAGAACGCATGACGATCCTGGGCGACGTCAGCGCGACCTCATTCGTCCCGTGGATTCAGCGCCACGCCAATAAGCTCGGACTTTCCCAAACATTCTTTCATTCTGGCGCTGACAGGATCGAGCTTGAGGTCGCCGGCCCCGTTGAATTGATCGACATGCTGGAAATGGGCTGCTCGCTCGGTCCGATCGATGTCTGGGTGGAGGAGATCCAGCGCAGGGTCATGGATGGCCAAGAATCAGCGAATCTTAGGAATTCCTGATCTACTGCCTTTTATTTAATCAATGTTGCCAATGCGAATTATTTATGCAAGCTTTTAAAGGCTGAGGGGATGCGGGGATCGGCGCCTGCCTATGGCCAGCGGTGCTAAACCGTTGGTGAAATTAAGAGAGTTAAGGCTATGCCATTTGATGGGGCCGGGTCCTGGGCGCCAGTCGCGCTTTCCTCTGATCTACCACCAGGAACCGTCATACCGGCCTGGACGCCGGCCGGCTCAATTGCCCTGTGGCGCAGTCAGTCAGGCCGCGCAACCGCATCTTCGGATCGCTGTCCGCATCGCGGAATGCGCTTGTCGCATGGTTTCGTCCGTGGCGAGGCGCTGTCCTGCATCTATCACGGATGGAGCTATTCCCCATCGGGCGGATGCATCCGCATTCCGGCGCATCCCAATCTGGTCCCTCCCGAAACCATTCGTGTCGCTATCCAGCGGGTCGAAGAATCGAGCGGCATTTTATGGGTAGCTGCCGGACAACCGGAAACGCAACCTCCGCAGCTCGAGGAACTGATACCGCTACGCTCGTTAACCGTGGAAGCGGACATTGCGGCAATCGAGGACGCGGCAGGAGCAAAGATCGATACGAACGGGCTGATACATCTACCTGAACTCCCGTGGATCGGGCTGCTGCTGGCACCCCAGGACAAGCGTACGCTCGTTCATCTCATGATCGAACCGGACCGTAGCCCGGCAGACCGCCTGACGGCTTCCCGCATTGCCGAATCCCTCCGCCGCCGGGCGGAAGAGCACCAAAGGGAGAGTGCAGAATGAAAGGCGGCGCGATGATCGACGAATGGTATCCGGTCGGCCTCTTCAGCCAGCTCAGCGAAAAGGGAAGCAAGACCCGTCTGATGGGCGAGGCGATCGAAGTCGCGCGCGATCGCGAGGGGAATGCGCGGGTGGTGACGGACAATGGACGACCCCTTCCGGTCCGCGTCCGGTATGGCCATGTCTGGTCTTCCCTCGGAAAACCGGACAAGGAGCTTTTCGCCATTCCGGAGGCCGATCAGCCAGGCCGTCGTTTCGTCGATGTCGGCGTCGTCCGCGTACGCTGCTCGCCGCTTCGCGCCGTCGAGAACTTTCTCGACATCGCGCATTTTCCCTTCGTCCACACCGACATCCTCGGCGCGGAACCGAATACGGAGGTCGAAAATTACAAGGTCGAGATCCGCGAGAACGAGGATGAAGTCTGGGCAACGCAAGTCAAATTCTACCAGCCGCAGGCTGCGAAATCGGCGGCCGGCGGCATTACGACCGAATACATGTACCGCGTGCCGGCACCGACCTGTTCGGTGCTCTATAAGACCTGTCCTCCGCGACCAAGCGAATGGGACGTTATTACCTTGTTCGTTCAGCCTCTTGCCGAGGACCTTTGTGACGTATGGCCGTGGATGGCTCTCTTCGACGACGATACGCCGATGACCGATCTCATCCATTTTCAGCAGATGATTTTCCTGCAGGATCGCTCGATCCTCGAAAACCAGATCCCTACGCTTCTTCCGCTTGATCCCGGCATGGAAATTCCGACAAGGGCCGACCTTACCTCGGTCGCCTACCGGCGATGGCTCAAGCGCCACAACTATACCTACGGCGCACAGTTGGTCGCACAATGAAACTCTATGACTATATTTTATCGCCGAGCTGCTACAAGGTACGGCTGATGGCCGCAATCCTGGGCATCAAGCTCGAAATCCGGTCAGTCGATTTTCATCCCGGCGCGGAGCATCGCGGCCCGGAGCTTCTGGCGCTCAATCCGGCGGGATCTATCCCGATCCTCGAGGACGATGATCTCGTCCTCACCGAATCCTCGGCAATGCTTGCCTATCTCGCCGCCAATGGTGCGCCGGAATGGCTGGGACAGGGTTCGCCGCGGGAGACGGCGCGCGTGCAGCAATGGCTCTCCTTTTCGCATCGCCTGACGGCGAACCTTGGCGGCGCGCGGCTCCACGAGATGCTCCTGCGACCGGGAGATATCAAGGCATTGCAGGCTCAGGGGATTGCGGCCCTACGCGAGCTGGAAGCAGGCCTCTTCGAACAGGGCGAGCGCGGCATGCAGTTCCTTGCGGCAAGCCAGCCGACGATCGCGGACATTGCCTGCTTCCCCTATGTGGCGCTTGCACCCGACGGCGGCATCTCGCTCGATCCCTATCCCTTGATCCGGCTCTGGATGCGCGCCATCCGCAGCCTGAACGGTTTCATCGAAATGCCCGGCATTCACCGCCTGCACGAGCTGAAACCCGATCCGCATCCGGCAGGGGAGAAATGATGGAATGACGGGTTATCTCCTGAAAAACTGCGCGGCTGTCATCGTCGATGGGGGCAATGGGCCGCGCGTGCGCCGCAACGTCGACCTGCTCACCAAGGGTCCGGCGATCCAGGCGATCGGCGAGAACCTCCCGCAGAACGCATTGCCTGAGGGCACCATTGTCCAGGACGCTTCCGGCTGGTTCGTCTATCCGGGGCTCGTCAACACCCATCACCACTTCTTTCAGTGCTTCGTGCGCAATCGCGCCGATCTCGACTGGACGAAGCTTTCCGTCATCGAATGGCTCGACCGGATCTATCCGATCTTCTCGCGACTGACGGAGGACTGCTTCTATCATTCCTCGGTCACCGCAATGGCCGAGATGATCAAGCATGGATGCACCACGGCATTCGACCATCAATATTGCTTTCCCCGCCCTGCGGGAAAGCGCCTGATCGATCGCCAGTTCGAGGCGGCCGACCTTCTTGGCATGCGCTTTCACGCCGGCCGCGGCGGCAATACCCTGCCGAAATCCGAGGGGTCGACGATCCCTGATGCCATGCTCGAAACCACGGATGAATTCATCGCCGATTGCGCGCGGCTGATCGACAGCTATCACGATGCCGACCCCTTCAGCATGCGCCAGGTGGTGGTCGCCCCCTGCCAGCCCGTCAATTGCTATCGCGAAACCTTCGTCGAGTCGGTCGCGCTGGCGCGGGATCGCAGCGTGCAGCTGCACACGCATGTCGGCGAAGGTGAAAGCCCCGTCATCGAGGCGCGGCACGGAATGCGCACGGTCGACTATTGCGCCGAATTGGGTTTTGCAGGCCCCGACACGTTCTATGCCCATTGCTGGGAACTGACGCATGACGAGTTGCGCAAGATGGCGGCGAACGGCACGGGCGTCTCCCATTGCCCCGAGCCGGTTTACCTGGTCGGCGCCGAAGTAACCGACATTCCGGCGATGCAGGCCTTCGGACTGCGTATCGGCCTTGGCTGTGACGGAGCCGCATCGAACGACAACTCGAATCTCATGCATTGCATCCATTCCGCCTACATGCTGCAGTGCCTGACCGCCTCAACGCGTCAGCACGCCGTTCCCGCCCCGATTGACTTTCTCCAGTACGCGACAAGCGGGGGCGCGAGCCTGCTGGGGCGCACGGATATCGGGCGCCTTGCCCCGGGGATGGCTGCCGACCTCTTCGCAATCGATACGCGGCGGATGGACTATGTCGGGACGCGGCATGACCCGCTGAGCCTGATTGCCAAGGTCGGGATCGGCATGCCGACGGATATGACCATGATCAATGGACGCATCGTCTGGCAAGGCGGTGAATTCACCGGACTGGACGAGGCCGCGCTGTTTGCGGCGGCCGAGGCGACGCTTGCAACAGTAGAATTCTGAAAAACCAAAAAGGGGAACTGGGATGCAGAACAATCTGACCCGCAGAACATTGATGAAGAGCGCGGCTGTCGCAGGCCTCGCGACGGCCTTTGCCGGCCGTGCCGCCTTTGCCGCAAACGAACCGCTCGGCATCACGCTCGTCGTGCCCTCGCCGATCGGCGATGTCGGCTGGGGGCATGCGCTCGCTGCCGGCCTTGATCCGATCAAGGCCGCCTATGGCGACAAGGTCAAGGTAACGGTGATCGAGAACATCGCCGAAGGTCCGGATGCCGACCGCATCATGAACAAGACGGTCGCCGACGGAAACCATTTCCTGATCGCCGGCTCATTCGGCTATCAGAACGGCGCGCTTCAGATCGCCCGCCGCAACCCCAAGGTCACCGTCCTGCATGCCTCCGGCTTCCAGGTCGCGCCGAATTTCTCGCCCTTTGCCGCCAAGTATTTTCAGGGGACCTACCTGCTCGGCATGGCGGCGGCCGCAGTCTCCAAGACGGGCAAGCTCGGTTCGGTCTCCGCCTTTGCCATTCCCGAACTGATCACCTCCATCAACGCCTTCACGCTCGGAGCCCAGGCCGTGAGGCCCGACATCGAGGTATCGGTCGTCTGGGTCAATTCCTGGTTCGATCCGGCCAAGGAGCAGGAGGCAGCCAAGGCATTGATCTCGCAGGGTTGCGACGTGATCTTTTCGAACGCCCAGGATACGCCCTCGGTCATTTCCGCCTGCGAGGCAGCCGGCGTTTATGCCTTCAACCTGAATTCCTCGATGAAGAAATATGCGCCGAAGACCTATCTCGGCTGCATCTCCACCGATTGGTCGCCCTTCTTCAAGGCATCGGTCGACGCCCATCTCGCCAGCACCTTCAAAGGCGCCAACGCCTTCCTCGGCGTCGCCGACAAGGTCGTCGAAGTCGTCGACTGGAGCCCGGCGATCCCGGCCGACACCATGGCGAAGATCAAGCAAGTCGAAGCGAGGATCGCAAGCGGCGGCTTTTCGCCGTTCACCGGCCCGATCACCAAGGCCGATGGCAGCGAAGGCGCGGCGACCGGCGCGACATTGGCGGATGCCCAGATCGTCGCGATGGACTGGCATGTCAAAGGTGTGAAGACGCCTTTGCCGAAGTAAGTCCATCATGACCATCCCGCTGCTGTCGCTGCGCGGCATCTCCAAAAGCTACGGCCAGGTCCATGCCAACCAGCATATCGATCTGGACGTAGCTCCCGGCTCGATCCATGCCATCCTCGGAGAAAACGGAGCCGGCAAATCGACCCTGATGAAGCTGATCTACGGCGTCGAACAACCGGACGACGGGACCGTCGCCTGGCATGGACAACCCCTCAGCCTCGCCTCTCCGGCCGAGGCGAGGCGTACCGGCATCGGGATGGTCTTTCAGCACTTCTCGCTGTTCGAGAGCCTGACGGTGGTCGAAAACATTCGCCTCATCGTATCAGGCCGAAGGGCCGAACTTGCGCAGCGCATCCGCAAGTTGGGTGATGAGTTCGGACTTGAAGTCGATCCGCTGGCGCATGTGCATGAACTGTCTGTCGGCGAGCGGCAGCGGGTGGAGATCATCCGGTGCTTGATGACCGATCCGAAACTGCTGATCCTCGACGAGCCGACATCGGTCCTGCCGCCGCAGGCCGTCGAAAAGCTGTTCGACACGCTGCGCCGGCTGCGCGACGGCGGCGTGTCGATCCTCTTCATCTCGCACAAGCTGGAGGAGATCCAGTCATTGTGCGACCGTGCGACCATCCTGCGCGGCGGACGCGTGACCGGACATGTGGATCCGCGCCAGCATGACGCCCATGATCTCGCCCGCATGATGATCGGCCGCGACATGCCGGAGCCGATACCCGCATTGCCTTTGGCCGAGGGCGAAAAGCGCCTGGAGATCATTGGTCTCGATTACCGGCCGGACGATCCTTTCGCAGCGCCGCTCTCAACCATCAGCCTGAGCGTGCGCAGCGGCGAGATTCTCGGTATTGCCGGTATTTCCGGGAATGGACAAAAGGAACTTGCCGCGCTGATTTCAGGGGAAACGACCCTGCCCCGGGACAAGCGCGACCAGATCTTCATGATGGGGCGGGATGTGGGCAGCCTCGATGCTGCCAGCCGCCGAAAGCTGGGCTTTGCCTTCGTCCCGGAAGACCGGCTCGGCCACGGCGCAGTCCCTGAAATGTCATTGACGCTCAATGGCCTGCTGACGGCGCATCCCTTGAAGCTTGTGCGACATGGTCTCCTCGACAGCGCCGAGGCCACCGCCTTCGCAACTGAGTGCATCCGGGACTATGACGTGCGCACGCGCGGCCCGGATGCGGAAGCCGGCTCGCTTTCCGGGGGAAACCTGCAGAAGTTCATCGTCGGACGCGAAATCATGCTGGCGCCGAAACTGCTCTTTCTTGCCCAGCCAACCTGGGGCGTCGATGTCGGCGCGGCGTCGGCCATTCGCAAGCGGCTGATCGAGCTGCGCAATCAAGGCATGGCCATTCTCATCATATCGGAAGAGCTCGAGGAATTGTTCGAGCTCAGCGATTTCATCCAGGTTCTGTACCACGGCACGCTGAGCCCGCCGCTCGTCACACGCGACACCCAACCGGAAGAGATCGGTCGATACATGATTGGCGCACAGCCCCAACGGGAGAAGCTATCCGCATGAGCAGCCCCTTCTCCGCCGCCCTGCCCACCCTGGTCCGCCGGGAACGAGCCTCGTTCACCGCGAAGCTGCTCGCGCCGCCGATCGCCCTCGTTGTCACCATCGCTCTCAATCTGAGCCTCTATGTCGCCATGGGCAGGGATCCGGCAGCGGTGATCTATGCCATGCTGATCGAGCCGTTCTTCTCCTGGGCCTCTTTCTCAGAAGTGTTGCTGAAGACCGGCCCCCTGCTTCTGATCGCACAGGGCCTGGCGATCGGCTTTCGGGCGAAGGTCTTCAACATCGGGGCCGAGGGCCAATTCATTCTCGGTGCGATCTTCGCCTCTGCCATACCCATCTGGATGCCGCAGGCGACGGGCCAATGGATCTGGCCGACGATGCTCCTCCTCGGCACCATTGGCGGCGCGCTATGGGCGTCTCTGACCGCGTTTTGGCGCGTCAGGCTCAATGCCAATGAAATCCTTGTCTCGCTGATGCTGAGCTTCGTCGCCGCGCAATTGCTCAATTATCTGCTTCTCGGCCCGTGGAAAGATCCGAACGGCTTCAATTTCCCGCAGTCGGTCATGTTCCAGTACGATGCCATGGTGCCAATCCTGTTCGAAGGAACGCGCGTCAATGTTTCGCTCATCCTCGCCGCCGGCCTATCGATCGCGGCATGGATCTTCATGCAGAAAAGCTTTGCCGGATACAAATTGCAGGTCGGCGGACTGGCTCCCCGGGCTGCAAGCTATGCCGGCTTCAAGGAGAGCTGGGCAATCTGGCTCTCGCTGGTCATCGGCGGCGCGGCGGCCGGCCTTGCCGGTGCCGCCGAAGTTGCCGGACCGCTTGGCCAGCTGCAGCGTTCCATTTCGACGGGATATGGCTACGCGGCCATCATCGTTGCCTATCTTGGCGGTCTCAACCCGATCGGCATCGTTATTTCTTCGATCATCATGGCGGCCCTCTATATTGGCGGCGACAATGCCATGGTCTCCGCCAATCTGCCCATCGCCGCCGTCCGCGTATTCCAGGGCAGCCTGCTCCTCATCTATCTCATCGCCATGGCTTTCGTGCGCTATCGCATCATATGGCGTCCCATTTCCGCCCGGAGTGCATCATGAGTGCTGCGGAGTTCATTCTCGCGGGCATGCTGGCAGCCGCAACGCCGTTTCTGCTGGCAGCTTTAGGTGAGCTCGTTGTGGAACGCGCCGGCGTCCTCAATCTCGGCGTCGAAGGGTTGATGGCGCTTGGCGCCGTGATCGCCTTCATTGTCGTTTATCACGGCGGCGGCCATTTCCTCGCTTTCCTTGCGGCCGGTCTCGGAAGCGCTCTCCTCTCCATGATTTTTGCCGGCATCACTCTGGGCTTCAACGCGAACCAGGTCGCAGCCGGCCTTGCGCTCGGGATTCTCGGTCAGGGCCTCTCGGCGCTGTTCGGCAAGAGCTATGAAAGCCTGACCGTCACCACGCTGCCGAAGATCGCGATCCCCGGGCTTTCAGACATTCCCGTCATTGGGGGCCTTTTCAATCAGGATATCGTCGTCTGGATCTCCCTTGCCGTGACCTTTGGCATATGGGCGCTGTTTGCCTACGGCAAGATCGGCCTCATCCTTCGCGCCGTCGGCGAAAATCCGAAAGCCGCCCATGCCATCGGCTATCCCATCATCGCGATCCGTTTCGCCGCGGTTGCATTCGGCGGCATGATGGCAGGCTTTGCCGGCGCCTACGCCGCAACGATCTACACACCACTCTGGGCCGACGGCATGATCGCCGGCCGTGGCTGGATTGCCATTGCTCTCGTTGTCTTTGGAACCTGGCTGACATCGAGGATTTTCCTAGGTGCCTGCCTTTTTGGCGCGGTATCGCTGATGGGGCTTGCCGCCCAGGCAAGCGGACTTGCCGTTTCCTCGCAACTGCTGGCATGCCTGCCCTATCTCGTGACGATCATCGTCCTCGGCATCATCTCGGCAGATCGCCGCCTGCTGAAGCTCAACGGCGTCGCCTCCCTCGGTGAGCCGTTCGAACGGTAAGCCGAAATCATCCGCCTGCCTGGTTTGTGAAATTCCAGCGTGAAACCCACCTCAACGAATGCCCTGGTCGCCCAAGCCCGGCTTACGGCCGCCGCCGCGAATGGCTGTTCTTCCACATTAAGCTGGCATGGGACGCCTACTATCGCAGGCGATAGCAATGCAACCGCCGCGCCCAGCCCTACGCCTTGAAATGCTCCGCTTTCCCGACAAGAGCCGCCAGGTCCTCGGCAAGACGCACCGGCACATCCATGCGTTCATGCAAAATGCTCATCACGCCGAGATCACCGTTATCGAGTTCCCGGAAAAAGACGTAGTGATGCTCGTAGCGGCTGAAGTAGGCCTCGCGCTTCACATCGGCAGGAACGGCAAGGCGTTGCGGGAGCTTCCTCCAAATGGCCTTTTCCTCGCATAACCGCTGCAAATGCGTATGCAATCCGGTGATATAAGTCACCGCCTGCTTCTCACCCCACCTTTCAACGGTATCCCGCCAGATTTTGTCCTGCGCAGCATCCGCGCGCGAATAGAACCGATAAGCCATGATCAGCGGCGCTTATTGCGGCTGATAACATCCTCGGCGGTGACGGTGACAAATTCGCTGTCATCCGCCCGTAGGGCAGGTGCAAGCTCTTTTTGAAGCGTATCCCATGCCTCATCACGGGTTTGCAGGTCGCGACGGATCAAGGCACGAATGTATTCGCTGGCATTCTCATAGAGGCCATCGTCGCCAATCTGCTGCTGGATATGGTCTTGCAGCGCACCGCTGACCTTCACATGAATGCTACCCGACGCCATCGGAACTATCCTTTCGTTATCCCTAATTGTGGGGTGCGTAGCATATATTGTCAATATTCATCACAACACATGTTTGGAGAGATGTGCCGCTGCCCGGGCTCCACATCAGCATGTCGTCGGCAGAGAACCATCGGTGACGGCTTGAAGCTCCTTGTCTACCGGTGATTGAATAAAGCGGAGGCAAACGAAAAAGATGGCCGAGATCGCAGCTCAGGGATGTTTCACGGCTCTGAAAATCATTCGATAATTGCATAATATAAGCAAAGGGTTGACCAAACGGAGGCACGCCCAATCCGATCCATCAGTCGGCCGACTGGCACGTCCTGTCTATGTTTTACACCGTCTTCATGCATTCCACCTTGATGTATAACCGCAACGTCATTCCGGCTGGCATGCTGGCCTATGATGCAAGCTATGTGCATGCCGAGGATTTCGATCTGTTCCGACGGATCACCCGCGAATTTCCAGCTGCCATGATCGACGACAGCCTTGTTGCCTATCGCGTTCACGACGAAAGCGTCACCAACAAGCACAAGCGGCCGATGCGGCGCACACATCTGGCGATCGCGGCGGAAAATCTCCAGCTGGAAGGTCTGATCGACGGTCCCCATGCCCTGCACGATATCGGTGCGGCGGTGACGCCGGATACGGTTTCCCGTGCCGCCGACTGTCTACTCTCCATCGAAGAAAGGATCCCGCGCGCGGCATGCGGGCTTCCGCAAGCCATCAGGAAGGGTTGATGTGCTTCTTCTATTTCCTCTACCAGCTCATCGCGGACGAGAAGCAACCCGCGTTGACGCATCAGTTCCTCACACAGACAGGCAAATGGCATACGATAAGGCGTCGCGAGCGATATGGGCTTCGCGCCGCCACCTATGCGCCCTAGTGCAGCCGCCTTTGGAGCGATGCGAGCCTGCGCCTCGACGCCCTGGCGAGATATCGGCAATCGGTGCCGGCAAGCAGCGTGCTGCCGCTGCAGGGGCTTGCCTGACATGGCCGGCGAGGGTTCTGAAATCTCGCGGGAGCATCCGCGGCAGGCCGCGAAGCACCCTCGTCCCTCCGTCGGTCGCGCCCCGGCGGCAAGTTTCATCGTCTGCACCCGCAACCGCGCCCAGGCGCTCGAAGCTTGCATTCGATCAATCGAAGCAGCCAGTCGCGCGCATGGCTCGATAACAAGCGAGCTGGTGGTGGTCGACAACGGCTCGACCGACGATGCCGCCGAGCGCTGGCCCAGATCGCCGCCACGTCGGGCATCGAGATCATACCGGTGGTGGAACGTCGCCCTGGCTTGGCCGCTGCCCGCAATGCGGGGATGGAGCGGTCTCGCGGGCGCATCCTGATCTTCATCGACGACGATTGCGAAGTGGACCTCCACCGTTCGTTGAGGTGAGATCCGCATGCTGAAACTCCTCCTGCCGGGCCTGCAACTCCTGCGACAGGCGCTTGGCCGGCAGATCCGGCTCCTGCCTGTCGTCGTCGTTCTCGGCCTGATCGGCGCCGTGCTTGAAGGCACCGGCATCGGCCTCATCATTCCTATGCTCGGCATCATCGGTGGCGAAAAGGCCCCGACGGGACTGAGCGGATTTTCCGCGCTCTTCCAGCAGGCCGGCTCAGGTCTGGACGACCGGCAACGGATGATGGCCATCGCCGCCTGCATCCTGGTGCTGATCACCCTGAAGAACATTCTCGCCTTCGCCAATACGGTTCTTACCAACTTCATACACGGCAAGGCCGGCCATGCGATCCGCAGCGCGCTCGCCGACCAGCTCCTGAAGATCGGATATCCATTCTTCCTGCAGGAAAGCCCGGGCCGGTTGCTCAACATCATCTCCAACGAATCCTGGCGGGCATCGGATGCGATACAGACGGTGCTTGCGGCGATCGTGAATGCGTCGGCGGCCATCATTCTGCTTGCCTTTCTGCTCCTGCTGTCATGGCAGATGACGCTCTGCGTCGCGCTCGGCCTTATCCTCGTCCAGGCGGCGCATGCCGGCCTCTCCGCCAGCCTGAAATGCCGAGCCGCAAAGTCGCTTCTTCCAACAATGAACTTGCCAGCCAAATGCTGCATCTCGTTCATGCCGGACGGCTGATCCGAATTTTCGGTCAGGAGGGGCGCGAAAAGGCCGTGTTCGACGGCGCATCGAATGCCGTGAGGAAGGCGGGCTTCGTTTTGCAGACCCGCCAGGGCGCGCTGCCGCCGCTGACCGAGGTGCTGCATTCGGCGCTTTTCCTGGCGGTGGTCGTCGGCGCCTGGGCCTGGGACGTCAGCTTTCCGATCATCGTCGCCTTCGTGGTCCTGCTATACCGGCTGCAGCCGCATGTGCGCGCTCTGCAGCAGGCATGGAGCCAGATGCAGGGCTGGAGCGGTTCGCTGGAAGAAGTCCGCTGGCTGCTGGATGCCTCCGACAAGCCCCAGCCGCCGGCTGGAGACCTGCCGGCCCCCGGACTGGGGCGAGAGATAAAATTCGACAGTGTGACCTTTAGATATCCAGGTTCCGCCGCACGGCCGGTGGTGCTGCGCTCCGCCAGTTTCGAAATTCGCCACGGTCGCTCCACCGCCCTCATCGGCCGATCGGGTGCGGGAAAGACGACGATCGTCAACCTGTTGTGCCGCTTTGTCGAAGCCGACGAAGGCGAAATCCTGATCGATGGATCGCCGCTCAGCCGCATCGATCCCACGCAATGGCGAAACCGGCTCGCGCTTGCCAGCCAGGACCTGGAACTGGTTGACGGCACCATTCTCGAAAACATCACCTACGGACAGCACACCTCGCCCGCCGAGGCCGAACAGGCCGCCAGGCTTGCCGAAGCGCATGAATTCATCGAAAAGCTCCCCGAGGGATATGCAACACTCGTCGGCTACAGGGGCGCCAGCCTGTCGGCCGGACAGCGGCAGCGCATAGCGCTCGCAAGGGCGCTCGTCCGCGATCCCGATATCCTCATTCTGGACGAAGCCACCAACGCCATGGATGGATTGTCGGAAGCCGCCATCGTCGAGACGCTGAAATTGCGCGCCGGCCGCCGGACAACGATCGTGATCAGTCACCATCGCAGCACGATCTCTTTCTGCGACGACGTTGTCATCCTCAGCGGCGGGCGTGTCCGCAACCAGACGGCATTTGCCGAAGTCGCATCGCTCAGCATGGACCAGCTTTATGAGCAGGAGCTGCCATAGTTTCGAGCGGATATGCGGCGCTCTTGAACCAATTTGAACACTGGACCCCGCAATTTCTCCGGATTTCAGGCTATACCCTTGCCCATGGAAGCAGAAATGAGGCGTAGATTTCATCACCAACTGGTGCTATTTGATGTGCTCCAGTAAGGGGTCCGGCTAATGCGATCTACTATCAATCTCGACGATGCACTCTTGGATAGGGCGAAATCCTTGACTGGGATCAAGGAAACTGCGGCGCTCGTTCGCCAGGCATTGGAGACGCTTGTTCGCGTAGAGTCCGGAAAACGCCTCATCGCGCTTGGAGGAACCATGCCTGAGGCAGAGGCAGCTCCGCGCCGCCGGAGCACAGCGGCTAAGTGATACTTGCAGACACCTCGATCTGGATTGATCATTTCCGATCTGCCGATACAGAGCTGCGCAGGATTATCGAGGATGATCGTCTGCTCTGCCATCCGGTTGTGATTGGCGAGCTGGCGCTTGGCAGCCTCCGCGATCGCGGTGACGTGATAGCTTTCCTATCGGCCCAGCGCGGTGCGGTCGTCGCAACGCATGACGAAGTCATGATAATGATCGATCGACATGGTATTTTCAGCATGGGCATTGGCTACACGGATGCTCACTTGCTGGCGTCTGTTCTTCTCGACCACAAAGCGTCCTTATGGACCAGAGACAAGCGCCTGCGGGCAGCGGCCGACAAGGCAGGAGCCTCACTGCATATACCGGTCAACGCGCCTCATCACTAAGGCTGATGCCATAGGTCTAATCCTTCAGATAGGTTTTACGACCCCCTTCTCTTGAAAGAGGCGGCATTTATCGATGATGGCGATGTCCGGCATCGGATTTCGAGGACTTGCGTGGGCCGGACCGGAGTTGCTTAATATGCTGCGTGGCTGGAGGCTCCGACCATTAAGGAGATGCCTCCCGATCGATGCATCGCTGTGCCATGTCGGCAGCATCAATTTCAATGAAAAACGGCGCGTTCGAGACGCGCCGCTTCGAAATTTGAGTGCCAACCGAAAGGCGTCAGGCGCCAGCGGTCTGGGTATGGGTGGCAAGCTGCTCATCGTGATTGTTGAACAGCACATGCACGGCGTCATGCCCCGTCGGCGTGTAGTTCTGCAGCGTGGCCACCACATGCGTCTCCGAACCGGTGTTGACGCTGATCTTCGTCGAATTGGTTGCGGTATCGACCGCTGCCGTCATCGACGCAACTGCACTCGCCTCGGTCATACCCGGATGTTCGCCGACCAGCGCGTTCAGCAGGTTCGAGACATCCAGCTTGTCGCCCTCTCCCTTCGGGCTGAAGTCGGTGATGACATCGGCCATGTTGAGGTTGTGCAGAGCCTTGGCATCGAGCACGAAGGTATCCACACCAGCACCACCGGTCATGGTGTAACCGCCACCGCTCGTCAAAATATCGTTGCCGTCGGTGCCGTAGAGGTGACCGATCCCGCTGAAGTCGATCTCGGCAGATGCGCCGTCGTGACCGAGCGAGAAGTCACTGGCCGAATATTCGCCGCTGAGGCCGATGGACGCAGTATGGGTGCCGTCAGTGACGGTCAGCACGCCGCCTGTCTTCGCCGCGCTCTCGGTATAGGAGAAGCTTGCAGTTGCAGCGGAGATGTCGCCAAACCGCAGGGCATCGTTGCCATCGAGACCTGCGATCGTTCCGGTAAAGGCCACCGCATGGTCGATGGTGATGGTGGCCTCGGCGTCCGTGCTCAGGGTGATCGCCTGGCTGAACGAGCCGCCGATTTCGAGGCTGGCGTGACCCGACAACAGCGCCGTGCCGCCGCCGCTGACATTGCCGTCGAGATGAATGTTGCCGCCATTTGCCCACAGTAGGCCGTCATTGACGACGCCGCTGTGTATGTCGAGGCCGCCGGTCCCGGTCGCCTCCAGCGTGCCGGTATTGCTGACCGCATTGACACCAGTGTCGATGACGAGCGCGTGGCTGCCGTCGGCAATGATCGTGCCCTCGTTGATCAGCGTCAGGTGACCATCGCCGATCTGACCGGCGCCGGAGATGGTATTGTCAACGTTGGTCAGCGTGACATCGTCGCTGCTGCCGAAAATCATGTTGGACGCATCGTCGGACAGCGTCGCCGTGCCGCCGCCCGTCAGCGTGAGGCCGTGCTGCACGATTTCGAAGGCTGTCTGGCTACCGGCCGAGGTGATATGGATGCTGCCCGTGTTGTCGAGCGTGCCGCTGAACGGCATCAGGGCGCCGTCGCTAAGCACCATGTCGCCGGTATTGTGCGTCACCACCGTCTCGTTGAAGAGGAAGTCGTCCGCGGTAAGAGACGCGGCGCTGACGCCTGTCAGGGTGATGGTCTCGCCATCGCCGAGCGTGATGACGGCATTGCCCGACGCATCGCTCGACAGATGGGCCTGAACGTCCGCGAAGCTTGAGAAGCCCGCAAAGCCGACCAGATCGATCTTGTCATGCGCCGTATCGAAGTTGTGCACGACGTCCGTGCCGATGGTGTTCGCGAAGACCAGCGTGTCGTTGCCGCTCGATGCCGTGAGCGTATCGTCGCCAGACCAGGCGAAAATCGGCGCGCCCTTGGCATAGGCTTCGACGTTGTCGGACACAGTGGCCATTCCAATCGATCCGTCCGGATTGATCCAGGTCTCGGTGATCTGGAGGACCACCGCGCCGGTTGCACCATCAGGCGAGGTTACCATCAGCGACGACGGATTGTTCGTCACTACAGACCAGGTGCCATCGGCATTATGCGTGCCTTCGCTCAGCGTCCAGCCTGCCGGTACTCCGGCAATGCTCATCGTCACCGTACCGACGTGATTTGACGGATCGGCAAGGGCGAGGTTGATGGCCTCGCCGGAGACACCGGCCGGCTTGAATGTCAACACATTGCTGTTTGTCCCGACGTTGCCCGCAAGATCGGTATAGCTGCTCCCCGAAACCGAGGCAGACTTCCAGCCGTTGTTCCAGTTGAAAATATTCGCCGTGTAGATGTCCTGGCCGGAGGCATTCACGCCAACATGAAAAAAGTTGTATAGTAAATAATTACTACCCTGAGTAACGCTATTGCTATTGAACCCAGACACCGCCTCGCTGAAGGTGAAGGTCATCACGCCGCTGTTCTGCGTAATGACAAGTGTGGGGCGAGTCGTATCGATCTTGATATCATACGCGCCGCTCGTCGACAGCGGGCTGGTGGTACCCGCATCCGTCAGAGAGGCACGGAAGTTATAAGTCGATCCGTTCGTCAGCGTCGGTGTGGTAATATCGACATATCCATTGCTGATGTTGGTCGCCGTCAGCGTGACCGAGCCGAGTGCGGTCGTGCCGTTATAGAGCTGCACCGTATCACCGTTTACGGCACCGGTTCCGGTCAGGCTCACGCGGACACCAAGGTTAGTGTCATCCGTCACCGCACCGTCAGCCAAGCTGCCTTGGATCGACCCGACATTGTCGGTGACCCTGCTGATGCTTGGCGCCAAGACCGACTCGTTGGTGCCGTGGATGGTTACAACGATATCCTGTGAAGCTGTTCCGTCTGCGGACGCTACGGTCAGCTTGTCCGTAACCGTCACCCCCCCGTTCAATGCCTGCACATTCGAGGCAGAGTTGTTGAGGGTGTAGCCCCAAACACCGGTCGTCGCATTGAAGGCGAACGTGCCGTAGGTGCCGGTCAGAGATGCCGGTGTCTGGAAATGGCTCTGGCCATTGTCGACGTCGGTAGCCGTCAGCACACCATTCGCCGTCAACTGGCCATCCTCGGTAACCGAACCGGTCGCCGTGCCCGAGATCGAGGCGGCATCGTTCGTGCCGTTTACCGTCACCACGACCGTCTGTGTTGTGACGCCGCCTTGGCCATCGCTCAACCGAACCGTGAAGCTTTCCTGCGGATGATCCGAAGCCGTCAGCGAATTGGCCTTCGACTGGTCCAGCGCATAGGCCCAGGTGCCATTCGCACCGACGCTCAGCGTACCATAAGCACCGGTGACCGACCCACCTTGATTGGTCGTCTGACCGCTACCCGCAACCACCGACCACGTCAACGACGTGTTGTCGACATCAGCCCCGGTCAGATGGCCGGAAACCGAATTATGAGCACTGTCGTCGGCAACGTTAATGCCGGCCTCGGTCACAGCACCGCTCACGCTGTCGCCATTGGCAATCGAGATCGTCGGCGCGTCGTTGGTGCCGTTAACCGTCACCACGACCGTCTGCGTCGTGACGCCGCCTTGGCCATCGCTCAACTGAACCGTGAAGCTTTCCTGCGGATGATCCAAGGCCGTTAGTGAATCAGCCTTCGACTGATCCAGAGTATACGTCCAGGTACCATCCACACCGACGCTCAGCTTGCCATAAGCGCCCGCGACCGATCCATCTTGATTGGCCGCCTGGCCGCTGCTCGCAACCACAGACCACGTCAGGGACGTGTTATCGACATCGGCCCCGGTCAGATGGCCGGAAACCGTATTGTGAGCGCTGTCGTTGGCAACGCCAACACCGGCTTCCGTCACGTTGCCGCTGACACTATCGCCATTGGTAACCGTGATTGTCGGAGCATCGTTCGAGCCGATGACGTTGATGTTGACCTGCTGCACAGCAATGCCGCCATGGCCGTCCGCGACTTCGACCGTGAAGCTGTCTACCTTCTGATCGCCAAGCTGCAGCGAGTTGGCCGCCGTTTCGTTGATCGTGTAGGTCCACTTGCCGGTGCTCGCATCCATCTGCAGCGTGCCGTAGGTGCCCTGCATCGACGACACGGTCGTCTGGCCCGAGACGATCGACCAGGTCGCGGTATCGCCATGGTCGACATCACTGCTTGCCATGACGCCCCAAGCGGACGATGTCCCAACCGCATGGCCGGTCGCATCCAGGCCCTGCTCGACGACCGAACCGCTCGTCTGGCTCGATGCCAGGATAACGGGAGCATCGTTGGTGCCGGTGACCGTCAGCTCGTAAACCCCGGAGGTAACGCTGCCGTTGCGATCCGTCACTTCGAAGGGAATGCTGATCTTGGCGATCTCGCCAGCGCCAAGCGCGTCGAAGGCCGTGCCCGGGGTCACCGTGATGGTCGAACCGTCGAAGCTCAGCTGCGGCATGCCGAGGATGATGCCCTGTGGACCGGAGACCACCGCATGCGCGGTGTCGAAGGTAAGCGCACCCGTGGTGCCCTGACCGTCGGCGCCATAGTTGAACTGGGCGGAACCGAAGGTGAAATTATGGTTTTCATTCTCGGTCGTCGCATCGGCGATGACCGGCAGCGAGGTTGCCGATGCTGCGGTCAGCGAGACGTTCGCGAGATAGGTGCCGGTGTTGTCGCTAGCAGTGCCGACCTCGACGAAGGAGATCGTGTTGTCGCTGCCCTGTGCCGTCAGCGCCAAGCTGATGGTTGACATCGGGCCAGCACCGGGCGTGGGCGTCAGCGTATCGACCAGCGTGCCATTCCACCAAACCTGTACGGCTGCGGTGCCATTGGCTGGCGTGCCATATTCGAAGCTCAGAACGTAGCTGGCGCCATCGGTCAAGCCGTGAACGGCCTGCGAAATCGCGATATTGCCCGGAGAAGCACCGAGATCAACCATCGGCGCGCCATTGGACGAGGTAACGCCGTTATAGTTGCTCGCAATTTCTTCAAGGCGCACGCCGGTCTGACCCGGTTCGGTCCCGGAAATCGTCCAGCCGGTGCCTTCCGTCGCCCAGATGAAGCCGCCGCCATTCGTCCAGGCGGATGCCGTTGCATGGGCGAAATCGCCGTCGACCAGAAGGTTCGAGGCAACGGCATGGCCAGCAGGGTCCTGCGCGCCGATGATGACCGGGAAGTCGTCGGAACCGTTGATCGTCACCGTCAGCGTCTGCGTGCTGGTGGCGCCGTGATTGTCGGTGATCGTGAAGGTGAACTTGTCGGTCAGCGTCTCGTTCGGGATGAGATGCTGCACGGCCGGATCGGCATTGTTCAGGACATAGGTGTAT
Organism: Rhizobium sp. CCGE531; assembly: GCF_003627795.1. Classification (NCBI taxonomy): domain Bacteria; kingdom Pseudomonadati; phylum Pseudomonadota; class Alphaproteobacteria; order Hyphomicrobiales; family Rhizobiaceae; genus Rhizobium; species Rhizobium sp. CCGE531. Next base: position 170,365 of record NZ_CP032686.1, on the reverse strand, counting down.
GCACCGCTGGTGCCGTCCCACGTCAGCGTACCGTAGGTGCCGGCAACGCCTGCATGGCCATCGGTAACTTCACCGACCTTGGCGATGGAGAGAACATCCAGGTGGTCGACGTCGCTGGCCCCAGCAAGAAGGCTACCGGTCGCCGTGACTGCTGCGTCCTCGGTCACCGAAGCCGCCTCGGCAACGGCGATCGGCGCATCGTTTGTACCGACGACATTGATCGTGATCGTCGCGGAGCTCTGGACGCCGTGGGCGTCTTGAACGGTATAGTCGAAGACCTCCTTGACCTGTTCGCCCTGGCTGAGGGAGTTGGTCGCATCCTTCGTGTCGTCGAGCGTATAGCTGTAGGTGCCGTCGGCGTAGATGGTCAGCTTGCCATAAGTGCCGTCAACGACGGTTCCGCTAGAGCTCGCCACATTGGCAACCGCAGACGGCGTCGTTCCCGCACTGATGCCGACGACCGTCAGCGTATCGAACTTGTTGGTGTTCGCATCCGTTGCATGATTGCCGTGCAGAATGAAACCTTCGACGCTCTCGCTGGAGCTGTCTTCGGTTACCGGGCTCAAGGCGGTGAAGTTGTTTGCCACAGGCGCGACGTTCATCAGCTGGCTGAGCGACAGCGTTCCGCCGGCACCGCCGTTCTCGCCCATGAAGGTGAACTGCTCGACATTGGAGACGGTGATCGTCTCCGTGCCATTCGTCAGCGTGTAGCTGCCGGTGCCGTCGTCGAGACCGGTGTGAGCAACCGTCCAGTCGGCCCATTTGCCGGCAAGCTTCAGCGTGTCGGTGTCGCTGCCTGCAGTTGCAACGGGGTCGCTATCGTTGATGACGATGTGGACGTTGCCGGTGAGGCCGGTCATGTCGAACGTATCGTTGCCGCTGCCGCTGTTGACGACGATCGTGTCGGGCGCCAGCGCCGTATCGCTGACATTGCCGAAGACGACCGTGTTGCCGGCGCTGCCGCCAAGATCGAGGTAGAGGTCCTCGATACCGTCGGCACGGACACTGCCGGTGCCGCTGATGCCGATGGTCAGATCGGCATGGTCGTCAGCCGACACGATGTTGCCGGCGTCGCTCACGGCAGTCTCGCCGATCGTGTAGGTGTGGCCGGAGCCATCGCCGACGATATGCAGTACGTCTGTGTCGGTTTCCTTACCGCCAACCAGGGTCGCACCGCCATCGATGCGGTCGGTGCCGGAACCTACGGTGTAGTAGATCTTGTCGCTGCCCGTGCCACCGAGGATGGTGTCGTTGCCCGTGCCGGCGACAATGATGTCGTTGCCAGCGCCGCCGATCAGGGTGTCGTTACCAGCGCCGCCGAAGATGACGTCGTCACCCGCACCGCCGTCGATGGTAACACCTCCGCCGACTGCATCGCTCATATAGGTCTTGGAAACCGCAATCAGATCGTTGCTGTCGGTGCCAACGATGTGTTCGACGCCCTGGAGCTGCAGGCCAGAGGTAGAGCGGTAGTCAAGGACGTAGCCGTTCGTGCCGTAACCCTGCAGATAGAGCGTATCGTCGCCGGTACCGCCGTTGACGCTATCGCCGGTGCCGGACATGTGGTCGAGCGAGACATTGATCTTAATGCCACCACCGAGATCGAAACTGCGCGGACCATAGGCCGCGGCATCGGCAATATCGGCGGACAGATAGACCTTGTCGTTGCCGGCGCCGGCATCGATGGTGTCAGAGCCCGTGCCCGCCTTGATGATGTCGTCGCCGGAGCCGCCGATGATGGTGTCGCCGTGGTTCGAACCAACCAGGGTTACGCCGGTTGCATTGCCGGCATTGGTCAGTGTCCAGCCATTGCCGCCGGCAGCCGACAGGTCGATGTTATGGCCGTTGGCATTGATCGTTGCCGTGCCGCTGTTGACCGTGTCGCTCGTTGCGGTCCAGTCGCCGGTGGCGGTGATGGCAGCGGTCGCGCCGTTCAAAACCTTGACGATGTCCTTGTCGTGAAGATCGGTGACGGTGACCGTTCCGCCGGCAGCCACGAAGGTATCGTTGCCTGCGCCGCCCGTCAGCGTGTCGCCAGCGCCGCCAATCAGCGTGTCGTCGCCGCTGGTGCCGATGACATGCGTCATACCGGCCACATTGTCCCTGCCGACAACATGGACCGCGCCGGCATCGGTTGCCATGTTGGCGGCAATCGTCTGCGAGCCGATGGTCTGGCTGGCGTCGGAAAGGTTCACGGTAACGCCGGTCGAGACGGCGGAGTAGTCGATCGTCTGAGCGGTTACCGTGCCGGCTGCGTTCACTTCGACCGTGAAGCTGCCGCTTGCCGTATCACTGTCGCCGTCCGTGGCCGTGTAGCCGAAGGTCAGATCGATCGCATGGCTGCCATTGGAAGCAATGGCGTCGGAATGATCGAGCGGCTGGAGCAGCGTAAACGTATAGGAGCCGGAGCCTGCGAGCGCGAGCGCTACGGTGAAGACCACGTTGGCCGCATCCGCCTCCGTCGGCATCGCTCCCGTATAGGCCACCAGCAGGCTGCCGATGAAGGCATAGGCAAGCGGCTTGCCGTTCGACGACAGACCGCTCGGGCCTGTCACGTTGCTTGCGGCGGATGCGTTGCTGAAGGCGACGCTCTTGGCGCCGTCGGCGCCGAAGCTGATCGCCAGCGAGCCCGTGGCGGACGGATGCGTCGTCGCCAGGTCGTTTTCACCGACGCTATTAATCGTCACGCTTGCGATGGTCGGAGCGTCGTCCTTGAAGGTGATGACGCCAGACAGGTCGGCAGACTTGCTTGCCTTATCGCCGTCGCCGTCCGTCACCGTCACCACTGCGCTCAGGGAACCGGTTGCAAGGTTCAGGTGGTCGACCGGGTTGTTGTTGGCGATGTCCTTCAATGCGACATTCTCAGTGACGCTGAGTGCACCGCTGCCGGAGTCGATGGAGATCGTAAAGGCGATGTGCGTCTTGCCGTCGGCGCCGGTATAGACGCCGTTGACCGTACCGGCAGCCTGCTGCTGCAGGGTGATCGCATGATTGTCGATGGTCGATAGGCCGGAATTCGCATTGCTGCCGACCTGCAGGGAATAGACCTGCGAGGCAAGGCCATCGGCGCCTGCATTGACGACCGCCGTGACGATCGAGTGCGTTCCGGTCGTGGCGCTGACCGGGGAGGAAGGCGTCAGGCCGTGTTCGTCCACGGTGATCGCCTGGGTCTTGTCGACTGCGAAAGACGAGATGGACGGGCCGTCGTCGGTAACATCGACCGAGAAGCTCTGTGTCCCCTTCGTCGTGTCACCGTCGCCGTCATGGCCGGCAACCTGGAAAGTCAGCTTGATATCCGAGAGGTTGGTTTGGCCGTTGACGTCGTCGAGCGCCTTGTAAAGCGTGAAGTTGTAGGCGCCGCTGGCGTGGCCGCTGTCCTGGGACAGGGCGACCTTGAAGACCCAGCCCGACTGGTCGGTGGCGTTGCTGCCGGTATAGGCGATCAGCGTCATACCGTCACTGCTGACCGCGTAGGACAACGCATGGCCGCCAGAGCTGAGCTTGGTCGCGTCAAGCGTCTGGTTGTTGCCGTAGCTCGCAGTGAAATAGCTGCCGTTCGAACGCGTCACGAAGGTGACCGCATGCGCAGCAGGGCCGTCGGCACCAAAGGCGAAATTGAGCGCAGCCGTACCCGTGCTGATGCCAGAGGGCGACAGTGAACCAGAATTTGTCACAAGGTCGTGCTCGGCGAGAGTCTTCGTCGAGACAGCGTTGCCGATCGACGGGCCGTCATCATCGAAGCGAATGCCGCTGCCAATGGAAACGGACGTGTTGACGGTGTCACCATCACTATCGGTCGCGCTCAGCACAGCCGAGAGCTTGCCGCTGAGATCGACCAAGTCGCCATCCGACTTGGATGGGTTCGGATTGGCGAGCGCCATGTACTGGGCGATGCTGACCTTGCCGCTGTCGTCGATACGGATCGCAAAGGCGATCTCGCCGTCGGCGATCTTACCGACAACCGTGCCGTCGGCGAGCTGCGAGAGCGTGATCGCCTGACCTGCAGTCGTCGTCAGGCCGGAGTCGGGGTTGTCGATATGGAGCGTCAGGCTGCTTGTCGCGCCCGTCGCATCATCAGCGCCCATCGAGACCGACGGAGAGACAACATTGTGCTGCGCATAAACAGTCGACATGTGCGGATCGTTGCCACCGGTGATGCCGGCAAACAAGTTCCTGACCGAATTGCTGGCACTGACATCGTTGTCACCGCTGCCGCTCTCGTCGATCGTGATCGAACCCGTCAGGGCCAGATCGACCTTCGGCGCGTCGTCGACGATGGTGACCTTCAAGGCGCCGGTCAGCGTTACGCTGTCGCCGTCGCCGTCGGTCGCCTGGATGACCGACCCGAAGTCGATGGCCGAGATCGAGCCACTGCCCGAGCGCAGGTCGTTGCCGGCACCGGCGACGTTGTCGAGCTGATCGTACTGCTGGAAGGTGAAGCCGCCGTCACCGGACAGCGTTAGCGACAGGACCGGACGGTCGAAAAACGGATTGTAGCCGCCATGGTGATCGTTATCGACATAGCCGACGATCACATTGTTGACGACGGCATAGGAAAGCGCTTCGCCACCCGAAGTCAGATGCAGAGCGGCAAGCGTCGACGCCGCATTGGCGGTGAAGCTGAAGCCGCCGCCGAGCGCTGCGCCATCGGCACCGAAGGAGACGGTGGACGCAACGGAGCCGGATACCGTGGCAGCAAAGCCGAAGCCGAACAGTGCCGGCTGCGAGGACGATCCGTCATGTGCGCCGTCGAGCGGGCTGTTGCCATGCGACAGGAGATTGTAAATGTCGCCTTCGTCTGCCCTGACCGCGGCGGTCGTGCCGGAGGCAACCGGAACGTCGTCGGTGATGGCGATCGCCAGCGAACCCTTCGCTGTATCACCGTCACCATCCGTGACGGTGAAGCCGAAATTCAGCGTCAGGCTGTCTTCGGTCGTCGACGACGTCGAATGAACAAGCGGCGCACCTGCGGTGAAACTATAGGAACCGTCCGAATTGATAGTCAGAACCGCAACGGTGGCATGGCTGGCGGCGCCGGTTGCCGTCCAGGTCGTCACACCGTTCGCCGAAGACGACGCCCACGTCACGGATTCCTGGTGGCCGATGCCATGGCTGTCGAGGTAGATCGCCTTCAGTGTCGGGAGGCTGTCCATCGACACGCTCTTGACGCCATCGGCACCGGCGGAGAACAGAGCCCCTGCATCGCCGTTGATCGAATTCGCGTCTGCGGCACCGTCCAGGTTGCCATGTGCCTGTGCATCGTCGTTGAGCGGCGTCGAGGTAGCATCGACCTTATAGGCGATCGGTGCATCATCCTTGACGGTGACCGTTAGCGAGCCGCTGGCCGTATCGCTGTCACCATCGGTGACAGTGAAGTTGAAGGTCAGATCCTGTGTATTTTCCGCGGTCAGGCTTGCCGCATGGGCGACCGGCGCACTGAGCGTGAAACTGTAGGAACCATCCGTGCCGATTGTCAGCGTCGCGACCGTCTGGCCGCTGTCCTTGCCCGTCGCCACCCAGATCGTCTCGCCGCCCGCCGTCGTCGTCGGGCTGCCCCAGACGACCGACTCGACATGGGCAAAGCCGTCCTTGCCGGTATAGATCGCGCTGAAATCCGTCGTTGTTCCGAGGGTCACCTGATGCACGCCATCCGCACCGCCCGTAAAGAGCGTGCCGCTTGCGCCGCTGACCGTATCGGTATCCGCTACGCCGACCGTGTCGGGGTTCCCGCCCTTCAGGGCATCGTCATTCAGCATCACGCTGGTGATGGTGACGGAACTTGCTAACGGCACGTCATCCGTAACATGCAGGATCAGCGAGCCGGTCGATGTATCGTTGTCGCCATCAGTCACCGTGAAGGTGAAGGTCAGCGGCAAGCCTTCTTCCGTCGTGCCAGCGGTCGGGTGGACGAGCGGCGCGCCGGTGCTGAATGTGTAGGAGCCGTCGGCATTGATGGTCAGCGTGGCGACGGTCTCGTGATTTGCGCTGGAAGCAACCCAGGTCGTTGCGCCGTCGGAAATCGTCGGCTTGCCCCAGGTGACGTCTTCCTGCTGCGTGAACCCGTTGGCATCGACATAGATCGTCTTCAAAGCCGGCAGGCTGGACTGATCGATCGAGACGCTTGCAAAACCGTCAGCACCAGCGCTGAACAGCGCACCGGCAGCGCCCGAGACGCTATGCACATTGGCGTCGTTGGCGTCCAGGTTTCCGCCGATCTGTGCGTCGTCGTTGAGCGGCGAGGCGGTATTGTCAACCGTGTGAGCGACCGGCACGTCATCCTTGACGCCTATCGTCAGCGAACCCGTTGCCTTGTCTCCGTCGCCATCGGTGACGGTGAAATTGAACGTCAAGGACAAGGTCTCTTCGGCGGCTTGCGCGGCCGGATGCGCAAGCGGCGCGCCGGTCGAAAACGTGTAGGAACCATCGGCATTGATGATTAATGTGGCAACGGTCTCGTGATGCGCGCTGCTGGCCACCCAGGTCGTGCTGCCGTCGGCGACCGGCGCCTTGCTCCAGATCACGGCTTCCTGATGCGCGACGCCGTTCGCATCGGTGTAGATCGTGGTCAGCTGCGGCAGATCCGAATGAGCAATCGTGACACGCTTGAACCCATCTGCGCCCATGTTGAACAGGCTGCCCGATGCGCCGCTGACGCTGTTGTATTCGTCAGTCTTGTCGGGATTGCCGCCTGTGAACATATCGTCGTTGACGAGGTGCTCAGCTGTGACAGCGCTGGCGACCGGGAGACTATCGGCGACGTTGAGCGTCAGCGAGCCCGTTGCCTTGTCGCCATCACCATCGGTGACTTCGAAGCCGATCTTGAAATTCTGGTTGTCTGAGCCCTTGGCATCTGCGAAGGCGCCGGACTGGACATAGGTGTAGCTGCCATCGGCATGGACAGTCAGCGTGAAGATGACGTGGCCGGAATCCTTGCCGGTCGCGGTGTAGATCGTGTTGCCGGAATCGTCCCTCGAGGTGCCGTAACGCAGCCCTTCCGTGTGCGCGACGCCGTTTTCATCAATGTTGATGGCCTTGAGACCGGTTGGATTCGTGAAGGTCAGCCGCGCGAAGCCATCGGCACCGGTTGTGAACAAGCTGCCCGATGCGCCACTGACGCTGTCGGAACCGCTCTTAGCGCCATCCGGTGGCGTCGAGCCTTCGCTCGGCTGCTCGATAAGCAGCTGGACGGTAAGCGGATTCGTCCCTGAGGAGGTCGACGTGGTGTCATGGAGACTGCCTGAGTCGACCGTTACATTATTGGCGACCGGAAGGCTGTCGGCGACGTTGAGCGTCAGCGAGCCTGCCGCCTTGTCGCCATCACCATCGGTGACTTCAAAGGAAATCTTGAAATTCTCGTTGTTTGAACCCTTGGCATCGGCGAACGCGCCGGATTGCACGTAGGTATAGCTGCCGTCGGCACCGACGGTCAGGGCAAAGAGAACCTGACCCGATTCCTTGCCAGTTGCGGTGTAGATGGTATTTCCCAGATTGTCCGTCGTGGTGCTATAGGACAGGCCTTCCTTGTGAGCGACACCGTTGGCATCGATGTAGATGCCCTTGAGGCCGGCCGGATCTGTGAAGGTGACCTGCTGGAAGCCGTCGGCGCCGGCAGTAAACAAGCTGCCCGATCCGCCGCTGACGGAGTCGGCGGCGCCTTCCGGCGACTTCGGCCCTTCGCTCAACTCGACGAGTGGGCGGAGCGGCATTTGCTCTGCCGGCGTGGTATCGTAAAGGTTGCCGGTACCGACCGTGACGTCGCTGGCGACAGGTTTGTCATCGGCGACGGTCACGGTGAAGGTGTTCTGGGCGGCGTCACCGTCGGAATCGGTTGCCGTATAGCCGAAGGTCAGCGTGATGGCGTCAGAACCCTTGGCGTCGTCGAGCGACTGCACAAGCGTGAAGTTATAGTGGCCGTTGTCGGTGTCCGAGACCGTCGCATAGAAGACGATGTTCGAGCCGACCGCGCCCTTGGCATCTGCGACGGCCGTCGGAGCGGTCTCGCCGGTGTAGCCAACCAGCGTGCCATCGGCCAAGATCACCGTGTGCACAGCAAGACCGTGCGAGCTCAGAGTTTCGCCGTCCTGCCCCTGTGTCGCGACCGTGGCATCGGTGAAGGCGACAGACCGATCGCCCGCGCCGCCCAGATCCGTGTTGGCGTTATCAGCACCCCAGGAGATGTTGAGCGAGCCGGTCGCCGTCGCATCGCTTTCGGAATGCGGGTTCTCGTTGCCGCTCGCAAGTGCGCCTTCGGTGACCGAGCCTGTATCGCCGGTTGCGGCGACAGGCTTGTCGTCGGCGACGGTGACTGTGAAGGTGTTCTGGGCGCTATCGCCGTCAGAATCGGTTGCCGTATAGCCGAAGGTCAGCTTGATGGCATCTGAACCCTTGGCGTCGTCGAGCGACTGCACCAGGGTGAAGTTGTAATGGCCGTTGTCAGTGTCGGAGACCGTGGCATAGAAGACGACGTTGGTTGCAGAGGTTGCCGTCGGCGCGGCCTCACCGGTGTAACCGACAAGCGTGCCATCGGCGAGCAGCACCGTGTGAACGGCAAGACCATGCGAGCTCAGCGCTTCGCCGTCCTGACCCGTTGACGCAACTGTGGCATTGATGAAGGCAACAGAACGATCGCCTGCGCCGCCCTGATCGGTGTTGGCGTTATCGGCACCCCACGAGATGTTGAGCGAGCCGGTGGCGATTGCATCGCCTGCGACATGCGGATTTTCGTTGCCGCTCGCAAGTGCACCTTCGGTGACCGAGCCTGCATCGCCGGCCGACGCGGCAGGCTTGTCGTCGGCGACGGTGATGGTGAAGGTGTTCGTGGCGGCGTCGCCGTCGGAATCGGTGGCCGTGTAGCCGAAGGTCAGCGTGATGGCGTCAGAACCCTTGGCGTCGTCGAGCGACTGCACCAGCGTGAAGTTATAATGGCCGTTATCGGTGTCCGAGACCGTGGCATAGAAGACGACGTTGGTTGCGGAAGTTGCCGTCGGCGCGGCTTCGCCGGTATAGCCAACCAGCGTGCCGTCGGCCAGCAGCACCGTGTGAACCGCAAGACCATGCGAGCTCAGCGCCTCGCTGTCCTGGCCCTGCGTCGTGACCGTGGCACTGGTAAAGGCAACAGACCGGTCGCCAGCGCCGCCCTGATCGGTGTTGGCGTTATCGGCACCCCACGAGATGTTGAGCGAGCCGGTGGCGATGGCATCGGTGCCAACATGCGGGGTCTCATTGCCGCTCGCAAGTGCGCCTTCGGTGACCGAGCCTGCATCGCCGGCAGCTGCGACAGGCTTGTCGTCGGCGACGGTGACAGTGAAGGTGTTCGAGGCGGCATCGCCATCCGAATCCTTGGCCGTGTAGCCGAAGGTCAGCGTGATGGCATCCGAACCCTTGGCGTCGTCGAGCGACTGCACCAGGGTGAAGTTGTAGTGGCCGTTGTCGGTGTCGGAGACCGTGGCATAGAAGACGACGTTTGATGCTGAAGTTGCCGTTGGAGCGGCCTCGCCGGTGTAACCAACCAGCGTGCCATCGGCCAAGAGCACCGTGTGAACGGCAAGACCATGCGAGCTCAGCGCTTCGCCATCCTGACCCTGTGTCGCGACCGTAGCATTAGTGAAGGCAACCGAGCGATCGCCCAGGCCGCCCTGGTTGGTATTGGCGCTGTCAGCACCCCAGGAGATGTTAAGCGAGCCGGTGGCCGTCGCGGCGCCTGTGTCATGGCTTAGGGCTCCGTTGCCGGCAGCCAGCGCCGCCTCGGTAACAGAACCCGCTGACCCCACGGCCGCGGCCGGTGCACTGTCCGTGATGTCGACATTCGCGATGGACGCAACCGTATGACCGCTCGTGTCCGAGACCGTGTACCGGAATTGAAGCTGAAGTACATCGTTCGACGCATTGGCGCCGCGGGGATGGTCGAGGGCAGCGAGCTGAGTGAAGGTGTAGTCCCCGGTCGAAGCGTTGAATACCAGCGTGAAGACCGTGACCCCATTGGCGACGCCGGTGACGGTCTGGCCGTTCTGGGTGACGACAACGGGAACGCCTCCCGAGGTTAGACCTGACAGTTGCTGCGTGCCGCCGCCGGTGATTTCTGCCTCGCCAACCAGGGTGACGGTGGTGATCGCGGCATTATTGCCGCCGAAGCCGAAGCGGCCGGTGCCGCTTGTCGTGAGGAAGGCGCCAGTGCTGCTGCCGCGTTCGATCAGCGAAGCCGTTTCGGTCGCCTGCGGATCGATGAAGGGAACACGGGTCTGGGTGCCGGAGAGATTGCGGCCGTTACCGCCGCCGATTAAGTCGCCAGGACCGAGAAGGCCGATCAGGTTCAGCGGCGCGCGCGGATTTCCAGCCTGGCTGTCCGTGAACTGGTGGCCGGAATCTGTGCCGTTGCCGGCGTGAACCGAGCCATCGGGACCTTCAGCGACGTTGATGCCCTGCTGCTGCAGCGCGGCAACCACGGCCTGCTGCGGCAGCGTGACTTCACCGATCAGAAAGGTTGGAACGTGAAGCGCACCGTTGATAATGACAATGCGCGTACCATCGGCCTGGATCAGAACAAGGTTACGCCCCTCGACGTGGATGTCGTCGATAGATGTGTTCGGCGGCAGATGGACGATATTGCCGTTGTCGGGCACGATCTGGATCAGCTGGCGAGCGCCGTTGTCTTGTGGCTCGTTGGCGGTCAGGCGTCCCGTCTTGCCATTCGCCTGCTGCTCCTCGGCTTGTGCCACCTCGAATGCGGCGATATCGGCATTCTGCGACAACGGCAGCGAATGATCGGCACTGATATCGGCTGCAACGCTCGAGTCCCGGCCGCTTGATGCGAAATCATGCGAAGCAGCTTCGTGGTCTACGGTCGAAATGCGCAAGTCGTCCATAGGTCTGGCTCCCGGTGTCTCATAATTTGCCGCAATCAATTACGGGAGCGAGACGATTGCAATACTTCATTAACCTCGTCGATATAGCCGGTTATGCAGCATCGCAGAATTATTTTACCGATGGTTAACTCAACCAAAGAACAACTCGCTAAGTATACCGCTTGACTTTACGTCAGTCGCGGTGTGCAAATGCGGCCCGATAGGCTGTTGCAGTCTGCCGTAGAGAATCGGGGGAGTAGTTGTGCCGTTTGCGATCAGCTTTTCGTTGAGCCTTTTGACCGAGTGGCTGCCGCGCAGAGCGCATCGACGATCAGCACGCGGTGCCGCCCTCATCCTCTGTGCCGGCCTCGCCGGCTGTCAGATGGACGGTGTGGGACTGGAGAACAACAGCAAGAAAGACGACATAAAAATGCCGTCCACCGCCATTGAGGAGACCTATGGCGGCGACAGCGGCACGGAAATCACACTATTGCTGCGTAAAGGTGCGGCCGGTCTCTATGAAGGTCCGGCCCGCGATGTGCGTGACGGGGCGGTCCTTGGCGTCGGTGAACTCGGCAACAATCAGGTTCGGCTGCGCGTCAAGAATGTCGGCCCGGGACTTGCCGGCGTTGCCGCACAGGTCACAGCGGCCAAGGGGCGGAATGCCGCGCTCATCGTAAGCTATTTGCCGCCGGCCGAGACGGCTTCCATCGCCACCATTCCATCCACCCAGCGTCCCCCATTGCTTAACCTTGCGACTGCGGCGACCGGCGGGGAGGTCTTCAACCTGGCCTCGGATGAAATCGACAGCGCGACGGAGGGCGTCAAGGCGGCCGGTCCTTCCGGTCACAAGAAGGTATCGGCGCTGGTGCCTGCTGATTTTTCTCAATCCGACACAACGAGATTGGGCAATGCGATCTGGAATAGTGGCAACACCTTCATGGGCCTGGGCCGTTACGGCGCAACGGATCAGGCCGCTGATGTCCTTGCCAAGAATCGACCTCTCATCCAGTCGGCCGAAATCGTGGTCATTCTCGGGAACACCTCGGAAATCGGCTTGGCGGCGAGTGCCGTACGCAGCGCGGCCATTCCCGGTCAGGCGATGGTCGGCACCAACGGCTGGCCGCAAGCGGTGTATGCGATGCCGGCTGTAGCTGGCGCCTTTGTCGCGACGGACGACACGCAGAGTAGCGGGCTCATCGCCGAGCGCTATCAGCGCCACTTCAACCACCCGCTGACGACCTACGGCGCTTATGGCTATGACGCCATGGCGATCACCTCTGGCCTCATCCGTTCCCAGGGCCCGCAAGCCGTCACCGCGGCCAATCTGAGGAACAAGGTCGGCTTCCGCGGCACGACCGGGCTGTTCCGCTTCAACGCCGCCGGCCAGGTGGAGCGTAGAATGGTGATCAATACGATCGAGGGCGGCAAACTAAGGATTTCCACACAGCCCTCACAGTCGTTCTGAAGCAGGCAGGCGTCATCGACGCACATAGGTACTGACACGCGCCGTCGCCATCACGGTAGCGCCACTTCATCCGCTCCTGCGTCATGATGAATTAGTTCAATACCCTTGCCGAAATCATCCTTAATAGTTTCCCATCGCACTCCGCACAATTTTATACTTATTTGATCTCTTAATTTATACTTAATTTATCTATATATCCGAACGCCATATTCAGGAGTATCGCGCACTATTCTCCCAATCAGGGAGAATTGAGCGCCGATGGCATACAAGAACAAAAAAACTATACTTTCAGCACTTGCTGCCGCTTCCTTTGCCTTCGGTCTATCGTCACCGACCATTGGTATGGCGGCGACAGGCGATACCGTCCGCCCTGTTGTCACGCTGTTTCAGGACCCACTGGTCGAGACCGCCATCGATCTCTTTGCGCCCGCCATCGGAAACGCCGCAAAGGCAATCAGCGGCGTCGACCTGGCTACATTGAACCAGAGCCTCGCTGTTGCACCGGGCGGCCTTCCGCATAATGACTTGACTGCATCGGAGCCGGTACGCCCCACAAAGCCGAGCAGCGCTCCCTTGGGCGACTCTGTATTCGGAACTGTCGCCATTCCGTTCAAACATCTTGCCGCGCTTAACAATTACGCCGGCCCGCTCGCCGAAATCCGGTCGGGCAAATCGCTCGATTGCGGAGCACGTGGATGCAATGCAGCCGAAACCGTCATCGCGGCCGCTGAAACAAAGATTGCCGGCGCCTCGATCCGCGACAAGATCAATACTATCAATTACACGGTCAACCATGCCATCCGCTACGCCAGCGACATGGACACCTATCATGTGGCGGATCACTGGGCGAAACCGAGCGAAGCGCTATCGCATCAGCAGGGCGACTGTGAGGACTACGCAATCTTGAAGATGGCGGCACTCTATAAAGCCGGTGTCGATCTCGACCATATGACCCTGGTCGTTCTCTTCGACCAGCAGCGACATTTTTACCACGCCGTCCTGTCAGTCTCCGTCAACGGCAACAATCTTATCCTCGACAACATGCGTGACGAGGTCTTGTCCGACAAACGCATTGGGGAATATCTGCCACTCTATTCGATCGTTGCAGGTCGCGGCTATTTGCACGGCTCGCGCGATCCTCATGCACAAGCAGTGGCCGCCGCAGTGCCGCTCGCCAAGGTGGTTCCCGGCGAAGGCGAGGTCCATTAACAGGACCCGTCTTCAAAGCATATCGAGGCGAGCACAGCTCGCAACGAAGAAGATGGCATCTCAATTAACGGAAAGATAGCCGACCAGCATCGGTGCCTCGTGCGTCGGCGCCAACGCCAGATTGATGTGGCCCGTCAGCGATTGCGAGCCGAGGCCGATCTTGAATCCGGTGTTCAGCGTCTTGCCGCGATTAATCGACAGGATGGAGAGCACCTCTTCGATCTGAGTATCGATCGACAGGCGTAAGGTGCGCGCCGTTTGCTGGACATCATCGATCAACGGCAGACGGTGGCGCAGCATCTTCAGGAAGGCATCGTTGAACAGCTTGATCCCGCGCTCCTGCGTCAACACCACCGCCGGCGTTGGCGACGCCTGAAGAACGGCGTTAAGATTGGTCAGCGATGCGACATCCTCAACGGCATCGAGACGACTGAGCGCCCATTTGAAGCTGAGGACGCGCAACAAAGAAGTCAGGTTACCCGTTTCCGGCATTTCGGCTGCCGTGGTGGATACCAGGTCACCGATGCTGATGCCGCCGGCCTCCGACATTCGTCCGAGACCATCCCAATAGATACGCTCCAGACGAATGCCACGACGCTCGCCGCCGCCGGTTACGGCTCGGAAACGTGGCTCCAACTCATCACCATCGACCGATGGCAAGGCTTCGTCCCGGACCATCATCGCAGCTTCGTCCTTCCCGGCTCCTTTGCGCATAACGACCCTCACCGTTCCGTGAGCGCTTCGGAGCGCGCCTTGTTGATCGGCTTCATCAGATAGGCGAGAATCGCCTTGCGGCCTGTCACTATCTCGGCGGAAGCCACCATGCCGGGGATGATCGGATAGTGCTTGCCGTCTCGCTCCAGCGCCGATTTGTCGGTCTTGATGCGCACGAGGTAATAGGTTTCGTTCTTGTCCTTTTCGACAAGGCTATCGGCGGACACATTGACGACCTTGCCGTCCAAAGCACCGAAGATAGAGAAATCATAGGCCGAAATCTTAATGACCGCCGGCTGGTCGACGCGCACGAAAGCAACGTCGCGGGGTGAGATCTTCGCCTCGATCAGCAGAGTGTCCGCTGTCGGGACGACACCAGCGATGACCTTGCCGGCGTCGACATAGGCGCCGATCGTATTGACCTCCAGCGTATTGACGATGCCGTCCACCGGTGACCGGATATCCGTATGCTTGACCCGATCGGATGCCCCGCGGATCGTCTCGTCGACGACCGAAAGTTCCGACAGTGCCTGTCCCTTGTCGGTCAGGGCCTGCTGGCGCAGCTGCAATCCAAGGTCGGCAACCTGTAATGTCGCCTCCTTGACGGCCGCTTGCAGGCGATCGAGGCTTTCGACGTAGACTTTAAGCTGCCCTTGCAGGTCGACAAGCTCTCGCTGGACTTTGAGAACCTCCGTTTGAGCAACGAGTTTTTTCTCACCAAGCGGCTTCAGCAGATCGTATTGCTTCTGGGCGCCGGCGATGTTTTGCGTCAGGCGGTCTATGTTGGCGTGGGCTTCGTCCAGCTCGTTCTGATGCTGCTTCAGGCGCTGATCGAGAACATCGAGCTTATTGTTATAAGAAGCGCGATCCGCCTCGAAGAGCTTTTCCTCGTTGTCGCAGACGTTTTTTGCGGTGGCAAGAATATCAGCCGGACAGACGAACTGTGCGTCGAAGGCACCTGCCTCCTCCAGGGCCAGGCGCTCAGCCTTGGCACCGAGCGCGCGAGCCTTGGCAACCGATTCGCCGAGCGTAGACGCCGTCGTTGTGTTGTCGAGCTGGACCAGAATATCGCCCTTGTGGACGACTTGCCCGAGATTGACATTGATCTGCTGGACGATACCTGGTTCGGACGATTGCACGATCTGCGTCTTCGATACCGGTATCACCTTCCCTTCACCGCGTGCGATCTCGTCGATATCGGCAAAGGCCGCCCAGGCGATGAAAGCAACGATCATCAGGGCACAAAGGCCAAGGATCAGCCGGGCGAAGAATGGAGGATTGTCGTGGATGTCGTGGCGAGATGCACCCATCATTGCACCGCCTTGCGCTGCATCGCCTCGATGACAGCATTCTTTGGTCCATCGGCGATGATGCGGCCCTTATCGATGACGATCAGCCGGTCGACGAGCTCCAGCATGCTGTGGCGATGGGTTGCGACCAGCAGCGTCGTTTGCGGGCCGAATGCATGGCTCAGCCTGCTGATCAGATGGCGCTCGCTTGCCAAATCCATCGCCCCCGACGGCTCATCCAGGAAAACGATCTTCGGACGGGTCAGGAGCAGGCGAGCTATGGTCAACGCCTGTTTTTGGCCGCTCGAGAGGTTCGCGCCGCGCTCGCCGACCGGCATGTCGAAACCGCGTGGGTGAAGGGCAACGAATTCTTCTACGCCGGTCATGCGCGAAACGGCCAATAGTTCCTCGTCGCTGGCATCAGCACGGCCGAGCAGCAGATTTTCCTTCACGGTGCCGGAGAACAGGTCCGACGACTGGCCGGCGACAGCCACGGCAGCGCGCACCTCCGCCATGTGATACTGGCGTATATCGACGCCATCAATCAGCACGCGGCCGCTGGCCGGCTGGAAGAGCCCGTCGAGAAGCCGGCCGAGTGTCGTTTTGCCCGAGCCAATGCGGCCGATGATCCCGATCTTTTCGCCAGGTGCAACCGTGAAGGATAGCTGGTTGATGACCGCCTGGTCGGAGCCAGGATACTGGAAGGAAACGTCCTGGAAGCTGAATCCGCTGCTAGTGATCTGCCGATTGACGAAGCCGACGGTCGACGGCCGGTCATCAGGCTGTTCCATGATCTTGTCGAGAATGCGCAGCGACATGGTGGCCTGGCGGAACCGCGCAAGCGTCATGGCGATCTGCCCGAAGGGCGCGCCCGCGCGGCTCGCCAGCATGACAGTGGCGACGATCGCACCCATGGCGATTTTTCCATCGGCAAATTCATACGTGCCCGCGACGACGATGAGTACGCTGACCATCTGCTGGAGAAACACCGTCATGTTGATGGCGTTCGACGAGATGTGCTTGATATCCTCGCTGGTGCGGCTCGAATATTTCGTCAGCTCCTGCCAGCGGCGCAGCATGGTTGCCTCGGCGCGCAGGCTTTTCAATGTCTCGATCGTCGAAATCGTCTCGACGAGCATCGATTGGCGGCGCGATGCCTCGTTCGTGGCCGTTGCCATGCGCTTGCCAATCTGGGCCTGCGCAACGAGCCCGATTGTCACTGACAGAACGAAGGCGACGGCCGGAATGATCACGAGCCAACCCGCGATCAGATAGATGACGACCAGGAAGATCACGACGAAAAGACTGTCGATCAGCACGCCGATCGTGTTCGAGGTGAAGAACTCGCGCACAAATTCATATTGTGTCACGCGATTGGCATATTCTCCGGTCGACAACGGGCGAGACGCCAGCGTCGAATTCAGGATCTTGTCGAAGATCAGCTGTGACAGCCGCAGATCCGCCTTGCGACCGGCATAGTCGATCAGCAATGCGCGGGCCGTCTTCAAAAGAAAATCAAAGAGATAGGCCAGCGAAATGCCGGCGGTCAGCACCCAAAGTGTTGGGAACGCCTTGTTTGGCAGAACCCGATCGTACACATTCATGGTGAAGAGCGGCGAGGCCAGCGCGATGATGTTGATAAAGAGCGCCGCCAGCATGACGCGGGCATAGGTTCGCCAGTAGGGCACCAGCGCCGTCGCAAGCCAGTGACGCTTCTCAATCTCCACCGCATGGCCGATGCGTGCCTCTTCCGAAGCATTCTGGTAATAGAGGGTGAAGGCAAAGGCAGATTGCGGATTGAGCGCGGCAAGCTCCTCTCGCGCCAAGAGGTTCGACGCTCCGGCGATCGGCGCGATATCGGTGACGTAGGAGCCGTTTTCGGCCGTCTCAAGCAGCGGTAGCACGCCGCCACCGGCGAAGGTGACAATGGCGGGACAGTCGAAATTACCCAGTCGGCAGTCTCGTTCCTTATGCTTCAGGACCTGCAGACCAATACGTTCCGACAGCCGCTCGACATCGTCGAGGTCCATAGCCTCCAAAATTTCGTCTGGAACGCCCGAAAACAGCACGGTATCCGAGTTCGGGCGACCGTAAAACGCAGCGACCGATTTAAATGCCGACTTGAAAGTCCGCAGCGATACGCTCGCAAACACGTCAGGTGCTACGTTCAACATGAACCACTATCCAATTCGGATCGTAACGATTAACGAATCGGCTCGAGCAGATCGATCGGCAGGCCGGGCTTCTGGTGCGAGTCGTATTTGGTATAGCCAGGATCAGCGGTATTCGACGACACAGCGAACTGATCACGGGCATAAGGTGTCGCCTGATCGACCGGTTTCAGCTTCATCGTCGACAACAAGCTGCCCGATGCTGCCAGAATCTTGTATTCGGCAAAGAGCGAGGCGACCTCTGCCGTCTTGGCCAAAACCTCGGTGTTGAAGCGAGTGTTCTGGGCATCCAACAGATCAAGCAGCGAGCGCTGGCCCACCTTGAATTGCTCGCGATAGGACGATACGAGCTGCGCATTTGTTTTGGCTTGCCCATCCAAGATATGCGCTAGCTGAGCCTGGTTGGTACGCTCGCTCCAAGCGGAACGGACAGACTCGTCAACCTCGCGATAGCTCTGGCTTAGCGCAAAACGCTGTTCGGCTGCGCGACGAACCAGTTCCTGCTGATGGGCGGTATCGATACCGCCGTGATAAAGGTTCCACTTGGCGACTACACCGACCTGAACGTCGCTGGTGTTACCCTTGTTGCCGTCGACATCATCGCCAATGCGGGCGCTGCCGACGAGGTCCAGCCGCGGCAGGAATGCAGACTTGGAACCGCGGACGTCCGCGTCAGCGGCATTGACGTCAGCCTTGGCCGACGAGATCTGCGGATTGTTCTTTTGAGCGATGAAGACAGCGTCATCGAGCGTCTTCGGCAAGTAACGCGCCACGGAGGCCGGACGATTTGCATTGCTGATCGGCTCGCCGACAACCTGGAGAAAGCGGATCTTCGTCGCGTCGAGCTCCTTCTTTGCTTCCTGAAGGCGGGCATTCGCCGCCTGCAGGCGTTCACGACCCTGAAGACGATCGGCATCCGTGAGAGCGCCGCCCTTGATGCTATCCTCGATGTTGCCGACCATCTGCTTGTGGAAGGCGACGTTCTTTTCAGCAGCCGCTACGATCTCCATCTGCAGTTGATACTCGAGATAATTCTGGGACACTTCCAGCGCTAAAGCCTCCGAGCGCTGTTGAACGCGGAAGGATGCACCGTCGACACGGGCCGCCTGCTTGTCCTTCTGCGCCTTGCGGTCGCCCCCATCGAATAACGTCTGCGTAATCGTCAGGCTTACATCTGCGGGATTTAGGTAATCATGGGTACGCGACAAGGCTCCGGATGTTACATCCGACAATCTACGGCGACCGTAACCAGACTCGAGGTCGACTGATGGTAAGTAAAGCCCCCTTGCCTGGCGCAATTGGAACTCGGTTGCTTCCCGATCCTGCGCCGCCTGCATGATCTGTGGGTTGGTTTTCATTGTCTTTTCAATCGCCTGCTGCAATGTCAAAGCACCAGCAGAACCACTTGATAAAGAACTTATGGCCATCGAAATTCCGATTGCCGCCATCAATCGCATCTTATAAGCCAAAACTACGCCCCTTCGCCCACTTATACTTTATAGATACATTTTATAAATCTTATTCACCTACGAACGTAGACGACATCACGTCTATTTGTAAAATAGATTCCGATTTAATCTCCTGAAACAGTTAATGTCGGAAAGGGCAAGCTTTCGTGGTGGAAATCTATTGACTATTTTTGGACCATTCACAGAGTCTATGTCGCTGTCGCATGATCGCAACAATTCCAACCATCAACCATACAGAGAATATACATAACTTTATCCACCAAAACGCGCAGGAAGGCGATTTAAAACACTCGGAAAGTTCGGCAATATTAGAAAATACTCATCGGCGCGCGAGTGCACCCAAGCATGGATGTCATTGAACCGCGATCAGCCAAATGGCGGGATGTGACACGCCGCGTGTATTTTAGACATTTTCAATATTTGATTGCCAAAGGCGGCAAATTAGTTCACGTTTCAGGCATGTTCGATATCGCCTGCCCGTCGTCGCCCATAATGATCCTGACAGGTACTTCCGCCGCCAGGATGTAAGTAAGCATCAAATAACGACCGAGACGCTGCAGCGAAAACAATTGCTTATTGTGCTTATCGGCATCATGACCCATGCCGATTGACACGCTGAAGATGAAACACGCCAGAGGCCATGGATCGAGATGAAGCGCTGGGGTTCTCTCGCAGACTGGACACCAAGCGCAAATAACCGTTCCTGATATTCGTTCGGACAGTTAATTGGTGAAGACAACTGTGCAAAACAACAAATTTTACCGGATTTCTTAAGCCGGTTTTTTCGGGCCTCTGTTTAGCTGACGAAGCATTAAGAACGGGGATAACTCCGATATGATTCTACAACGGCGACATCCCTCCGCCACCATTTTCAAAGCCCTGCGGAGGGCCACACTCGGCGCGCTATGCGCCGTGGTCGGTTCCGTTGGTCTTTTACTTATATTAAACTTATTGATGCCGGATCGACCATTTTTGGTCGGATTTGTCGGTGCAGCACTTATTTCCGCATTTGTGGCGTTTCCGCTGCTTTTTACCCTGCAGCTCAACAACGCCGTCGTCCGCAAGATGCAGGAAAACGTCACCCAGGCGGCGCGCTACGACAGCGTGACGAAGACGCTGAACGGTACGGCCTTTGCCGCGGCGGTCGAGCACTTTATCGACCGGCGCAAGCATGCCGACACCGATACCGGCGGCATCATCATCGCCGTCATCGTCGATACGCTCGACGACATCGGCCGCCGCTACGGGCTGCAATGGGCCGACACGGTGATGCAATCGCTTGCCTCGATCATCCAGTCTTCGGTTCGTCGCGGCGATCTCGTGGCGCGGCTTGCGACCAACGAACTCGGCATCTTCCTGCCTGGCGCCACGATCGAGAACGCCTGCGACATCGGCACCCGCATCCGCGCAGGCGTCGCCGCGGCCACCTTCAGCGCCGACGGCGCGCCGCTTTCCCTCGCCATCCGCCTCGGCGGCATCTCCTTCGACGGCCCGGCCGACTTCAACCAACTCCGCCAGCTCGCCGACCAAATGGCCTTCGAGCGCGGCGACGACAGCGACGACATCCCGATCAGCGTGCTGCCGGCCGCATGAGGCTGGCAACCCCACTACTGCGGCAGCAGCGGCATAGGCCCAAACAGCGAGACCCGTCTTTGATGCCGCGTCAAAGCCGATCGAGATCCGCGCGATCTGGCGCTATTTCCCTTTCAAAGTCAGCCTGCGCGAAGTCGAAGAATTGATGCTCGAACACGGCGTTGTCGCGATGACCCGCAGTTGGTTCAAAATTGCGAGGCATCTCATAGGCCTGCCTCCACCCGGCCGGGTCGCCGCCGGGCGGAAAGAAGGTCAAATCAGGGCGGAGCTCAACAACCCACGGGCAGCGGCGACAAGTTCACCGCTGCCACAGATTAAGTCACTCAACCGGCTTGATCGAGGCGACGATTGCCTTGACTTCAGCATCGTGCTTGTCTTCTTCCCCCTTGTCTCCCCAGTACGTCACCACGAGAGCGTTGTCAGCGCTCACCTGCACGATGAGCAAGCCGACACTGACGGGGCCGTCTTCATCCTTACCATCCCACTCCAGGGTGGCCATCTGCATACCGTTGACGTCGGTAGTGGGCGTCTCTTTTTGAGTAGAGGGGTCGATCGTTACTTTGTTCTTTGCGAGAAAATCGATCGCACCGGTGACAACTTTCTCCATGGATTTGCCGCTGGCGACCTCGGCTGAAAGATAGACCGCAGAATCGTCCGAGGTTCCCTGGATGCCGCCGTCGGTTTCCTCCGGCTTCCAGCTATCTGGAATGGTGATACTTGCGACGGGCTTGTCACCAGGAAATGTCAAGGTAGCAGCGTGCGCCGTGAGAGGAGACGTTAATGCAAGCAAGGCCAATGCGATGATTTTCTTCATGGTAGAATCCTTAGAGCTTAAAGCCGATATACAGGACGGCCATGAGACTTTTAAATTCAACATATTAAGATCGTGACCACTTGGCGAACAAAGGAGCAAGATTAAAGGGAACAAATCCGACCGAAATATGCTGTTGTTACTGGCGAGCTCATTCAGATATCAATCTTTAGTCGTATGACGTATCTTCGTAATCGATAGTTGCGCAAGGATAGTTAGGTCATAGATGTTAAATTCCACACTAAATTTACTCCAAATCCCGTTTCGCGATGGCCCACAGCTGGTGGGAAATAGCAAAGAACTTCGTAGATCCTCCCCGCCTGGCCGAGTCAACGTCGGCCGAAGCGACCAGCACACTCTCAACCTCAGCCAGCGGCGCGCAGACGCAATCAAGGAAATCCTTGCCGTAACCTTCGCGGTTGCGCCTACTCGTCTCTTTGCGGTTGGCGTCAGAAAAATTCCCCGATTGCCGGCTCGAAATCGGAAGCAGGCGATAATCGTTGCTTTCAACTCTTCAATCTCGGCGCCTTACGAGAAAACCTTGAAAATCAGGGAGACACACATGGAGGACGCCAATCAGGAGCGAGCCGGATCATGCGTTGTTTGAGCTCTTGAAGGGAATCGAATGGCAGGGAAAGCTCTTTCGCATCTTGGTACCGACCGCCAATCTGCTCATTGAACCAAAACAGCAGAAGCGCCACGGTTCCCGCTGCGATCCCCTGTCTAAACTGCTCAATAGCGTTCAGCTGCCTGTGGTTGGTGAAGACCGATCTCGACATAAATACTGATGACGTCGTCGTCCTCGGCTTGAGGCGACCAAACAAGCCTAACCACCATGGTTGCGAGCGGCGTTCAATTTCTGGCGGGCTTTTTCTTGGGTCGCCTCGAAATCAATAGCCTTCGGTGCACCACTAGCCTTGCCTTTAGCCCACAATTCACGCAGATGCTCGATGTCGTTCTTCCGGGTGGCCCATTTTGCAGACCAATCACGCACAGCTTCGCGGACAATTTCGCTGCTGCTGGCATTGGCGCCGCTTTCGACCGCATCGCGGAGGAGCTCAGCTTGCTGAGGCGTTACTGCGATGCTGACCTTTGAGACATTCGACATAGCTGTCCTCTCGACCTTTCGGTAGGAAAGCTTGCCACCGAACCAGTTCCTTAGCAAAGTGTCGTTTTGCATTTAATCAGGCTCATCTTCAATTTCTGGGATTCAGCGACAGCATTCTCGCCCTCATCAGTTCTGGGCCGGCGCAGCCGTACATTGCTCGCTTCAACATCTTGAGGCGGTTGGACTGCCCTTCGGCTTGACCGTTGCTCCAGCACACAAAGCTACTTTCGCCAGTTTCCATGCTAGGCTGCCTGTCAGTGATTTGGACCGAAGCACCAAACTCGGTCGACAATCTTCTCAAATCTTGCCGCTCAAAGGGATTTATGAAGTGACGCAGACGCGGGAGTTGGTCGACTGGATCATAGCTATGGGCCTGATCAGCGACAGCATCGAAGAAATCCTGACCGGAGTTTCAGAACGGCTGACCAGGCTCGGCTATCCACTCGTTAGGGCATCGATAGCCATGCCGTCCATTGATCCGCTTCAGAAAGGCTCTTCAGTTTCCTGGTCGCGGTCATCGAGCATCTCGCTCGAAATACAAGAGCACGGCGAAGCGGGTGACGCGATGTTTCGCCGCTCGCCTATTTCATATCTTCTTTCACGAGACATCGAGGTTGGGCGCTGGAGGCTGCCGCCCGACGGTGACGCAACCGGGTTTCCGCTGCTAAGCGAACTAACCGATCTTGGGGCAACCGACTACCTGGTGAAACTTGCCCGGTTTCCCGGGGGAACCGCGCTGGCTGGTATCGGCTTCTCATTGGCTGTCGATAGCCCGGAGGGGTTCTCCGACAGCCAGATTGCCGCCCTGGATGAATTTCTACCTGCCCTCGCCCTCGCCTGCTACCGCATCGCGGCAATGCGTGTCGCGACCGACATGCTCGCCGTTTATACCGGAGCCCGCACAAGCGGCCGCATCCTCAGCGGCCAGACGCGGCGCGGCAATGGTGAAGCCATCCATGCTGCCATCCTGCTTGCCGACATCAAGAGCTTCACGGCGCTCAACGAACGTTTTCCGCCAGAGCGTATCGTCGGTTGGCTGAACGAGCATTTCGACGCAATCGGGGGGCCGGTTGAGCAGTTCGGCGGCGAGATCCTCAAATTTATGGGTGACAGCCTGCTTGCTATCTTCCCAACTGATATTGAAGAGCCGGCTAACGCGTGTGAAAGGGCCTTGTCCGCCGCGAAGATGGCAATCGAGGCGAATGCAACGATCAACCGGGCACGATTGGTTTCCGAGAAACCCGAGCTCCTCGTCGATATAGTTCTGCATATCGGAGACGTATTCTATGGAAACGTCGGAGCTGCCCGCAGACTTGATTTCACGGCAATCGGCAGAGCTGTCAACGAGGCGGCCAGGATGGAGAAGTTGTGCGATACGGTCGAACGCAACCTGTTGGCCTCCGAACTATTCGCTTCGCACGTCCAAAACGGATTTGAACGGCTCGGATTTTTCACGTTGAAGGGTGTGAGCCAGCCTGCCGCAGTTTACGGTCTATCACGTGACCCAGACTGTTGACTATCGCCTCGACGTGCCCCTTTCTGTCGCGTTTGCACGGTGAATTGGTCACACCTCAGCGGGACTTTCAACTTGTCAGCATTCAGTTCATATAGGTCTACGACAAGGGGGATCGTGGGTATGGGGAAAATCGACGTGGCATCCGAGGGTGCGGAAGACGCTCGTACAGTTTCGGCGACTGTCTCTGCCTCCAAACCACCCGTCTTCAGCTCAGCCGCAATTTTGCAAAAGTCAGCAGACTTCAACTCCGAGCTTCACGCTCGACCGTCGATTTATTTCAACGGTCCGGCGATCGTCGAGCACTTGGCGTTCATGCCCTTAGATGGAGCGATCAAGGAGTTCCACGATACCCTCGAAGTCGACGGCGGCGTTTCCGTAAGGGTTGAGCGGCATACTGAGTTCGTGACGGTAACACGGGTTCGGAAGCTAGAGTCCGAGCCGGAGCGTTGGCCAGAACCTGACCTCGTGGAAGGTGATTTCGCGCAGCTCGCGGGATTGATTTCTCCCCTGCTTGTTTGCCACGTCAGCATCCTCGTCCTTGGGAGCCCTCCTAATGAGCTAGGACCGATTCTGAAAGCCTTTGGCTTTGGCGATTGCGCCGCATCATCGATCGGCGGTGGCTCGGCGCAAGTTTGTTCCGATTTTCGCGTTCGGGATGATAACTCAAGCAGGATCATCTTGTTCAACAAGGACCTGAACGCACATCGCCTGGGGCGAATGGTACGCCGCATCTTTGAGATCGAAACCTACAGGTCGATGGCGCTCCTCGGATTGCCGGAGGCGCGGCGCCTAGCGCCGCTTCTGGGTGGTTATGATGCGGAACTCGTCCAACTGACGAACCGAAACTTGATCACACCTGCAAATGCACACAAGCAGCTGCTTGAGGAGATCACCATCCTCTCATCGCACATCATTTCAGCGAGTGCGGAGACCAGAAACAGGTTCGGAGCAACCGCTGCTTACGCGAAGATTGTCGAAGAGCGCGTTGCTTTGTTGCGGGAGACTCATGTTATTGGCTTCCAGCGCTTCGGCACCTTCGTAGAGCGGCGATTTAAGCCCGCGGTTCGCACCTGCGAGGCAACAGCGTTGAGGCTGGATCAATTATCGAGAGCTACGATGCACCTGCTCGACCTGCTGCAAACGCGGATTCAAGTGGAGATCGAGTTCCAGAACGCGACGCAGATCCAGGCAATGGCCGAGCGGGCTGCCACGCAAGTCAAGATCCAACGTGCAGTAGAAGGATTTTCGATTATTGCAATCAGCTATTACCTGCTGAGTTTGCTGAAGTTTATTTTCGAGACTGCAGATCATGCAGGGTTCCACTTGAATCCCCTAGTGATGCTTGTCGCCATTCCGGTGGTTGTGGGAACCGTCGTCATCAGCATTCTACGCGTCAAGCACGCTCTCAAAGCCGAGACCTGACACAGCCATCGAAAATTTGCCGGATGCAGGTCTTGTTGACGAGGGCAGCGTGAGATCTTCCGACAGTCGGATAATGAACTACTTCAAGACGAGCGTTAGGCTCCGCGCATCCCCGTCTTCATCGATGGTCCGCGCCGCAGCTGTTACGCCTCATCAATTTCGGGCATCAAAACAGGCCGGATCTGAGCTGATCATTTTCTAAAAGCTTGTAATTTAAAGTACACTTGGAAGCATACCTCTGCCCTACTGTCCCGTGCTGCCTGAACTTGACAAACGCGGTCATGGAAATCTTCGAGCCTGCCGGCCAATTTAAAGTACGATCTTGGCTGATTCTAATTTACGCGACGGCTATCTGATACCCGTAAGCAAGCCCCAACCGCGGGCCTGTGCTACTACAACTGCAAACGTTTCACGCACGTAAAGGCGGGCGTGAGCCCGGCTCTGCGTACGAACATGAAGTGGCGGTAGCGTTTCAGTGTACGATGCCTGGCTTCTCGTTTGCCCTCACAATGGCGTCCGCTTCCTTGCCGTATAGTTCCTCGAAGTGATCGAAGGTCTTGGAAAAATAACCAATGCCCTGCGTCGCCGAGCGCAGCGCCCGCGCCAGATCGTCAAGTGCGCCGCCCGGAACGAGCGCCCGGAAGATGTCCCATCCCTTGGCGGTTTCATCACGGTCGAAGCCGAGAACCTGGCCGTTGAGGGCTGAGACGATCTGGACGAGGCTGCCCGAATAGACCGACGGGATGTGGAACTCGCTGCGGAAGACCGGCTGCATCAAGACGGTCGATCCTTCGGAAAGCGCCTGGCGCACCCCCATTTTCGACGCAGTCCGGAAGGCGTGTTCCGAACTGTCGACAGTATGGTGCTGACCATCTGACAGCGTTACGCCGACATCGATGACTTCGAAGCCTAGCGGTCCTTTCTCCATCGCTTCGCGCGCGCCCGCTTCGACGGCGGGGATGTAATTGCGCGGAACGGCGCCGCCCTTGACGGTTTCGCCAAAGGTGAAGCCCTGGCCGCGCTCGTTGGGGTGAATGCTCAGCTTCACATCCGCGAATTGCCCGGCACCGCCGGTCTGTTTGCGATGGCGGTAATGAACCTCCGATGGTTTCGTGATCGTCTCGCGGTAGATCGGGCTGGGCGTTCGGTCGGTCACGGAGATGTGAAAGACATCGGACAGCGTTCGGCAGAGATCACGCAGATGCACCGGCCCCTGGGCGCGGACGAGTTGAGCGCCCGTGCCTTCCTCCTGCAAGACTTTCAGGCCGCGATCCGTCTCGGAAAGTTTCGCCAGCGTTTCGGAAAGTTTGTTCTCATCGCGCTCGCTGCCCGGAATTAGGATCCTTTCAAGCATCGGCGTGGGTGGTTCCGTCCACTCAGGCGGAGCGACCACCGCGCCGGGGGTCAACAGCGAAGGGACGCGCAGATGGTCGGACTTGACCGTCGCGAAGACATCCCCCGGCGCAGGCAGAACCGCCGAATTGGACCGCCCGTTTGCGAGACTTTGTACGGCGCCGAGGCTGGAGCCGCCCAGTGATGCGCCTTGCCGCAGTCCCTCGCCAAGTGCGCGCACAAGCACCGTCTTGCCGACATTCTGGCGATGATAGGCATGGAAGCTCACGGCCACCAGCTTGCCTTCATCGACAGTTCCCGCATGAGCGAGACGCTGCCGAAGAACCCCTACCGGTGGCGCCTCGTGGCGCAGCGCCTTCATCAGCCTCGTCATGCCGTTGCCGTGACTTGCAGCACCGATCAGGACCGGGATAATCCTGTTTTCCCTGAGAACCCGTGATGAAATGGCATAGAGCGCGTCGCTGGGTGGCTCGCGGTCCTCGATCAGTTCCTCGAGAAGCCAGTCATCGAATTCGGACAGGTGTTCCAGGAGCTCGGTGCGCGCTTCGTGCTCGCGTTCGGCGGTGCTTTCGGGGATTGCGATCAGCGCCGAAGTCTGGCCTTCCCGGTAGCGCCACGCCCGTTCCGAAATCAGATCGCAACTGCCGATGATCCTGTCCCCCTCGCGGATCGGGATCTGGCGAAGCAAAAGGGTGTGGTTGGCGTAGTCTTGAAGCGCGGCGATCACGTCCCTCAGCCGCCCTCTCGGTTCGTCCATCCGGTTGACGAAGAGGATGCAAGGCGTCCCCGAGGCTTCGACTATCCGCAGATAGGGCGCGGCGAGCACAGCCTCCTCGGGTGCCGATGAAACGCACAGGATGCAGGCGTCGCTGGCAAGAAGCGCGTGCTGCGCATGCGCCAACGCTTCGTTGGGTCCTGGCGCATCCAGTGCACACCACGCCTCGTTTCCGAAGGTGAATTCTGTGAGGTTCAATCCATAAGGGGAGCTGGATTTTCTCGGCGTCCCCTCCAGGGAGCCGAGCTTTTCCACGACTGTCGATTTTCCGGTCTGCGAGGGTCCAAGCACGGTAAAGCAGCGCATCGGCCTTCCTCCAACTGCCATAAACACAATTTTCAGCCATCATAGGATGCCCTGAACCGCCGCAAGGCGCCAGAGGGGTGATGTCAGGTTAACTAGGGCGAGCAGGCTTTCAGCAGGCTGGTTTGATTAGGCTACCGTCCCAGTGACCGCCTTCCAATGTGCCATCGCTCCGAGGCGATGCAAATGGACGTTGATGGCTGAGCGTTTGGAAAGTGCAGGGACGAAAAGGTTTCGGACCGCGGAGAAGACGCTGACGAAATATTGTAAGGCACCTGGAGAGCGGAACCGCTGCATCGCCCGCTCCCGTTTTCGCAGCGGCAGGTGCGAGTTTTCAGCGTGGTTGTTCAACCCTTTGTGCGATCGATGCTCGACCGTCGACATGATCTGGCGCCGTGCAGCACCGTAAGAGCGGAGTCTGTCTATGACGATACGCTTGGGCAGGCATCCTGCTTCTTCATCAGCCGGATCAAAAGGCGCTTGGCAGCCTTGGTATTGCGGCGAGCCTGGACGATTTCGTCGAGAACGTAGCCGTCTTGGTCGACAGCACGCCAGAGCCAGTGTTTGCGCTACCGATCGCCACCACCACTTCGTCCAGATGCCACGCGTCAGTTAGGCTCGCCGCTTTCCGACGCAAGCCGCCGGCGTAGTCCGGGCCGAATTTCTTTGCCCAACAGCGGATCGTCTCATAGGAAACGATTGTGAGAACTAGCTTCTTCGGTATCCGAACACTCAGGCAGCCTTGAAAGCCGCCGTTGCGGTCCTGTAGGCGATCAGATCTTCGATCGTGACAAGATGAAGGCCATGCCGCTCGGCGAACGCCTCG
Source organism: Rhizobium sp. CCGE531 (assembly GCF_003627795.1). Taxonomy (NCBI): domain Bacteria; kingdom Pseudomonadati; phylum Pseudomonadota; class Alphaproteobacteria; order Hyphomicrobiales; family Rhizobiaceae; genus Rhizobium; species Rhizobium sp. CCGE531. The sequence continues at coordinate 141,497 of NZ_CP032686.1, read as the reverse complement.
AGTTCGGGAAGACGGGCCATCGTGCCGTCGTCATTCGCCACTTCACAGATGACGCCGGCCGGCGAAAGGCCGGCAAGCCTGGCAAGATCCACGGCTGCTTCCGTATGTCCCGGGCGTGACAGGACGCCGTTTGGATGTGCGCGAAGCGGAAAGATATGACCGGGGCGAGCAAATTCCTCCGGACGCGCACCATCCCTGACGAGAGCCTGAACCGTTGCCGCCCTGTCGGCGGCGGATATTCCGGTGGTCGTTCCCGGGATGTAATCCACGGAAACGGTGAAGGCGGTCTTCAGAGCCTCGGTATTGCGCGGCACCATCAACGGAATGTCCAGCTCGTCGAGCCTTTCGCCTTCCATCGGAACGCAGATAAGACCGCGGGCATGGTTCATCATGAACGTGATCGCCTGTGGCGTAACTGCCTCGGCCGCAACTACCAGATCGCCTTCGTTTTCGCGGTCACGATCATCGACGACAACCACGATCTCGCCCCGCGCAATTGCTGCGATCGCATCTTCAATTTTCGAAATTGCCATTTTCCTGCCTTTCAAGGGTTGCCGTTCAGAACGGCGTGCATGGCCTGTCAAAGCCACCATTTTCCCTTGGGCGAACAAGCATGTGAACGCCACCATGAAGCGGCGTCTCCTGCGTTGCTCTCTTCCATCCGGACTATGACCGTCGGCTCCGGCATCTCACCGGATCTGCTGACCCTTCCGAAATTCGGAAGGCGCTCGCGGGCTCCGAGTTGCCTCGATACCGCCGGTGGGGAATTACACCCCGCCCTGAGAACATCTCTAAGATAGTTGATGATTGTTTCGTTCTGCAAGGGGCTGACCGCGCTTCCGCTTTCGAAAATTTGATTTCGCGGTGGAAGCACAGTTCTTCTTTATTGAACGAAGCTAGGACATGATCAGACCACCATCAACATTGATCGTCTGGCCGGTAATGTAGGCCGCATCGTCGCTGGCAAGGAAAGTGACGAGACCTGCAACGTCCTCTCCGGATCCAGCTCGTCTCATCGGAATGCCTTCGACCCATTCCTTCATGAGTTCGCCGGGACCGTAATTGCCGAGCAGCTTGCCCCACGCCTGGTCGTTATAGGCCCACATGTCGGTTTCGATGATGCCGGGACAAAAGGCGTTCACGGTAATGCCCTCGGTCGCGACTTCCTTTGCAAGGCTCTGGGTAATGCCGACGACGCCCATCTTCGATGCCGCATAATGCGGCGTATAGATGAACCCGTCACGCGCCTGGCCGGAGGCGGTATTGATGATGCGGCCGCCGCGTCCATGCTTGCGCATGCGGGCAATCGCCTCTTGCGCGCACAGGAAGACGCCCTTGGTATTGACGGCCATGACCTTGTCCCATTCGTCCTCAGTCATATCCTCGACACGGGCAATGGTGATGACGCCGGCATTCTGAATGGAGATATCGACCCCGCCGAACGCCGTCTCGGCGGCGTCGTAGAGACCCTTTACGCAGGCCTTGTCCGTCACGTCGCCGACGAAGGAAATCGCCTTTCCGCCACCAGCCTTGATCTTATCGGCAACAGCATGGATTGAATCCTCGTTGGCGGAGACCACCAGGTTGGCACCCTCTCGCGCAAAGCGCCCGGCGATCGCGGCGCCAATGCCGCGGCTGGCGCCGGTGATGACGACGGTCTTGCTTTCGAAGCGTTGCATTTTCCATTCCTTTCGCGGTGACAGCCATGCCAAGCGCCGGCTCAAGGGGCCGGGCGCGCTGCCCGTTGCTGGCGACTTCAAACGACTGCCGAGATAATCCCGGCAAACTCCGATGCCTTCAGGGACGCGCCTCCAACCAAGGCGCCGTCGACATGGCGAACCCCAAAGATCGCCTTTGCGTTCGACGCCTTGACCGAGCCTCCATAAAGGATCCTGACGTGGGCTCCATCGTCTCCCAGCAACTCTTCGAGTGTCTGCCGGATGGAGGAATGCACTTCGTCGATCTGCTCGAGGGTCGGAACCAGTCCGGTCCCGATCGCCCATACGGGTTCATAGGCGATCGTCATGTTCGAACCGGTTGCGGCGTCGGGAATTGATCCTTCGAGCTGGGCACGAACGACCTCGATCGCTCTTCCCTCGTCCCGTTCTGCGCGTGTTTCCCCGACGCAAATGATGCTTGTCAGCCCCGCCCTATGGACCGCGGCTGCCTTGCCCGCGACCGCGGCATCCGCTTCCCTGTAGACGGAGCGGCGCTCGGAATGTCCAAGGATCACGAAACGCGCGCCGATTTCGGCGAGCATCTCGGCGGAGACATCTCCGGTATAGGCGCCCGACGCCTGCGCGTGGCAATCCTGTGCGCCGATGGCAATCCCTGATCCCCGCGTCCGTTCGGCCGCTTTTTCGACCAGCGTGAAGGGCGGGCAGACGACGATATCGCACGCCGCCTCGCCCGTTATCCCCTTCAGCGCCTCGATCTCAGCCAGGGAGGAAGCGAGACCGTTCATTTTCCAGTTACCGGCAATCAATTTCTTCATCACATCACCAGCAGCAGAAGCCGCCGTCGACGAGCAGGTCGACGCCCGTCACGAAGCTTGCGGCATTCGACAGCAGGAAGACGGCGGGACCGACCATCTCATCCACCGTTGCCATGCGCTGCATCGGCGTCTGCTCTTCGAAGAGCTTGGTCTGGTGGACCATCTCCGGACGCGTGTTCATAGGCGTCGCCGTATATCCCGGCGAGATGGTGTTGACGCGGATACCGCGACCGACCCACTCCATGGCCAGCGACTTCGACATGTGGATCACGCCGGCCTTGGAAGCGTTGTAATGGGCTTGGCTCAGGCCGCGATTGACGATGACGCCGGACATGGAGGCGATGTTGACGATCGATCCGCGTCCGTTTTTCAGCATGGCCCGTGCTTCCGCCTGGCAGGACAGGAAAATGCCCTTCAGGTTGATATCCATCAGCGTCTGGTACTGGTCCTCTTCCATTTCCTCGGCGGGATTGGCGTTGGCGATACCGGCGGCGTTGACGGCAAGCGTCAGAAGCCCCAGTTCCGCCTCGGTGCGGGCGACCGCATCTGCAAGAGAAGATTTGCTGGTGACGTCAGCCGCGATCTGGAGGGAACGGCGACCGGCCGCCTCGATATGCGAAGCAGTATTCGCCAGACCATCGTCGGATCGACGGTCAAGAAGCGCGACGTCGGCGCCGCACTGCGCGAGGCCGATTGCGATGCGCTGCCCGATCCCGCTTCCGGCTCCGGTCACGATAGCGACCTGTCCCTTGAGATCGAAAAGCTTCGGGGCGTTCAGAGTGATGTCGGACACCGCTCTTCCTTTCTTTTTATCTAAATTGTCGCCAGTTCCATGACCGAGACGTCGTTCGCCTCGTCACGATTAAGAATGCCTGCCTGCTTGCCCTGGGCGAGCACGAGAATGCGGTTCGACACGCCGAGAACCTCCTCGAGATCGGAGCTGACGACGATGACCGCGACACCCTGTTTCGCCAGGTTCACGATGATGTCGTAGATGCTGGCTCTGGCGCCGACATCGATGCCTCGGGTCGGTTCATCGAGCACCACGACCTTGGGGTCCCGCATCAGCCACTTGGCAATGACGACCTTTTGCTGGTTACCGCCCGACAGGTCGGAGGCATATTGCTCGGCACGGCCCTTGACGCCGAACTTCGTCACGGCCTTCTCGGCGAAGGCGCGCTTGACGCGCGATGTGATCCAACGCCCGCCGAGCTTGTCGAGATTGGCGTAGATGATGTTTTCACTGATGCGGTGGCCGACGACGAGACCCTGTTCCTTGCGGTCCTCAGGCACCATGACGATGCCCTTCGCGATCGCATCCGCCGGATCGCGAAGCTTGAGCTCTTCACCCTCCAGCCTGACCGAGCCGGCGCTGACCGGATCCGCCCCGGCGATGGCCCGGACGAGTTCCGTGCGGCCGGCACCGACCAGCCCGGCAATACCGAGGATTTCACCCGCATGAACGTCGAACGTCACGTCCCGGAAGGAGCCGTCAGGCGAGCTCAACCCGCTGACCTGCAGCACCGCACGATCCGCCGGCTCGGGAAGCGCCGGAAACATCCGGTCCAGCGAGCGGCCGACCATGCTCTCGACGATGGTGCGAACGGGTGTCGCGCTGTCGGCGAACTCCTGCACGCGCTCGCCGTCGCGCAGGACGACGATGCGATCGGTGATCTGCCTGATCTCCTCCATGCGATGCGAAATGTAGACAATGCCGACGCCTTCGGACCGAAGCTTCCTTACCTGCTCGAACAGCGCCTCCGTCTCCGCCCCGCCGAGAGCGGCAGTCGGCTCGTCGAGGATCAGCAGCTTGGCATTGAGCGCCAGCGCCTTGGCGATTTCGATAAGCTGCTGATTGGCCGTCGACAGACCCGCGACCTTTCGCGTCGCGGGAATATGCAGGTTGAGGCGAGCAAGCTGCTCCTGCGCACGCCGGACCATCTGGGGGCGATCGACAGCCCCGTTCTTCATTGGCCACCGGCCAATAAAGACATTCTCGGCAATCGAAAGATGCGGCAGCAGCTGCAATTCCTGATGGATCAGGACGACGCCCTTGTCGATCGCGTCGCGTGGAGTGGCCGGGGCATAGGGCTGCCCCAGCCATGTCATTGTTCCCTCGGACGGCGTGCGTGATCCGGCAATGATGCCAGACAATGTCGACTTGCCGGCCCCGTTCTCACCGAGAAGCGCAACCACCTCGCCGGGATAGACATCCAGGCTGACATTCTTCAACACCTGAAGCGATCCGTAGCGCTTGGATATGCCCCTCAGGGAAAGAACGGGCTCAGTCACGGCACACCTCCTCAAGATTTCGGCACGATTACGGATGGTTGGCGATGAAGCCGGCCACGTTTTCCTTGGTCGTCAGCGTGGCGTCCATGAGCTGCATCGGAGGCACCTTCTCACCGCCGACGAGCTTGACGGCATTGGCGACCGCATCGCGGCCCATTTTCTGCGTCTGCTGTGTCGCGGTGACGTCGAAGACACCCTTGCCGAGCGCTTCCAGGGCCGCCGTATCACCGTCGAAGCCGCCGACGACGATCTTCTGGGATGGGTTTGCAACCTTGATCGCCTGCGCGGCGCCGAGTGCGAGCGCATCTGCCTGAGCAAACACGATCGACACATCGGGGTTTGCCTGCAGCATGTTCTGCATGATCTGGAAGCCCTCGTCCTGGGCCCACATGTTGGAATACTGCTCGGCAACGACCTTCACGCCAGGATTTGCCTTCAGCGATTCCGCGCAACCCTTGCTGCGGTCGACTTCGGGCGTCGTGCCCTTCTGACCGTGAATGATCACCATCTTGCCCTTGCCACCGGCCTGCTTGAGGATGTAGTCGCAAACGCCCTTGGCGGACGCGACGGAATCGGTGGCAAGGAACGTGTCGCCGGGAGCGCCTTCGGCGTTGCGGTCGACGTTGACGACGGGAATACCGGCATTCTTGGCGAGCTTTACGGGAACGCTTGCGGCAGCCGCGCCGGCAGGAATGTAGATCAAGGCATCGATATTCTGGGTCAGCAGATCCTGGATCTGGTTGATCTGGGTCGGACCGTCGCCCTTGGCATCCACGGTCACGACCTGAATGCCACGCTTCTTGGCTTCATCCTCGACGGACTGCTTGATCTGGTTGAAGAAGTTTGCCTGCAGGTTGGCGACAGCCAGGCCGATTTTCTTGGCGTCTTTTGCTTGAACAGAGCCCAATGACATCGCCAGCACGGCGGCAGAGGCCAGAAGAATGCGCGCAAGTTTCATTTTATTTCCTCCTTTTGCAATGAACCCTTGGGCATATCCTCCCCCTCGGGCAAGTGATCCGCTCCAAACCTCTCGGAGAGGAACTCGTGGAGGTCCGCCAGCGCGGACCTGAATGTCAGGCCCGCCGCCTGCGGATCGTCTCGGCACCGACCGCAAGCACGATGACGATGCCGATGATGACCTGCTGCAGGAATGGCGAGACGTTGAGCAAGTTGAGGCCGTTGCGCAGGACACCGATGATCAGGACACCGATGAGCGTGCCGCCGATGCCGCCGGATCCACCGGAGAGCGACGTTCCGCCGATGACGACGGCCGCAATCGTGTCCAGCTCGTAGCCGAAGCCGCTGGATGGCTGAACGGAGTCGAGACGCGCCGCCAGCACGATGCCTGCCAGACCGGCGAGAACCGCGCTTACGACATAGACCGCAATCGTCACGAGCTGGACATTGATGCCGGCAAGACGGGCAACTTCCGGATTGCCGCCCACGGCATAGAGCATGCGGCCCTCGGAACGGAAGTGAAGGAACACCCAAGCCACGGCGGCGACCGCGAGCATCAGGAAGACCGTCGCCGTCAGCACGCCGAAATGGCGATCGATCGCGAGCATCATGAACCAGTCGGGAAATCCGACGATCTGCTGTCCGTCGGTAATCATATTCGCCACGCCACGCGCAGCCGACATCATCGCCAATGTCGCAATGAAGGCCGGAACCCTGAACAAGGTGACGAGAAGCCCGACAATCAGTCCGCTGATCGCGGAGGCGACAAGCGCCACGGCAATTCCCGCGACAAGCGGCAGGCCGGCAATGTTTGCCGTCCAGCCCATGACCATCATGGCGAGCGCAAGGACCGAACCGACCGACAGGTCGATACCGCCGATCAGGATGACAAAGGTCATGCCCACGGCCATGATTCCAAGCACGGTGATCTGGTCGAGAATGTTGAGACCGTTGCGGAGCGAAAGAAACGCATCGGTGCTGAGGCTCAGGAAAACGCAAAGAGCAAGCAACCCGACGAGCGGGCCGGTCGCGCCGGCGAGCTTGCTCAGCCATGTCGCGGACGGATGCTTTTCTTCGCTGACGTTGATCGCCACCATCATTCCTCCCTGGAGATTAGGGCTAGCAGCCAATATTTCCTCAAGCAAGAATATTTATTCACACTTGCTGGAAAATTCATTACCAACTCACTTTAAGCCTGTCAACCGAGTTTTCCGCGCCTGGTTTTATAAGATGTCGCGCGCTGGGGCTTGACTAACTGCTTTCATATGCAAAAATATAACCAGATGAATAATTATTCACGCGAGGAAACGATGGTGCCTTCCGAACTTGAACGCGTTGCTCGCCAGATACGCCTGCGAGATCTACAGGCAGTCTATGAAGCAGGCGCGGGACACATTGGCGGTGAGATGTCCGTGATCGACCTCCTGACCGCACTGTACTTCCGCGTGCTGCGCATCTGGCCGGACCAGCCGAAACATCCGGATCGGGACAGGTTTGTGCTTTCGAAGGGACATACCGCATGCGCGCTCTATGTCACGCTGGCGAAACGCGGCTTCATTCCGGAAGAGGAAATCTCGACATTCCTGAAGCCGCATTCGAGGCTCAATGGCCATCCCAATTGCAACAAGGTGCCGGGCGTCGAGACCAACACAGGTCCTCTCGGGCATGGCCTGCCGGTGGCGGTCGGCATGGCCAAGGCGGCCAAACTATCAGGTGCCGGCTACCATACCTACGTGATTACCGGCGACGGCGAGATGCAGGAGGGTTCCAACTGGGAGGCGATCATGGCCGCGGCACAGTTCCGGCTGGATAATCTGACACTGATCGTCGACCACAACCGGTTCCAGCAGGGTGCAGCGCTCTCGGAGACGAACGACATCGCTCCGCTTCGCCCAAAGCTCGAAGCCTTTGGCTGGGACGTCAGCGAAATCGACGGCAACAATATGCGCGAAGTCGTCCCGGCCCTCGAATACCGAAGCGATCGCCCCCATTGCATCGTGGCCCACACCAACAAGGGACACGGAATCTCCTTCATGCAGGACCGTGTCGACTGGCACCACAAGGTTCCGAGCAAGGAACAATACGAAGTCGCATTGGCAGAATTGTCGGAGGCACTCTAATGAACGCGCCTGTGAATGCACCCAAGCTCTATGACTGCCGAGACGCCTTCGCATCGACACTTGAGCGCTTGGCCGTCGAGAACGAAACGATTGTGGCAGTCTGCAACGATTCGGTCGGATCTTCGAAGCTCGGTGGCTTCAAGTCCAAGTTTCCCGATCGCCTCGTCAATGTCGGCATCGCCGAGCAGAACATGGTCGGCGTCGGCGCGGGCCTCGCCAACGGCGGGCGCCTGCCCTATGTCTGCGGCGCCGCGCCGTTTCTCACGGGCAGATCGCTGGAGCAGATCAAGGCCGACATCTCCTACTCGAATGCCAACGTCAAGCTCGTCGGCATTTCCTCTGGAATGGCCTATGGCGAGCTCGGCCCAACCCATCATTCGATCGAGGATTTCGCTTGGACGCGCGTTCTGCCCAACCTCCCGGTAATCGCGCCCTGCGACCGCATCGAGACGGCAGCGGCGGTGGAATGGGCGGCAAGCTACAACGGTCCCTGCTTCCTGCGCCTGTCGCGTGTCGGCGTGCCCGACCTCCTGCCGGAGGGCCACACGTTCGAACTCGGAAAAGCCAATCTGCTGCGCGAAGGTTCCGATGTCACACTCATCGCAAACGGGACGCTGACCCATCGCATGGTGAAAGCCGCCGACATTCTCGCGCAACGCGGCGTAAGGGCCAGGGTGCTCAATCTCGCCACGGTCCGTCCGATCGACGAGGATGCCATCATTGCGGCCGCCAGGGAAACCGGCGCGATCGTTACGGCGGAAGAACATTCGATCTTCGGCGGTCTGGGATCGGCCGTGGCCGAGGTTGTCGTCGACAATGCCCCTGTCCCGATGACGCGCCTCGGCGTTCCCGGCATATACGCGCCAACCGGCTCGGCCGAGTTCCTTCTCGATGAATTCGGCATGGCACCGTCGGCTATTGCAGACGCCGCGCAAGCGCTTATCAAGCGCAAGTAGACGAACGGCACGCGTTGGAGCCGGGGCGGATTGCCGCCCCGGTCTCGTTATTGGTGGAGGATATGATGCGGGCCATTCTGGCAATCGACCAGGGAACGACCAATTCCAAGGCGGCTCTCGTCTCCGAGAGCGGAGACATTATTGCCAGAGGTTCGGCTCCGGTGGGTATCTCCTATCCGAAGCCCGGCTGGGTCGAACAGGATCCGGATCGGATCTATGCATCCGTCCGCGAAGTGATCGAACGGTGCCTGCAAGGCGCACCCGGCTCGACGATCGAAGCGGTGGCGATCTCCAATCAGCGGGAGTCGGTTACCATCTGGGATGCCGAAACGGGCAAGGCGCTCGGACCGGTGCTAAGCTGGCAATGCCGGCGCACCTCGCCGGATTGCGAGCGTCTCATCGCCGATGGTCATCTGGAACGCGTCGAAGCCCTGACCGGCCTCCCCCTCGATCCGATGTTTCCAGGCCCGAAGTTCCGTTGGCTCCTCGATCGCGTCGCGCATGGGCGAAAGGTCCGCATCGGCACGATCGACAGCTGGCTCATTCATTGCCTTACCGGTGGCCGCAAGCACGTGTGCGACGCCTCGAATGCCGCGCGAAGCCAGCTGTTCGACCTCGAGGCACAAGCCTGGAGCGAGGAACTGGGCGCGATTTTCGGCGTCGATATCCGGCTCCTCCCGGACGTGCTTGACAGCTCCGCGGACTTCGGAACCACGCATGGTCTTGCCGGCGTTCCGAACGGCACGCCGATCAGATCGGCCATCGGGGACAGCCATGCCGCCTTGTTCGGCCATGGGGCCTTCAACCCGGGCGATGGCAAGGTGACCTTTGGAACAGGGTCCTCGGTCATGACCACCCTTCCGCGCTTCATCGCGCCGCGCAACGGCATTACCACCACCGTTGCCTGGCGCATTGCCGGGCAGCCGACCTTTGCGTTCGAAGGCAATATCCTTGTCTGCGCTGCGAGCCTACCATGGATGGCCGGCATTCTGGGCCTTCCGGACGTGGCGTCGCTTGTCGATCTTGCAGCAATGGCGGAACCGGGCGGCCCGGGATTCGTACCCGCTTTCGTCGGGCTGGGCGCGCCCTACTGGAGTTCCGACGCCCGCGCGCTCTTCTCGCAGATCAATTTCAGCACCACGCGCGCGCAGATGGCACGCTCAGTCACCGATTCGATCGCCCTCCAGGTTCATGACGTGATCACGGCGATGCGGGCGCAGAGCGGCGGCGAACTTGGCAGGCTTTACGTGGACGGCGGGCCGAGCGGCAATGGTTTCCTGATGCAGTGCGTTTCGAACCTGGTGAACCACGCTATCATCCAGTGCGAGGCGCCGGAGGCATCCGCTCTCGGCGCAGCCTATCTCGCGGGTCTTTCAATCGGCCTTTGGCGGGATCTTGACGCCATCGCAGCACTTCCGAGAAACACCCGGATCATCCAGCCGCAAAGCATCGACAGCACATCGCTCCTGAATAGATGGAATGATGCGCTGGCCCGCTCGACCTTGCGTCCAACTCCGGTTAAAGGTGAATAAAAATTCACCCCGGGATCAACAATGGCTCGCCTTAACGAACTCCGCCTCATCTCACGAGTTGCCCAGATGTACCACATCGAGGGAAAGCGGCAGGCGGAGATCGCGCAGCACCTTCGCCTGTCGCAGGCAACCGTCTCACGAATGCTGAAACGGGCCGAGGCGGAAGACATCGTGCGCACGAGCGTCATCCCGCCGGTGGGCACCTATAGCGAACTCGAAGGAGCGCTGCGCGCAAAGTACGGTCTGCCCGAAGCTATTGTCGTCGAATGCACCGAAGACCGTGACGGAGCCATCATGGCCCGGATCGGTGAAGCGGCAGCTCATCTTCTGGAGGTTACGCTGGCACCTGGCGAGATCATCGGTGTCTCCAGCTGGAGCCAGACGATCTTCAAGATGGTGGAAAATATTCATCCCCAGAAGAGCGCGCAGGCCAAATATGTCGTTCAGACGCTTGGCGGTATGGGCGACCCGTCGGTGCAGACGCATGCCACCCAGCTGACCACCCGCCTTGCACGGCTGACCGGCGCCGAGCCGAAACTTCTTCCGGTGCAGGGCGTGACGACCTCGCGCGAAGCCAAGCTTTTGATGCAGTCGGATCCGTTCGTGCGGGAGACGATGGATCTCTTCGGCAGCATCACGCTCGCCATCGTCGGCATCGGCGCCGTTGAGCCATCGGAATTGCTTGCAAGGTCCGGCAATATCTTTTCGTCGCGCGAGCTTGCCGATCTTGCCGAGGCAGGTGCCGTCGGCGATATATCGCTGCGTTTTTTCAACAAGGACGGCAAGCCTGTAAAGACGCCGCTCGACGAGCGCGTCATCGGCCTCCCGCTCGAAGATCTCGAACGGGTCGATCGGGTCATCGCGCTTGCCGGTGGCACGAAGAAGACCGCGGCGATCGCCGGCGCCTTGCGTATCGGCGTTATCGATATGCTGATTACGGACAAGTTCAGCGCCGAGCGCCTGATCGAGGCCTAAGATCTGCAGCATTACGCGGGAAGCCGAATTGGCTAAACGAAATGGCCCAGATCAAGTGTCCAGGCCAATCTTCGCTCTTGAACCGCGGTAGAACTGCGGTGCCTGTCGTCACATCAGACTAATCAGAACTCCGACCACCCCTGCTGGAGATGTTTAAGCGCAGCATTGCCCTGCGCGACGGGAGCCGCGCGTGCAGCAAGCTGGCGCGCTGCCGGGGCTGAGGCAAGCGGGGACACGGGCCTAACCTGTGGCTCCATGCGTTCGGCTTCGCCTGTGCGGAAGGCGCTCAAGAGTTCGCCAAGACGCTTGCTCTCCTCGGCCAAACCTGCGCCGGACGCGTTCATCTCTTCGACCATCGCGGCATTTTGCTGCGTCGCCTGGTCCATGTGATTGACGGCGCTGTTGATTTCCGAAAGACCCATCGACTGTTCCTGAGCGGCAGTGGCGATTGCGTCCATGTGCTGATTGATCTGCAGGACGAGGTCAGCGATAACAGCGAGGCCCTCGCCGGTGTCGTTGACAAGTTTCACGCCCTCGCCAACGGCGACTTCAGAATTGCCGATCAGAACCTTGATCTCTTTGGCGGCATTAGCCGAGCGCTGGGCCAGTTCGCGCACTTCCTGGGCGACGACGGCAAAGCCTTTGCCGGCTTCACCCGCACGCGCCGCCTCGACGCCGGCGTTGAGCGCGAGCAGATTGGTCTGGAAGGCGATCTCGTCGATCACGCTGATGATCTGGCTGATCTGTTTGGACGAATGCTCGATCCTACCCATGGCATTGACGGCATTGTTGACGACTTGGCTGGAGTTTTCTGCCCGCAACCGGGCGCCGCGAACCAGATCGCGTGCATCGCCAGTCCGCTTGGAGGTCGACTGGACGTTGGCCGTAACCTCTTCAAGTGCAGCCGCCGTTTCTTCCAGTGACGCGGCCTGCTGCTCCGTGCGCTTGGAAAGATTATCTGAAGCCTGCGAAATCTCGCGACTGCCGCTGTTTACGAGTGACGCGGCCTGGCCGACCTGGGACATCGCAGCGCGCAGCTGGCTGACCGATGAATTGAAGTCGTGACGCAGAGCTTCGAACTGCGCAGCTAGCGGCGTTTCGATCTCGCAACGCAGGTCGCCCGATGCCAAATGACGAAGTCCTGTCGCAAGCGAACCCGTTGCTTGCAGCAGCCTCTCTTCGGCCTCTGCTTCGGCGCGGCGCTGGACTTCGACGCGTTCATTCTCCGATGAAACGCGCGCCTCGGCGGCTTCCGCTTCGAGCGCCTTGTTGCGTAAGGCCGCCTGCTGGAAAATCTGGACGGAACGCGCCATGGCGCCAATCTCATCACGCCGTTCGACGCCACCGATTGAGACCGAGAGGTTGCCTTGGGCGAGTGCAGTCATGGAATGAGTTAGCGCTCCGACGGGCCTAGTGACGCGAAAGATGATGACGCAGATGCCCGTAATGCTCAGAACCACGGCAACAAGGAAGATGAGCCCATAGGCGATCAAGCTGACGAATGCATCATGCTGGCTGGCGGATGCTTTTGCGACCATGCCATCTGCGGCTGCCGCTGCGGTGTTTGTGATGGTCAGAAGGGAAGCGTTGCCAAGCGGACGCCAGTCGTCGAGGGACATGGCCTTCTTCTCACCGGCCGCGAACCTCGCAAGCAACGCACTGTGTTTCGCTGCGAAGTCACCGTTGAAATAGGTCGCGCTGCTGGCTTTAAAGGCGTCCCTGACGACCTGTGGTGTCGATGGATGATTGATCAGAGTGCCGATCTGTCCCCAGGTGAAATTCGCAGCATAATCGAATTGCTGGACCTTGCTGACGTCCTCGGGCTTCATTGCCTCTCCGGAGGCGAGTGTGTTGACGAACAACAGGTTTGCAGCACCAGCTGTTGCGCGAGTGTACCATGTCAGCGCACGGATCTGAATGAGTGCGGTCATTGAGGGATCACTTGTGCGAATCCGGCTTTCAATGGCGGTCGAACCTGTCTCCAATGCCGTTAAGAGCTGCTGACCGATGTCCAGCGTCGTGGCCTGCAGTGTCGGGTCGCGATCAGCAAGCTTCTTGGCGACTTCGCTGTCGAGCTTTGAGCGGAATGCGACTACCCGATCATAGGCGTTCATGACGTCGGCAATCGGGGCTTTGAGCGTCTCGTCGTCGATGTTTGCAAAGACTGATCTTGCGTCAGCCATATATTTGTCGACGACACCCCTGTCCGTTTTCAGCAAGGCAAGCGTTGCATCTTGCGCGCCAAGTTCAAGTTTGGCGAGCGACGAGCCGTCACCCCGCTCGTTGCGAAAGTTGGCGAGTGTTTGGAAGAGCGCGCGGTCGAGCATGGTGAACTTCGAGACGTCGGCATAGGTGCCCGCATCGCGATAGGCATTAAGCGTCGAAGATCCCGTTAGCACACATAGGGCGATGCTGAGAAAAAGGAAAATCCCAAGAAGTATATTGCGAAGAGAAAAAATCATAATTGCTCACCTACGTTCGGGGTGCCGTAACGCTAACCCGCTTCGCCAAAACACGTACTTCTGGAGCTCTTGAGGTGAAATTTTCTAAAAGAAAAGCAATCCGTGAGCCGTCGAGGTGCCGCCCGACCACAGGCGCGTCATGCCCTGCCCAATCAAGAGAAAAGTTAGCCCAGCTTTATTGAAACAGAATTAATGATTTCCCCTAAAACATAGGGGAAATATTGCCGAGTTCATCAAAGGTGAAGGCAACAGTGCCGATCTCGATGATTTTATCCTTGCGATGGTTGAAGCCGGTCGTTTCGGTATCGAGAATAACGCCCGTCAGCGGAAATCTTGGCCGCGCCGTCGCTGTGACGGTGCGAAGCTCAGGCTCATACGGGTAGTTAGCACTCTCGAACTCTCGGCACCATATTTGTCTTCGCCACTTCGAATCAAATCAATTGCTTGGCTTTCGAAGCGGAAGACGGCCTATTCTCCAAGCGGAAGTTCAATTTCTTCGCGGTTTCTTTTTGCGCCCTCGATCAGGACCGTGTTGAGCCGCTCGGCATCTTGTGCCGGCAGCATTCCCGCCCCGGTTCGAATACCTTCTTGCCACGCAGACCCACGCTCCCATGCTTCGTTGTAGGCGAGCGCCAAGTCGGCAGAGCGCCTTGTCTGCTGCAGGGCTTCAAAGAGCAGCGCAGCTTGACGAACGTTCTTCTCTCGCTTCGCCGGCCCCAGCCCGTCAGTGTTTCGGCGGCTGGCGACTATGAGCTTGTGGACCGCATACCGGGACGGATCAGGGACGACGACTGGGACCCCGCTTCGGTGGAGCAGCATTGTCCTGACGGGTTCGCTTATGAGGAAGTCGAGAAAGCGAAGTGGATCCGCGCTGGCGCCACCAAGGGCGGGCATCTTCGCCGGTTGGTCGACGTAGTCATCCGAATCACGGTTCGACGTCAGGAATTCAACCCTGTAGCCGTCGGCATTCTGAAACGCCGACGAGGCCGCGGATCACGATCGATGTGGAACTGGCCGGAAGCTGGCGTCGACGCCCTGCAGCAGCTCAACAATCGGAGGTAGACTGTCTTCAACCTCCCGACTGATGGCATAGTCCTGGGCGATGTCCGTTTCGCCGGTCAGGATCACAGCCATGGGAAGGCGGACGCCCAGCAGTCCTGAATAGCACTGAAAGGCCACCGTGCCGATGAGAACACCCCGGAACCGAAAGAGACCGCCATCGGCAAGAGCCTCGACGATGTCGCCCGACATGGCATCGGGGGCGATCATCCCGCCTTCGCGGGTCAGGGAATTTACCAAGCGCCTGCGAGCGCGTAGATCGTCCTTGTCCAGCTTATGATCAGCTACGCGTTGCGCGATAACCGGATCATCAGCAGAACTGACGTAACGACGTTTCGTACCACCATGTCCATGAAGTCGATGGACTTCATGAGCGCGACTTCGTGTTATACTGTTTTTTCAAGAACAGTATAACGATCGAGGGGATAGGTCGCAAAATGGGATGCGACCTCTATCGCCTTGAAGGGATCAGAACCGGCGACCCCTTTGATACAAATTACTATCCGTTTGAAATTACTCAGTAGCGGACATTGGTGAGCTGGTGAAAACATATCCACGCGCCAGAGACCAATAATGCTATCTGACGCCCGCAAAACTTGTCTGTCTCCGTGCGACATGTAAATCTGCTCTTGGGGAATATGGCTGACCGACTTGCCGGATAACGGTGGGGCCGACGTTCGCCGAGGGGGAACGTAATGATCGAGCATCTCAGAGTGGGCGCGTCCGCTCACTTTTAACCTCAAATGCAAATATGGGTCAAAGCGTTGTGAAGCTGAACAGACCCTGTTTTGCGCCTCGGTTGTAAAAGATAAAGGCAGCGATATAGAGAAGGCTCCTGACCTTGCGTCGCCACCCGCCTCGGTCATTACGGCCCCGCCATAGGAATGGCGACTCTGTGTCGAGCAATCTTGTCGTGTCCGGCAGTAGCGCCGTATAAGGCGCTATGACGTCTGATTCAAAGATTTTTGTCGGCCTGAGACCGACGCGGAAGAAACCGGCTGAACATCGCGAAACAAGCGGTCCGAGATGCCAATGGGACGGATGCGACAAACAAGGCATGCATCGCGTGCCCGTGGGAGCGGATGCTGAGGGGCTGTACCTGTTGTTTTGCCGTGGCCATGCAAAAGAGTATAGCGAAGGCTACAATTACGTCACGAAACTGTCGAACCCCACCACGGCCCGCTATCAGAGGGAAGCGGCAAGTGGCAGCCGTCCTAGCTGGGGCGTTAGAATCAATCACACTTCTGAAACGCCCCTCCCCTCCTCAATTCGTTCCGGGACCGCGAAAACGATCAATGCAAGAAAAGACACTGCACAAAGGCAAGCGGCGAAAGCGGTCCCTCATTCCCGCAAACTTAAGGTGCTGGAAGCAAAAGCATTCGAAACGCTCGGTCTTTCACCGAGCGCGACGCCGGATGAAATTAGAAGCCGTTACAAGCAGAGGCTCAAGATGCACCATCCCGACGCAAACGATGGAGACCGCGCATCGGAGGAGGCGCTTCGGGCGACGATTGACGCCCATAGAATCCTGAAGCTCAATGGCTTCTGTTAGGTGCGATACATACTGGATCGCCTTGATGGCATCTGAACCGTGGACCAAACTATTGCGATGCGTGGGATAGCAAAGATTCATGGAACTGAAATGCATACGTATTTCAACTCAACAAATTCATCTATCCCATGACTAGCGCCCTCACGACCGAGCCCCGACATTTTTACTCCACCGAACGGCGCTTCGGCTGTCGAGATCAGCCCGGTGTTGACGCCGACCATCCCATATTCGAGCGCTTCGGCCACGCGGAAGACCCGCGACAGATCGCGTGCGTAAAAATAGGAGGCGAGCCCGAATTCGGTATCGTTTGCCTGTTCGATGACGTCCTGCTCGTCGCGGAACCGAAAGAGCGGCGCAAGAGGCCCAAAGGTTTCCTCGCGGGCGACCTGCATGTCGGCACTAACATCGCGCAGAATAGTCGGCTCGAAGAAAAGGCCGCCAAGCGCGTGGCGGTTCCCTCCTGAAATGATCCCTGCACCGCGTGCCACAGCATCGCTGATATGGGCCTCGATCTTGGCGACGGCGTTTTTGTCGATGAGCGGGCCAAGCACGACATCACGGTCCAAGCCATTGCCAACCTTCAGCGCCGCAACGGCCGTCGCGAGCTTGGCGGCAAACGTCTCGTAGACACCGTCCTGGACATAAAGCCGATTGGCGCAGACGCACGTCTGGCCGTTGTTGCGGAACTTGGCGATGATCGCGCCCTCGACAGCGGCGTCGAGATCGGCATCGTCGAACACGATGAAAGGCGCGTTGCCGCCGAGCTCAAGGCCGAGCTTTTTGATCGTCGGCGCGCATTGCCGGTAAAGCAATTCACCGGTCCGGGTGGAGCCGGTGAAGGTCAGGACCCTGATGTCGCGGCTTGCGGTCAGGACGCTGCCGATTGCGGCTGCATCCCCCGTGACGATGTTGAGAAGACCGGGCGGCAGGCCGGCTCGCTCCGCAAGAACGGCGAGCGCGATTGCGGAGAACGGCGTCTGCGGCGCCGGCTTGAGAACGACGGCACAGCCGGCGGCAAGCGCCGGGCCGACTTTACGGGTGATCATCGCATTCGGAAAGTTCCAGGGCGTGATCGCCGCCACCACGCCTGCGGGCTGGCGCAGCACGAGGATGCGCTTGTCCTTCTGATGTCCCGGTATGATTTCTCCGTTGATGCGTCTTGCCTCTTCGGCAAACCATTCGATGAAGCTCGCCCCATAGATGATTTCCCCTTTGGCTTCGGCGAGCGGCTTTCCCTGCTCCAGCGTCAGGATCATCGCCAGATCGTCGCGGTTTTCGATCATCAGGCGGTGCCACGCCTTGAGAACGGACGCACGTTCTCCGGCAGTCTTCTTCGCCCAAAGCTTCTGGGCGATGACGGCCGATCGGATAGCATCCTCCGTTTCGACGGCACCGAGGTCTGGGACCGCCCCCAACGCCTCGCCCGTCGCCGGATTGTGGATCATCGTCGCCGGGCGGCCTTCCGCTTCGATCCAGTAATCGGCGACCGGACATGCCTGACGGAACAGCGAGGGATCTTTAAGTTGCATATGACACCTTTCAGCAGAAGACGTGTGCGGCATCCGGATCGAACTCCAGATGCACATTGTCACCGCGGCTCAGGCCCGAGATGGCCTCGTGGCCGAAGGGCAGCCGCACGGACAGGGTTTCGCCGGCGGCTATCCGTGTCGTCACATGCACATTGTTGCCGAGGAAGGTGATATCGTTGACCGTCGCACTGAGGCCCTTGTTCACGCCCGCCTTGCGCCCGAGCCGGATGCGCTCCGGCCGTAGCATCAAGGCCGCATGACTACCCGATGTCGGCCGGCCATGCACCGGAATGCTCTCGAAAACGGTCTTGTCGCCGAGCGAGATCGTCGCCTGGCCATTGTCCGAAGAGAGCAGATGGCAGGAGATGAAATCGCTGTCGCCGATGAATTCCGCGACGAAACGCGTCCGGGGATTGGCGTAGAGTTCCGGCCCCGTGCCGATCTGGTCGATGACGCCCTTT
This sequence comes from Rhizobium sp. CCGE531, assembly GCF_003627795.1. NCBI lineage: Bacteria > Pseudomonadati > Pseudomonadota > Alphaproteobacteria > Hyphomicrobiales > Rhizobiaceae > Rhizobium > Rhizobium sp. CCGE531. Next base: position 123,108 of record NZ_CP032686.1, on the reverse strand, counting down.
GAGAAGACGGCGATGCGATCCGAAAGCCGCAGCGCCTCCTCCTGATCATGCGTCACATAGAGGATCGTCACCTCCGTCTGCTGGTGGATGCGGCGGATCTCGTGTTGGATCTCCTCGCGCAGCTTCTTGTCGAGCGCTGACAGCGGCTCGTCCATCAAAAGCACCGGTGGATCATAAGCGAGCGCCCTTGCAAGAGCCACGCGCTGTTGCTGGCCGCCCGACATCTGCGCGGGCTTGCGATCCTCGAAGCCTTCGAGCCGGACCAGACGCAGCATTTCCCTCACGCGGCTGTCGACCTCGGCCTTGGACTTGCGACGAACCTTCAGCGGAAAGGCGATATTCTCTCCGACAGTCAAATGCGGAAACAGCGTATAGCGCTGGAACACCATGCCGATATTGCGCTTGTGCGATGGCGTCGACAGCAGGGTCTCGCCATTCAGCTGGATATCGCCCTTGGTCGGCTGCTCGAAACCGGCGAGGATATAGAGCGTCGTGCTCTTGCCCGAGCCGGAGGGGCCAAGAAAGGTCAGGAACTCGCCGCGCTTGACCTCGAGATTGACGTCGTGGACTGCGACGACGGGGCCGTATTCCTTGCGGATACCTTTGATCTTCAGGAAGGATTCGCTCATGATTTCAGAACCTTGCGTACGATCGCGGCCAGCGTCATCAACGTGACCGTCAACAGAATGAGAAGTGTGGAGGCGGCAGCGACCACCGGGGTCAGATCCTGCCTGAGCGTTGCCCAGACCTTGACCGGCAGCGTCTGCAGTGTCGGGCTCGCCATGAAGATCGCCACCACCACCTCATCCCAGGATGTCAGGAACGAGAAGACCGCCGCCGAGAATAATCCGTGGCTTATGGCAGGCAGCGTGACCCTGATCTTCGCCTCGAGCGGAGACGCGCCGCAGAGCACGGCCGCATCCTCGATGGACTTGTCGAAGCCTTCGAGCGCGCCGGAGATCGATAGAATGGAAAAGGGCAGCGCCAGGACGAGATGCGAGAGCACGAAGCCGGTCAAAGTGCCCCCAAGGCCAATTCGCAGGAAGAAGGCATAAAGCGCCACGGCGAAGACGACGACCGGAAGGATCATCGGCGTCAGAAACAGCGCCTTCAACGCATCGCGAAACATGAATTTTCCGCGCACGAGGCCGAAGGAGGTTACCAGGCCGAGCAGCACCGAAAGCACGGTGACGATCGCCGCGATCTTGAAGCTCGTCCAGGCGGAAGCCAGCCATTGCGGATCGGAAAGCAGCTCCGCGTACCAGCGCCAGGTCCAGCCCGGCGGCGGAAAGATCAGCCATTGCGACGAGCCAAACGACAAGGCCGCGATGAACAGGATCGGCAGCAGCAGGAAGGCTGATGTGAGAACCGTGATCGCGAGAAGCACATATTTCCACCAACCAAGACGGTCGAAATTCAACAGCATCTCAGCGCCCTCCCGTATTCTGTACGCCGAACAGCCGCAGCTGCACGGCATAGATTGTCAGCGTGACGACGAGCAGGACGAAGGCGGCCGCTCCGCCCATGCCCCAATTGACCAGGGATTGCACGAATTGTGCGATGAGCTCCGCCAGCATCATATTCGCCGTACCGCCCAGGAGCGAAGGCGTGACGTAATAGCCAAGCGACATGACGAACACCATCAATGCGCCCGCCATCATACCGGGAGCGGCAAGAGGCAGCAGAACGCGGGTGAGGCACTGCAATCGACTTGCGCCGCAGAGTGCCGCCGCCTGCAGCACGGCCGGATCGATCTTCTTGATGACGCCGTAGAGCGGCAGGATGATGAAGGGCAGCATGATATAGGTCATGCCGATCGTGACACCCGTCAGATTGTTGACGAGGGCGAGCGGCTTGTCGATCAGACCCATGCCGACGAGCATCTTGTTGATCAATCCTGTGCGCTGCAAAAGCACCATCCAGGCATAGGTCCGGGCGAGCAGGTTGGTCCACATCGACAGAAGCAGGATCGCAAAGACCACCGAAGACCAGCGCGAAGGCATGATCGCCAGCGTCCACGCGACGGGAAAACCGATCAGCAGCGATATGACAGTGACGAGGCCCGATACGATGAAGGTATTGGCAAAGATCTTCAGATAGGTTTCGGATCCCAGCAATTCGGCATAGTTGCCAAGGCCGAATGCCGGCTCCAGCACGCTGCGCAGGAACAGCGCGATGACCGGAAATACGAAAAAGATCGTCACGAAGGCCAGAGCCGGCGCCACCTGTGCAAATCCGGTGGGCTTTGCCGCCTTGCGCGCCGGTGCGGCCTCGTCCGCAGCGTCAATATATGTCGACATGGCAATTCCTTCCCATCGGGGCCTGACGGACAGCCACGGCTGCCGATAGGCCCACACCTCGCATTGCCGCACCGCGGGCCGAGGCCCGCGATGGCGTGGAACGGTTCAGTTCCTCACGGAATCTCTGAACCGTTCCATCTTCCTGCTTCTACGCAATTCTGGACGGAAAACCGCTGCGCACTTTTCCTGGAATTGCTTAGGTCATCTCCAGATCTTACTTCGCCTGCCAGGCGTACCACCTCTTGCCGATGGCATCGCGGTTTGCGGCCCAGTAATTCATATCGGCATTGACCTGGCTCGCCGTCTGCTGGTCCGGCAGGGTCTTGGCCGTCTCCGGATCCATCAGCTTCGCCGAGTCGAGATTGATCGGCGCATAGCCCGTGGCCTTTGCCAAATCGGCCTGCGGCTGCGCCGCGGTCGCCAGCGCGATGAATTTCATCGCCGTCTCCATGTTCGGAGCACCTTTGGGGATGACCAGGGAATCCGCCGCCGTGATGTTCTGGCTCCAAGACGTCTCCGTCTTGACGCCGCTGTTGGCAAGCGCGGTCATGCGGCCGTTCCAGAGACTGCCGAAGGGTGCTTCCGCCGACGCCAGAAGCTGCTGCGACTGCGCGCCGCTCGACCACCAGACGATGTCCGACTTGATCGTATCGAGCTTCTTGAAGGCGCGGTCTAGATCGAGCGGATAGAGCTTGTCGGCGGGAACGCCGTCGGCGAGCAGTGCAGCTTCGATGACGCCCGGGGCGGACCATTTATAGAAGGTGCGCTTGCCCGGGAATTTCTTCGTGTCGAAAAGATCGGCCCAGGTCTTCGGGCAGGCGTTGACGGCATCGGCATTGCATCCGATGACGAAGGAATAATAGAAACTGCCGACCGAATAGTCGCCGACGAAACGCGGATCGAGCTTGGACTTGTCGATGACGGAAAAGTCGAGCTTTTCGAGCAGTCCGTCCTTGCCGGCCTGCGCGGCATAATCGCCCTCGACATCGACGACGTCCCAGCTGACCTGCCCCGCTTCGACCATCGCTTTCAGCTTGCCATAGTCCGTCGGGCCGTCCTGCATGACGCCGATACTGGTCTTTGCGGTGAACTGGTTGGCCCAGGCGACCTTCTGCGCATCCTGCGTCGTTCCTCCCCAGCTCGTGAAGACCATGGTGTCGGCCTTGGCGGGCATGGATGCGGCCATCATTGCGGCAAAGGCCGCGAGTGCAATTCTTGCTTTCATGTTCCCTTGTCCTTGTTTTTCAGTTTTTGGAGGCATGCCTTATGCGACCGCCCGTTCATCCCAAGGGGGAGAAACCGGCAGGCTTCATAATCTTGTTTTCCGCTTGTTCGATCAGGTCGCGGATCTTCGGCAGGAAAGCCTGCCACTCGGGATCCGCCGCCAGCCGCCCCCGCCGCGCTTCGCGATCGTCGAGGCTTGCATAGGACCAGATGTGCACGATCTCGTTGATGACCCCGATTTCCGAATAGAAGTAGCCGACGAGATTGCCGAGATGCGCCTTCTGGATCGCAATCCCTTCCTCTTCCACGACCTTCAAATATTGCGGGACCGTGCCGTTCTTTAGTCGGTAAGTGCGGATCTCGTAAAACATCGGCCTCACCGCATGACGAAGGGATCTGGGATCGGATCATCGGACGTCCGCAGCCAGATGGTCTTGGTGCGGGTATAATCGAGTGCGGCCGCAAGGCCGCCTTCCCTGCCGTGGCCGGAGAGGCCGAAGCCCCCGAACGGCGCGATCGGCGATACCGCGCGATAGGTGTTGACCCAGACGACACCGGCACGGATGCCCTTCATCAGGCGATGGGCGCGCGTGAGGTTCTGGGTGAAGACACCGGAGGCCAGCCCATAACGAGTATCGTTTGCGAGCCTCAAAGCTTCGGCCTCGGTCTCAAAGGAGACCACCGACAAGACCGGCCCGAAGAATTCGTCGGTCAAGGAAGGCGAGTTGACGCCATCGCAATCCAGGATCGTCGGCGGGAAGTAATAGCCCACGCCATCGGGCCTTTGCCCGCCGGTGACGAGCCTGGCACCGCTCCTTATGGATTTCTCGACAAGAGCCGCCACATGATCCTGCTGGCGCTTCGTGGCAAGCGGGCCGACTTCGGTCGCCATGTCGAGCGGCGAACCGATGCGGATCGCCTCTGCCTTGCGCTTGAGGATCGACAGGAATGCGTCCTTGACGCTGGCCTCGACGATCAGGCGGGAGCCGGCAACGCAGCTTTGGCCGGTCGCCGCGAAAATGCCGGCGACCTGCGCATTGGCGGCACTTTCGAGATCGGCGTCGGCAAAGACGATGAAGGGCGATTTGCCCCCCAGTTCCAGCGATGTCGAGGCAAGGTTCTCGGCCGAATTGCGGATGACATGGCGTGCCGTCTCCGGCCCGCCGGTAAAGGCGATATGCGCGACTTTTGGATGGCGCCCGAGCGCTGCGCCGCAGGAAGGGCCGAAACCGGTGATGATGTTGACGACGCCGGCCGGAAAACCTGCCTCATGAACCAGTCGGGCAAATTCGAGCAACGGCGCCGGCCCCTCTTCCGACGCCTTGACGACCATGGTGCAGCCGGCGGCGAGCGCCGGGCCGATCTTGACTGCCGAGAGGAAGAGCTGGCTGTTCCAGGGCACGACCATGGCGACGACGCCGATCGGCTCGCGGCGCAGCCAGACGTCCATATCAGGCTTGTCGATCGGCAGGTAGGAGCCTTCGATCTTGTCGGCGATGCCGGCATAGTAGCGATAATAGTCGGCGACATAGGCGATCTGCGCCGAGGTCTCGCGAATGATCTTGCCGGTGTCGCGCGTTTCCAGTTCGGCGAGCCTTTGCGCATTGACTGCCACGAGATCGGCGAGCTTGTAGAGAAGCTTGCCGCGCTGCGTCGCCGTCACCTTCGCCCAGGGGCCATCGTAAAGCGCCTTTTCGGCGGCGGTCACCGCGCGGTCGACATCGGCCTCGCGTGCTTCCGGCATCTCGGCCCAGGGGTTGCCGGTCGCGGGATCGATGCACTCGAACCGGGCCTCCCCGTCCAGAAACTCGCCATCGATATAGTACTGGAAGCGCTGCATGGCGTTTACTCCGCAAATGCCGGCATGACCTCGGTGATGAAGCGTTCGAGCGAAGCCTTCTTGCGCTCGAACGACATGCCGGTGTCGATCCAGAAGGAATATTCGTCGTAGCCCATTGCCTGATAGGTCTTCAGCCGGGCGATCACGGTCGATGCATCACCGACGACATTGTTGCTGCGCATGACCGCATCGGACAGCATGGCATTGGCGCGAATGTCCTCTTCCGGGATGCGCTCGATCAGGCCCTGATGGATGGGCTTCTCGTTCTTGAACCAGGCGAAGAAGTAATTGTAATAGACGCTGAGCTCATGGGCGGCCCGTGCGATGTCGTCCTCGGACGAACCGACATAGGTATGGCGCAAGAGCATGATCTTCGGCCGCTCGATATGCGAGTTCTTCACGCAGGCATCGTTGAAGCGGCCCATCAACGCCTCGACTTCATCATCGCCCTGCCAAAGCGGCGTCACCTGGACATTGCAGCCATTAGCGACGGCGAATTCATGCGAATTCGGGTCGCGTGCCGCAACCCATATCGGCGGGTTCGGCTGCTGCAGCGGCTTCGGCGCCGAGGTGGTCGAGGGGAATTTGAAGAACTCGCCCTCATGGGCGTAGTCGCCCTGCCAAATGCCTTTGACCGCCGGGATCAGCTCGCGCATGCGCTGGCCGGCACCCCAGGCGTCGAGACTCGGCAGCAGCCGCTCGTATTCGAAGGAATAGGCGCCGCGGGCAATGCCGATATCCAACCTGCCGTCGCAGATGATGTCGGCCATGGCCGCTTCGCCGGCAAGCTTGATCGGATGCCAGAACGGCGCAATCACCGTTCCCGTGCCCAGCCTTGCCCGCGACGTACGCCGCGCCAGATCGGCGATCGTCACGAAGGGGTTGGGCGCGATGGTAAAATCCATCCCGTGATGCTCGCCCGTCCAGATCGCATGCATGCCGCCCTTGTCGGCAATCTCGCAGAGCGCGACGAATTCCTCGTAGAGACTCTTGTGGGTCTGGCTCGCGTCGAGGCGTTCCATATGAACGAAGAGAGAGAATTTCATGCTTGCACCGCCTTCCCCGAGACCGGCCGCACCATGCCGGAGGTCTCATCGCCAAAATAGACACCGAAATTGCCGATCTGACTTTCCAGCGCGAAGCGAGCGACGATGTCGGCCGTCGAACTGGTCTTGAAGCGCACTGTTTTCAGCGCATCCGGCTTTAGGAACCTGCCCTCGCGCGGCTCGCCTTGCGAAGCGAAGGCGCGATAGACGATATGATGCTTGCCGTCGCTTTTGCCTTCATAGACCGAATAGAGAAAGCCGACCGTTACCGTAAGGCCGGTCAGCGCCTGCAGGTACTGGCCAAGAATGTCAGCTGGGCTTCCTTCGCTGCCTTCGCAATCTGGGAGGGCAAGAACATCATCCCCGAGTAGCAGGATCTCACCGTCACGTTCCAGGACCGCACCGAGTTCGATGTTACCTTCCGCAGCGGCGGAGACCGCCTTGCTGGCCAGGATCGGTGTAAAATAGCCGCCACGGGCATAGCCGAGGCCATTGCGACCGCTATTATCGAACGAAACGATGCGTCCCATCAGGACAACATGATCACCGGCTTCGATCACTTGGCTCATGGCGCATTCGAACCAGGCAGCGACATCGGAAAGGATCGGACAGCCATCTGCTCCCGAATTCCACTCGACGGCGGCAAACCTGTCTTCGACGGGCCGCGCAAAGGTGTTGGAGACGGCCTTCTGCGTCTCCGACAGCACATTGATCGCAAAATGCTTGGCGCTCGTAATGGCCTCGAAATTACGCGAGGTCTTTGCCAGGCAGACAAGAAGAAGCGGCGGGTCAAGCGACACCGACGTGAACGAGTTTGCGGTAAAACCGATCGGCAAACCGGCCTGATCACGCGCGGTTACGACCGTGACGCCGGTCGGAAATGCACCGAAGGCGTCGCGCAGCGCCCTTGGGTCGAAGTCTTGCGTCGTCATCTTGCGTCCTCCCCGCATGAAAGCCACTCGGCGAGCAGCCCGTTGACGATATCTGGTGCCGTCAGGTTCACCATATGGCGATGCCCCTCGACGATCCGCACCCGGCCTTTAGGCGCTGCCGCCGCCATCTGCTCGGCCATTAGCGGCGTCGAATTCGGGTCGTCCGAACCCGTCAGGAACAAAGCCGGCACCATGACGCCGGGCCAGCGATCGGCATAGGTCTCATCACCGCCGGCGAAAGCGGCGTAGGCCGTCGCATATCCCAGCGGATCGACGAGGTTCAGCCAGTTGCGCGTCAGTTCGCGTGCAACGGAGCTTTGCGCATCGTCGCCAAACCAGCGCCGAAGCGGCCCTTCCTTGTCGACGCCCGTCACCGGAATGGCCGCAGCCCGCGCAAGCACGGCAGCCTTCGCCTCCGGATCGCGCCGATAGACCCCGTTGAGGTAAGCGACGCGCTTGACGCGCTCGCCGAAGGTCGCGGCCACCCCTCCCGACACCAGCGCACCCATGGAGTGCCCGGCGACATTCGCCGTTTCGATTTTCATCTCGTCGAGAAAGCGTTCGAACCAGGCGACGAATTCCTGCAGGCGGCTGCCTATCGGCAGCTTTGCGCTCTCACCGTGTCCCGGCATGTCGACGGCGATGACGCGATGACCCGCCGAGAGAGATGCAATCTGCGGAGCCCAGGCTTCGAGCCGCATGCCGACGCCATGGATCAGCACCACCGGCTCGCCGCGCCCGGCCTCGTGATAAGCCGTTCCGCCTGCTGTCTTCTTCCGAGGCAAGGCACCGTCGGCGCTCTTTGCTGCAGCGGTGCCTGCGGTCGATCCAGCTGCCAGCATCTCTGAGTCCCCTCTCAAACGCCCGCAGGATTGGCGACGTCCTGCCCCAGGTCTTTCAGATCCTGGTAACGGTCGCCGATGCGGTGGTGGGGACGCCCGCCCACCGAGGCGCCAAGGGCCACGACGATCTCGTCGGCAGCCGGCGCGTCGGGGATCGACGTCTGGATGGTCAGGTAGTGCGAGCGACGACCTTCATCATTCTTGTCCATGAGCGGGATCATGATCGGCGCATTGGCCGGCCCGCGCGTATTGCAGAAGGCAAGATAGGACTTGGCGCCGACGGCGTGGCGATAGTGATTGCCGAACCGCAGCGTGTGGATCAGCGCCGATGCATGTTCGATCTCGCCGTTCAGTCCGACGACGGCCGCTTTGCCATAGGCTTCGACGGCCTCGCCCGAGCCGACAGCCTCGATGATCATCTTGGTGAGCAATTCACCGAGGATAGGGGCGGCGGCGTGAATCTCCGGCTTCAGATCCTCGACAAAGCCGCGACCGGCCCAGGGATTTTTGACGATCGCGCATGCCGAAAAGAGCTTCAACGGCACCGCCGCTGCCCTGCCCCCTTCAACAAGCGTCGTTTCGATCTGCAGGAGAGTTTTTCGGATCTGAAGGCTCATAGCTCGCTCCCATTTAGGATTAGATATTATGGTATGCCATAATATCTAACTGTCAAGTTCGTTTCTGCAAAAGCCGCCAGCCTAGTCCGCCGATTTTTATATACGTTACTAAAAACAGTTAGTTACCCGTATTTTCTCGGTTGTCTGCCGAGCCGCTGTCCATAGGACGGCTTCGAGACTTCCTCGATGACGCACGAGCGATGTCGAGCCTCGGAGGCAATTTGGATCAGCTTGTTGTCAGGCGTTGGAGGCGCTGCGTCGACAGCCCGCAGGCGCTCGACAAATCTGAAAGGCAAAATGATCCCAGTTCATATGATACCGCCTTAGATATTATTGATTATGGCATACCATCACACTGGGCGAAGTTGGGTGTCAAGCCTGGAGTGCGGCCTCTCCGGGATTCCACGGAGTCGCGACTGCGAATGTTGAAAGACATCAAATGGCCGACGGAGCAGCATTTATGGCTGCATCCGACAGAAGGCCAGCGGCGCCGGCGCTGAGTTAATCAGCCGACTTCTTGGCCGACAGCACCGCTTCGGCAATCGCACTGGCGGCGGCGATGTGATCCGTCGCGGCCTTGTAAGCCCCCTCGCCGTCACCCCGGCGGATGGCGTCGACGATCTTCGACATCTGCGCAGGCCCCTCGATGCCGCGCCGCTCGGTCTTTATCGTCATCGAGCGCAAGTGATTTATCCGCACGGTGAGAAGATTGACGACGCCCCAGGCAACATGCCTGTCGACCATGGTGAACAGCGTCTGATAGAAGGAAGAGGTATTCGCCAGCACGCCCGCCATATCGTTGTCGCGGTAGCTGTTGCGTATCCCGGTCAGGGATTCTTCCAGGGCAGCGACGATTTCGGGGCTGCTGCGCTCGGCGCATAGCCGCGCCGCCATGCCTTCGAGCGCGCCGCGGATCTCATAAATCTGCTTGGCTTCTTCGATGTCGAGCTGGGCGACGATCGGCCCTTTGTTCGGCAGGTTGGCGACGAGCCCTTCCGATTCCAGGTGCCTCAGAACCTCGCGCACGACCGTCCGGCTGACGCCGAGCTGGGCGCAGAGATCACGTTCGACAAGGCGATCGCCGGGACGGAAATAGCCATTCACGATCGCTTCGCGGACCTTGTCCAGCGCCAGTTCCCGCAATGTCTTTGTCGGACGCTCGACCCGAATTGCTGCGTCCTTCAGAGCACCGCTCATTCTACACCTCAGAGTTGGACCGGCTTCGCACCACCAAGTTCCGCCGCGGCAGCCGAATTGGAAAATCGTATTATGGCGTACCAGATACTGTAGCTGTCAGCGGCCAGCAATTCAACAAGTACCGTGACCTTGGGATTCCCGATCTATGCTTCTGACGCCGGCTGCGTCGAGACGATCTCCTCGACGACGGCCTTCGCCTGCACCCGAATGTCAGGGGCGGCCGTAATTTCTCAGAATTGCCCGGCCGTCAAGACGCCGACTGCAATAGCCCGGCGGGCGAAATTCCGAGGGACATTTTCGTTAGGTTTTGGCGGCACCTAAAATTCGAAGTCCTGTGGTTTGACGTCTTCGGCGCCGTGCCTGACACGAAGAATTACAATTCTGTCTGGATACGAGCGATAGCAGAGCAGCGGTTCCAATAGGGGAACGCACGGAAACCTGGAGCGATATGGTCGCGGGGCGAGCCAGTGAAATCCACCTCGGCAATCCAAGCTATCTTGGCAGTTAGGTCGGCCAGAAATTCCTGTGCATAGTGAAGACTGTTTTCGGCGATATAGCACCTTATGTTCCGCAAGTCGCTGATTGCAGGTGGCGCAATAATCAGGCGTTTCGGTTTGATGGCCCTATCCTTCGTTCATAACGTCTTTGAGTAGATCGGCACCATTGGCATATTCCTTGGCGAGGCCTGCTTCAATTTCCTCGTCTGCCGTCTGTATGCCTCTGCGAAGGACCTGCATTTTGAGTTCGTGATCGGCAAGCAAGCGGATCCCGGCGCGCACGGCTTCAGTCTCAGTACCGAACCGTCCGTTCCGCACAAGATCCGATAGAATTCCATCGTACCTGTCACCGAGAGAAAATGTTTTTGCGCGTGCCATGACCTATGCTCCGTTGAGCCTGAAAATATGACAAATACAATACTTTTACAATATTCGATTAATGCGATGTGAGGTAATATCGGTGCGTATCGGCTCAATGAGGACGCCAGGCGCTTCTCGCCTTGGGCCGGCCGTTCTAAGCTTGCCCTGCCCCCTTAAACGGATGGGCAATGACGTCTCAGCTCGACATGTTTTAGGAAAATGCGCAAGGCCTTCGCAGATCGTCGGCCCCCAAGCATACGTCTTCGACAGGTCGGCTCGGCGCCCGACGAAGCCGAGATGGTGCGGATCCTGGAAGCGACCGGACGCTATCAGATCCTCCGAAAACTTGAGCCGCGGGCGATCGCCGCTACCCCAAGGCTTGGTTATCCTCTGCGCGGCGTCATCCTCGACACCGAGACGACCGGGCTCGATGCGAGGAAAGACGAGATCGCAGCTGTTGATATTAAGCGCAACCTATTCGATAGTGACGCCACGCCAACGCACCACTTACTCCCCACCACATTATCCCGAGACTTATATGCCCTTCATCCAATCGGTGTTTTCCCTGCCAAAGTGGCATATGAGCATATTGACGCTGTTCGGTGCCCTGTTTGCCATCATAGCGCCGCTTCAGGCCGCCCAGCCGTCCACACCCTGGCCACAAGCAGGAAGCGATCTGAAACCGGACCCGGGCGTGCGATTCGGCACGCTCACAAACGGCATGAAATTTGCCATCATGCATAATACTACGCCGCGCGGACAGGTCGCGATCCGCTTTCGCGTGGAAGCCGGCTCCCGTGACGAGGACGACGACCAACGCGGCCTAGCGCATTTTCTCGAACACATGGCGTTCAGAGGAAGCACACATGTCACCGAAGACGAGATGATCGGTCTTCTGCAACGAAAGGGGCTAACATTCGGACCCGATGTCAATGCCTCCACAAGTTTTAATGAGACAATCTATAAGCTCAATATTCCAGACGCCGACACTGATACGGTCTCCACCGGTTTAATGTTAATGCGTGAAATCGCGAGCGAGCTGAGGCTCGACGCTGGCGCACTTGAACGTGAGCGTGGCGTCATACTGGCTGAAGAACGTCAGCGCGATACACCGCAGGCACGCGCCGATCATGCCCTTGGCGCACTGCTTCTTGCCGGTCAGCTTGCGCCACTGCGTCTTCCAATCGGGGATACGATCGTCATTCGCAACGCGCCTGTCGACCGACTGCGTGACTATTACCGAGCTAACTATCGCCCCGATCGTGCCACCCTCGTCGTCGTCGGGGATATCGAGCCAACAGCCCTCGAGGCTGAAATCAGGCGTCGTTTCGGCGACTGGACTTCCATCGGACCCGCCAAAACAAGGCGCAATCTCGGCACGCTTCGGCCACATCATTCTCTGGCCGATATTCTAACGACTGGAAGTGGCGCAGCGCTTTTAGAGTTCGCCTGGATACGACCCCATGATCAGGCGCCGGACACGCGCGCTTTAAGACGTCAGAGAACAATTCGAGACATTGGCTTGCATATTCTTGCACGACGCCTCGACGTTCTGGCGCATCAGACCGACACCCCGTTCCTTAGAATAAAAGCCGGCGAGGAAGATCTGCTCAAATCCGCTGATATGATCGCGATTTCCGCTCTCGTCGCGCCCATCGCATGGCAGCGGGCATTGGCAGCCATTGAGCAAGAGCAACGTCGCATCGGCAAATCTGGAGCCCTCCAGCCGGAGCTCGAACGTGAACTTCAGAACGAGCGTGCCGCTTTGCAGACGGCAGCTGCAGGTGAGGCAACGCGGCCCACGACCACCCTTGCAGACGGCCTGATGGCAAGCACCGCAGCCGACAAAACTTTTATTTCCCCTGCCGACACGCTCGCCCTTTTCGACGATATCGCGAAGAGGCTGACGACCGCCGAGGTAAATAAGGCACTCCAGCGAACGTTCAGCGTCAAAGATCTGCGCATCATCCTACAAACGCCGGAAGCGCCATTCGGCCGCGAGGCTACTATCGACACGGCATACAAGACGTCACGGGCGACGGCGGTTTCAGGGCCAGCGTCGACCGCTATTCCCTCCTGGCCTTATACATCGTTCGGCCCGCCAGGGGTTGTCAGCGAGACACATGCTATCGAAGATCTGGGAATCACGTTGGTGCGCTTTGCCAACGGTGTACACCTGGCCATCAAGCCAACAAAGTTCAACGACGGCGAAGTTCTGGTGCGCGCCGACATCGGCCGGGGAAGACGTGATCTTCCGCTTACGCAGCAAAAAGCCGCCTGGGCAGCCGCAGCGTTTATCCCAGGTGGCCTGAAGGCCATCAGCTATGATGAGATGTGGCAAGCCTTGCCGGGTAAGGAGGTCAGCATACGGTTCTCGTTCAACGATGAGGCGTTTGTCCTCCAGGGTAAGACGAGGACAGAAGATCTGGCGACGCAAATGCAGATGCTTGCTGCCTATACTTCGGTTCCGGCCTTTCGTCCGCAAGCCTTCATACAGGTCCAGGAAGCTTACAAGCATGGCATCGCTGATCGAGAACTAACAGCGGGCAGCATAGCCGACCGTTATCTCCCTGGATTGCTGCATGCCGGCGATCCTCGCTGGGCAGCCCCTGACCAGCGGCAAATCTCTTCCACCACGCCGGCAGATTTCGAGGCCCAATTTGGGCCTTATCTGTCGAGCGGGCCAATCAACGTCAGTATCGTCGGCGATGTGACTGTCGATGACGCGATCCGTCTTACCAGCGCGACTTTTGGTGCGCTGCCGGTGCGGTCGACGTCGACGACCGTGGCGCCTGCGGTCCACTTTCCGGCGCCGACGAAACAGCCAGTTGTGTTGAATCAACTTCAGCGCCCCGACAATGCAGCTGCTCTCTTGGCCGCTCCTATCGGCGACCTTTTGTCCGATCTGCCAAGGACATATTCGGCGAAAGTTGCCGTGAGCATTCTCCTCGACCGTGTGATCGCGCAGTTTCGTCGAAACGAAGGCGCGACTTACACGCCTCGAGCCAACGCCGTGCTCTCGGAAGTTTTACCCGACTATGGCTATGCCTATGTCTATGTGGAGACCGCATCCAATGAGGTTAAACGCTTTTATGAGATCGCCGAAAAAATTCTTGGGGATCTGCGCACCGAAGATGTCACGCCGGATGAACTTGCGCGGGCCAAACAGGCCCTCTTCGAAGATATCACATTGAAACGCCAGCGGAACGATCATTGGCTGTCGCAGCTTTCCGAAGCTCAGGCCGATGCCCGCTACATCGACTTTCTGCGCTCCAATCAAAGCGGCTATGAGAATGTGACAGCGCAGACCGTGCGCGCCATCGCCCAGGTCTATTTCACGCCAGATAAATTCTGGAAGTTCGAGGTGCTGCCAGGAAGCTCCACTATGCGCTAGTCGCAGAGAAGGCGCTGCTTTCTCTAGCGTCTGGAACCGACGTAATGCGGTCATCCGGTTTGGGCGCCTTGAATGGGTTCAAACTATAGACCTGCAGATTCTTTCTTTGCATGATTGCAGCAAGTGACAGGGCACTACAAATTGTTAGCCCGCGGATTTTGTCCCACCACCTGCTCTGCATCGACGGGTACCTCAACCAGGATGGATGAGTGACCGGGGCTGTAGCTTTCACGCATGATCTCGGCCAGATTGCTCAGATCCGGCAACAGCCTGCGGCTTGACCAGCCGCATGCGCGCGCCATCGATCCAAAGTCGATGCGGTGCAGATCGCTGTGGTAGCGGGAGGATGAATAGTCGGGAATGACCACGGGCAGGCCCTGCACCATGATGCCGAGTGCGCCGTTGTCCAGCACGAACAGGACGAGGCCCAATGATCGTGCTTCGGCCAGGCAACCAGCAATCAGCCGGAAGCAGCCATCGCCCGTAAAAGCGAAGACTGTCGCGTCCGGTTTTGCAAGCTTTGCGCCGATAGCCGCGCCGAATGCTCCGCCCATTGCCGAACCGCGATAAAGCGAATGGAAGCGGACGTTCGGATGCGGGCGCTGCGTGACATACTGACGATCTTTGTAGGCAAGGCACACATCATCGAATGCAATGCTTTCCGGCAACCATTGACGATCGAGCTCCTGATAAAATCGGGCAATATCGATTGTCCCAGTGCGTGGCGGCATGATCTTGCGATCATTGAGATCAGCCACAAAAGCCGGTGCCGGGGGACGCGGCGGCCTGATATCCTCGAGCCGGCCGATCGCTTCGCTCAGAACCTGATCGATTGGCCCTCGAACATCGAAATATTCGCCGCGCACACGATGCCGAAACTCGCCTCCAACGCTGCCGTATGGGGCGGCCAGGTTGGTGAAATTCCATGTCGTATGGGCAGGTATGTCAGAAAAATTAAGGGTATATTCGTCAGGGCAAAACCCGAGGGTAATGACAATATCATCAGGGCCGAGGCTTCTCCAAAGCTGCATTGCGCGATCATTGCCGCCAAAGCCCAGATAGCCGAAACCGAAGATATTGTTGCGCGCGACCGCATTCGCCCCGTTTATGCTCCAGACGATCGGCGCCTGTAATACCTTGCACAAACGTGTGGTAAGGACAGGCATATACGGATACATGGCCGCCTCTTCGCCGGCGAGCACAATCACCCGACGCCCAACCGCTTGCCGCGGGAATTCGGCCAAGAAATGGGTTAGCGACCCATGGTCGATCTTGTTCGGTTTATGGGCGCGGTCACCGTGCCAAGGCTTATAGACCGGCTCAGGCATCATCTTTCCGAGTGCCTCCGGCGGCATCAGAAGAGCGACGGGCGAGCCCTGGGCGAGCTGTTTACGGGCTTGCTCAAGTTGTTCTTCGATACCGTCTGGATCGTTCAAGACGAATGTGCCTGATGGTAGCTCAGCCTGCAACTGAGCCACGACGCCGGCGCCCTCCGGGCTCGTGTCCTGCAGCGGTGCACGGTGTCGCGTATCTGACGGACTGAGAGGAATGAGGTAGATTGCCGGAATATTGTGCAATTTCGCATCACTCAGGCCGCAGGTCAGCAACCGCGTTGCGGCTCCCGTCGTTGCAATGGCTGCACTGATTTTCCCGCTCGCCAGATAGTATCCCAGAGGAATGAAGCCGGCGACGTACTCTCCGATATTGAAGAAAACCGGGACTTCGGCGCCGTCGTCGGGGACGACCATCGGCTCGAGATGCTTGAGCAAATGGATGACCCCTCCCCCCGTGACGCCGGCATAGTGGCGCACATGCCAGGTCCTAAGCGTGTCGATCAGGAATTCATATCCTGTTTTCGGCCCTGTTTCCGGCTTGACTACCCGAACATCGCCCGCCGTTTCGACTGCAAGATTCACCGTCATTTGCTCGCCTCTCCGCTATGACCTTCGTTCCTGAATTCCGCAAAGTATTGACGTGCGTTTCCCCGGACCGGTCAGGCCCGGAGGAAGCACGGTTCCGACACACAGCCGATCCCGATTACATGTTCTGGGGTAGAATTATGCGATGCGTTTTTCCCGGGAGAGCGCTTCCATACCCGCAACCGTCGCCAGAAGATCCTCATCGCAAAGCGATGCCTTCTGATCGGCGATATCCTTGAAACGGGAGAAAGCGAGATCAAGATCGGCATCGGAGCCGAACTCGACGCCCAGCGAGCGCATGCACATGCGAAAACCGTTACGACCCGAATTCTTTCCGAGCACCAACCGATACTCGTCGGCGCCGACCTCCACCGCCGTCATGATCTGGTAGGTCAACGGGTTCTTCAGCATGCCATCCTGGTGAATGCCTGATTGGTGCGAGAAGGCATTCTTACCGACGATCGCTTTGTTAGGCTGCACAACGAAACCCGTGATCTCCGAGACGAGACGGGAGGCAGCGGTCAATCGGCGGGTTTCGACCGACGTCCGGCATCGGAAGAAATCCTCGCGTGTATGCAATGCCATGACGATCTCCTCAAGCGACGCATTGCCCGCTCGCTCGCCGATGCCGTTGATCGTGCATTCGATCTGGCGCGCGCCCTGCCGGGTCGCTTCGAGCGAGTTGGAAACAGCCATGCCCAGATCATTGTGACAATGCGCGGAGAACACGGCCCTGTCAGCGTTCGGCACGACATTGCGCAGATAGGTGAATAGCTTGCCATATTCGTGGGGCGTGGCGTAGCCGACGGTATCAGGCAGGCTGACCGTGGTCGCACCGGCCCTGATCACCTGTTCCACGATACGGGCAAGAAACTCCGGCTCCGACCGGCTCGCGTCCTCGCAGGAAAACTCGATATCCTCTGAATAGCGTCGCGCGTGGAGCACCGCGCGAACGGCATGTTCGAGCACGTTTTCCGGTGTCATCTGCAACTTGTATTTCATGTGAATAGGCGAGGTCGCCAGCACGATATGGATGCGAGACGACGCCGCACCGGAAACAGCCTCCGCCGTCAGGTCGATGTCGCGCTCGACCGCGCGGCTCAGGCTGCAAATCGTACTGTCCTTGACGACGCGCGCCACGGCCTTGATCGCATCGAACTCGCCAGGACTGGAGACGGCAAAGCCGGCCTCGATCACGTCAACCTTCAGCGCTTCGAGCATAAGCGCGATCTCGACCTTTTCACCGGCGTCGAGGTTGATGCCGGGGCTTTGCTCGCCGTCACGCAAGGTAGTGTCAAAGATAATGATCTTTTCAGTATTCATGCGACTCTCCCGATCGATTGAAGCATTGGCATTGCCGAATTCGTAGGGGTTAGCTGTATGCATTACGCGCAAGTCATGGATGATCGACGCTTCGGGCGCATTTCATGCCAGCGGCGAAATTCACGTGATGCAAGTCCTGTCAGATCTGATCCTGTTTGGCCCGGCTCCGGAATGGAATGAATGCAACAGGGCCGCGATTGGAAGGGAGCTTGATCCCCACCAGGGCGCGGCGGGCAAATAGATGATCGATTTCCGTACCGGTCAGGTGGCTGGCATATTGCCGTTGCGAGGCAGTCCAGGCCGCATCGATTTTCGGAGCAAAGATTTCAAAACCTGGGAATTGAGTGTCCATAGCGCACCGAATGGTTACTATGGCGAAGATGGCTGCATTCGTGACGGCGGTATTTTAGAAAACTATGGACTATGCTTAGAAAATTACGGTTTTCTGCTTGGCCGGTGACAGCTGTAGCCGCTTTGCCACACTTGCTTCTGGCAGCTGGTATTTCAATGATATGGCGAGGGAGCGCCTGCCTCGGTTCGCGAGCGGATATGGGGTGCTCTTGAATGAATTCGAACCTTTTGCGCTTTGCCTGTCCCGTCTTGCGATCAATCACAATTGAAAACTGCGTCGATAAAGACCGTGCGGGAGCCTGAGCCGTACCCGGCAACTCATTGCCGGGTACGGCAATTCTGGTTAAGTCGCAGCCCCGATGGCGGAACCGCGGGCGCTCATACGGAGCACATAGTAGACTACCCCGGCGATGCCGACGCCGAAGAACCAGCCATAGGTTCCCCACCATTCCGGAAGGATGGACGTGAAGGTCGGCAGGATCGACGAGAACAGTACGCCGACCACGAAGGCTATAAAGGCATTTCTATGCCAGCCGTTCTGGAAGCGAAACTCGCCATTTTCCTGGTAGAGTGCCGCGACATTCAGCTCGCCTTTCCGGATCAGATAGTAATCCACCATCATGATCCCGAAGATCGGCCCCATGCTCGAGCCGATGAAATTGACGAAATGCGCGGCACTCGTCTCCCATGGCGCGAACGGGTAGAGCACCAGCGCGATCAGGGCCGCAATATAGCCGCCCCGCTTGAAGCTGATCTGCCTCGGGAAAACATTCGAGAAGTCGAATGCCGGCGAGACGAAGTTTGCGACCACGTTGATGCCAAGCGTTGCGACCGCAAAGGTCAATGCGGCAAGCAGCGCCAGGAACCAGCTGTCGAATTTCGCCGAGATCGCTTCGGGATGTAGAAGCACTTCGCCGTAGACGGTGAAGGCAGCCGTAGTGGTTACGCCAGCGACGAGGCAGAAGGCGAGCAGGTTGATCGGCAGGCCCCAGAGATTGCCTTTTCGTAAGGTCTTGGTGTCCTTGGCGTAACGCGAGAAATCGCAGAAGTTCAAGTAAAGCGCTGCAAAGTAAGTGATCCAGGTGGCGGCGACAGCCGCAAGCGCCGGGAAAGATCCAGGCTCACCGGGAACACCCGCGTCCTTCGTCTTTTCCAGCAGTATCTCGCGCGGAATTTCACTGCCGAAGGAAAACGTGCCTGCCTTGACCACCAAATAGACCGCAAGCACCAGCATCATGATCCAGACGGCGGGGCCGGCCAGATCCTGAAATTTGCGCACCGTCTCCATGCCGCGCTGGATGATCAAAAGCTGCAGCGCCCATACGACGACGTAGCAGATGACCTCAAGCGTTGAATGGCCGAGCATGTGGCTGTTTTGATGGAATGCGAGAATGTTCTCGTTGCGGATCAGAAGGGCGACGATGGCGCCCGAGGCAGCTGCGGTCTGGGCGCCGTACCAGAAGCAGGCAACGATAGCCCGCACCAGCGCCGGGGCGTTTGCGCCGAAGGTTCCAAACGAGGCGCGGGCAAGGACTGGGAAGGGCACGCCTGTCTTGACGCCGGCGTTGCCGACGAGGCTCATAAGGAAGAAGATGACCAGCGAGCCGATACCGATCGCGATCACGAAGTTGATGAAACTGCCGCACAACAGGAAAAGACTTGCGGCAAGATAATACCCCCAAAGGCTGTGAACATCCGACGTCCATACATTGAAGATACTGAACGCGCCCCACTTCCTCTCTTCGGCGGGCGCCAGGTCCTCGTTGTACAACGCAGGCGATGGATTTTGTATGGTCATTTCCCCTCTCCCCAATCTTTCAGAGTCCGTTGGACTCTTCGCGAAGCGTGCTCCCAAAATGCTTATATGGCAATCAAGACGCGATGCAGCGTGTGGCTTTCCTAGCTCATAATCGCGGCACTTCGTCATGCGATGCAAATACGCCAGGCTGTGCCTTAGTTGTAAATTCTCCCGCTTAAGAGCAGCGAAAATCCAGTATAGATTGAAAATAGATGCATTTATGCCATCGTGAAATGACATCCATCAGTTAAATTACTCAGCTATACACGAAAAAATAGTTGTCGAATTGCAACCATGCACTAAAATACAATCTTTAGAGGTTGCTGCACCTGCTAACAATTGATTGAAGTACTTCAATCAACTCACGCAATCTTCCGTTATTAATTGTTTCATCAGATGTATATGCCATCTTTCACGTTGCAGCGCCGATGCGACGAGCAGGATGCTCACGCCTGCAATGTTCCCGATCTTCAGAGCAGGCGATAGTCGCAACCTTCGTTGCGCCGGCGGTCACCGGCTCCCAAAAGTGGATGAGCCCATGAGCATTTTTCAGAACGCCAAGATCAGAGCAAAGGTTCTTTCCGTTATCATCCCGATCTGCCTGATCGGAATTGGCGGCACCCTGCTCGTGTCGTCTCAATACCGCAATACCGTTGCTGACTATTCCAAATTCATCTCAACAGATGAGGCAGCGACCATACAGATGTCGATGGCCAATCAACGATTGGCGGCGCTGGGTTACAATGCCTACCAAATCCGCCTCTACAGGTCCAAAGACCCGGAAATGGCTGGCGTCGTCAAAAGTTACGAGGAAAACAAGCAGGCTCTTCTGGAGCGCTTTGCCAATGTCAGGAAATTGGTTCCTGAGCAGGGGGCCGCAGTCGAAGACCTTTCGGGAAAGGCCAACGACATCATCGCCGTCACCGACAAGGCTGTGACGGCAGGTAAGAATGACGACGACGACACGGCAACCACGCTTTTGAAGCAGGCCGATGGGCTGATTGGCAACGAAGCTTTGGCCATTCGCCAATGGGTTGTTACCTTCAATGAAAACATCAGCGCCAAAAGCAAGCTGCTCAATGATCACGCGACGAGCACGATTACCGATGCCCTGATCGCACTCGGTATTCTTTTCGCCGCTGCTATCCTGATCGCGGCCCTGGTTTCCGCGCGCGGCATTGCCGCTCCGATCGAGCGGCTGCGGGCGCGCATGGTCTCGCTCGCGGACGGACATACCGAAGAGCCTGTTGCGGGGATCGAGCGCAAGGATGAAGTCGGTCAGATGGCTGCGGCCGTGTCCGTCTTTCGCGACAGCGCCATCGAGCGCATACGGCTGGAGCAGGAAGCCGCTGCCGGCCGCAGCCTCTCCGAAAAGGAAAGACTGGAGCGCGAGGCGCAAAAGGCCAAGGATGCCGCTGACGCGCAATTTGCCGTCGACAGCCTGGCAAATGGCCTCGGAGAGCTTTCAAATGGCAATCTGGTCTATCGCATCGAGCAGCCCTTCGTCGCCCATCTCGATCGCCTCAGAGCAGATTTCAACGCCTCGATGACCAAGGTCGAAGAGACGCTTGTCGCCGTCGGCCAGGGTGGTCAGGCCATAGCCGCCGGCGCCAACCAGATCCGCTCCGCAGCGGAAGATCTCTCCAAGCGGACCGAGCAGCAGGCCGCCTCCGTCGAGGAGACGGCCGCGGCCCTCGAGGAAATCACCACCACCGTCAAGGATTCCACCCGGCGCGCGGAGGAAGCAAGCTCGCTGGTCGGCCGTGCCCGGATCGGCGCGGAGAAATCCGGCGAGGTCATGCAACAGGCAATCGCCGCGATGGAGGCAATCTCGAAGTCGTCCGGCGAAATCAATAACATCATCGGCGTCATCGACGATATCGCCTTCCAGACCAACCTGCTGGCGCTGAATGCCGGCGTCGAGGCGGCGCGGGCGGGCGACGCCGGCAAGGGCTTTGCCGTCGTCGCGCAGGAAGTCCGCGAGCTTGCGCAGCGCTCCGCCACGGCGGCCAAGGAGATCAAGGCGCTCATTTCCACATCTGGACAACAGGTCGACAGCGGCGTCACTCTCGTCACGAGAACCGGGCAATCGCTGCAGCAGATCGTCAAGGAAGTGGAAGAAATCGACAGCAACGTGCGCGCGATCGTCGAGGCGGCCCGCGAACAGGCAACCGGCCTGCAGGAGATCAACACGGCCGTCAACAGCATCGACCAGGGAACGCAGCAGAACGCGGCCATGGTCGAGGAATCGACGGCTGCCAGCCACAGCCTGGCCAAGGAGGTGACGGCGCTGAACGATATCCTCGGGCAGTTCAATCTGCAAAATGGCCGCAGCCGCGCGCGACCGGCTGCCGCAACCGAACGGTCGAGCCCGGCCGCATCGCCGGCGCGCTCGCTCCGGGCCAAGATTGCCGGCGCATTCAATGGTTCCGGTGCAGCCACGGCGGCGTCGGCATCCTGGGAGGAGTTCTGATCCTGCGGGCCTCGGCCGTCCTTGAAGCGTCGTCAAGCTTTAAAAGCGAGGATCGCGGGAAGGTACGGCCTTCCCGCGATCGCGTCCGACCGATATGTTCTTGTCGCCCGGGCGTTGAAGCGTCCACGCCTCCCCAAAGGCAATGTCGGCTATTCTCTTTCTTGTACAGCCCAAATCAGCAGCTTGACTTTCAAGGATGGCGATACGACTGAGCGCCGCTCAATCGCAATATCCATCACTGTTGGAAACTTTTCTGCTTCTCGGAACTTTGAATACGAAGACGGTTTTCCATGAATGGAGCCTCTCGTTTCGCATGAGAGGAGTTCCGTCCACGGCTTGCGCGTGACTCTTCGAGCCCTATCGGCGAAGCCGGGAGGAGATGATGCCCCTAACATATAACGTCGGCAAACATGATGAAGGCTTCGCCTACCGCGTCGGCGATGTTTGGTCGGAGACGTTTCCCGATCACGAGAGCGCCCTTGCCGCGGCGAAATCAGCCGCGGCTCGGCAGCAGCAAGGTGGCGAAGACGCCAAGATAACCTACCAGCTTCACGACGGGCGCTGGCATACGGAGCATGTCAGCCGCGGTGAGGGCCCAACCACAAATGTCATCGATGAAGAGGATATGCCGTGACGAAATTGACCGGTTCGTGCCGCTGCGGGCAAGTGCGTTTGGCGGTTCGAGGAAATCCTCTTCGTGTCGGCATTTGTCACTGCACCGATTGCCGGCAGGAGAGCGGCTCGGCCTTTACCTATTTCGGCGTATGGTCTTCAGATGAGTTCGAATATGAGGGCGAAACGAGGGAATTTGCCGGACGGGAATTTTGCGCTCGCTGCGGTTCGCGCGTTTTTGCAATTCGCGAGAAGGAAGCCGAGATAAAGCTCGGTGTCCTGACCAAGGCACCTGTTCGCCTCACCCCCACCTATGAGCTGTGGACGAAGCGCCGGGAACCTTGGCTTGCGCCGATCGAGGGTGCGGAGCAACACGAAGAGGACCCGATGGTGAACTCATCCGAGTGACCGTCGGCTCTCTGGATCACTCCCAACGGGTCGTGCCCAGAACACATTATGGTGTCGAAAGCCGCCTTGATTGAGCTGATATCGGTTCGGATTTGCCGCAGGAGGAAACGCGAGAGAGCTTCTGAGAAAGCGGGATCGAAGAGATAGGGCCTCAGCCTTCGATATTGTCAGCTCGATCAAGGACGCGGGAAGCACTGCCATCAATCAGCCAAATTATCGCCCTGTCACCAGAGCTTACTCTGGTGACAGGGCTGACCGCCAACACTAGTTGTGGTGAAGGCGACCGGGGGCAAAATGCCCATATCCCAAGAGAAATGCATTGAACATGGACCTTAGTCTGAACACATGCTTCAAATGCGGCTTTCTTTTTTACAATCCGGCTTATTAGCGGAACTCGATCCTTGCCAGCCTTCACTAGATCCGTGTCGGGATCGCATGAGCGCCGAGGCCTCTTCAGATATTCTTCTGCTTTCCAAAGACGATGCTGAGATAGGTCTCGCCCGAGCGGACGACATGGTTGCGCATCAAGCGCTCCGCCAAATCGGCATCGCCCGTAACGATGGCTTCGGCGATGCTTGCATGCTCGCTGAGGGCCTTCTGCCGCTCCGTGGAGTCGAGATGAATGACGCGGCGAATGCTTGCATCGTAAAACTGCTGGCGCTCGATGAGTTTCGCGAGATAGCCGCAGCGAGAGCTGCGATGGATATGATCGTGAAACGTCTCGTTGAGCGCTATCAGCCTATCGGCATCCCCGGATGCGGTTGCCGTTTTCATGACATCGACCGTGCCAAGAAGCTTGGCTCCCGATGCTTTGTCTATACGTTTGGCGGCCAGATGCGCGATCATTGATTCCAATGCCGCACGGGCAAGGATCATCTCCTCCGCCCATTGCGTGCTGAAACGGATGGCGACGCCCCGGCGAGGCAAGGTCTCGACAAGCCCCTCCGTTTCGATCTGACGCAATGCCTCTTTGATTGGCGTCGTACTGACGCCGAATTGCTCTGCCAGCTGCCGCTCGTTGATCCTTTCGCCGGTCGCGAAGGCACCCGACAGGATGGCGCTTCTAATCGCGCGATAGACATGATCGCGTACCGTGACCTGTAAGGCCGGATCAATTTTTTTAAAGGCCGCCTCGCGCCCCGCACCCTGCTTCGCTTCGATCATTTTTGAATCTCGTTGACGGGTCTTCATTATTGTGACATCTGGTATATCAGATTTCAGATTTCTGTCGACATCAGAATTCGGCAAGCGAAATCGCCAGAAGAGGGGTTGAGGAGCCTTGAGGA
The DNA here is from genome assembly GCF_003627795.1 of Rhizobium sp. CCGE531. Taxonomy (NCBI): domain Bacteria; kingdom Pseudomonadati; phylum Pseudomonadota; class Alphaproteobacteria; order Hyphomicrobiales; family Rhizobiaceae; genus Rhizobium; species Rhizobium sp. CCGE531. The sequence continues at coordinate 98,689 of NZ_CP032686.1, read as the reverse complement.
GGATGCGCGACGCAGAGCGATTCATCGCCTTTTCCAACGTTCCAGCGGCAAATATCGGCCGCTCAAGGTCCGTGCCCCGCGAGCCGCCGACCATCAAATCCTAGGCTGTTTCAGGCACCGCGGCCCTCGGACGGCGGTTACCCTCCTTCTTCGAGCCAGGCGCATTGGTCCCAGCGGACGCTGCAGAGCCCCAGACCTCCCGAAAGGTTCCTTAGATGACAACGCATACTTCCAAGCCCATTGGCGTGCCTCGCGCCGGCTACCAACGGTTCGTCGTGCTCGCGCTCATTACGGTTATCCTGGCCGTGAGCACAGGAGATAGAGCAACCCTCTCTGTCGCTGGCCCTGGGATCTCGAAGGATCTCGGCATCAGCGCCGCGAATATGGGCTGGCTCTTTTCGGCATTCTCATGGAGCTATTTCATCGCACAGGTCCCGTCGGGTTACATAGTCGATCGGACGGGAGCCAAGGCGGCGATGTTGCTGTCGCTGGCCGGATGGTCGATCGCGATCACCCTTGTCAGCGGCGTCGGATATTTCGCCTATCCGGTGGTAGCGCTTTACGTATTGAGGTTCGTGCTCGGGCTGCTGGAGGGACCGGTCACGCCAGCCTCCGCTCGTATCATCGCCGCCTGGTTCCCCTCCGACGAACGAGGCGTTGCCGGCGCGATCTTCAACTCGGCTCAATATCTGTCTCTTGCGATCTTTACGCCCCTGATGGGCGCGCTGTTCCACTATCTCGGCTGGGAACACATCTTCTCCGTCATGGGTGTCATCGGACTGGTGTTGGCACTGATCTGGTGGAGAGCTTATTTTGCCCCCAGTCGTCACCCGCGGGTTACGAAAGAAGAGATCGCCTACATCAAATCAGGCGGAGCATTGACCGATGTGGGAGGGGAGAAAATCAAAGGCGACCAGGTGCAAGTCTCCACCCGGCAGGTCGCCCGACAAATTTTGACGAACCGCATGCTGCTCGGGATTTTCCTCGCCCAATATTGTATTGCCTCGCTTTCAACCTTCTTTATCTCCTGGTTTCCCAGCTATCTGGTTCAGGAAAGACATTTCTCGATGCTTCAGGCCGGATTCGTGGCATCCTTGCCGGCGATTTTCGGATGTATCGGCGGCGTCTCCACCGGATTTTTTTCCGATTGGCTCCTGCGCAAGTCGGGCTCTCTCAGCCTAGCCAGGAAAATCCCGATCACCATCGGCCTCGGCCTGAGTTCCACGATCATTCTGTGCAACTACACGGATGTAAATGCCATCGTCGTTGCGATCATGTGCGCTGCCTTCTTCGGCAAGGGTTTTGGGGCGCTTGGATGGACCGTCGTCGCCGACACCGCACCCAGGGAAGCGATCGGCTTGACTGGCGGCCTGTTCAACGCGGCAGGAAGTATCGGCGGGGTCATCACTCCGGTCGCAATCGGCTATATCGTCGAGGGAACGGGCTCCTTTCACGGCGCGCTCCTCTATGTGGGGCTGCATGTCATAGGCGGGGTCATCAGCTATTGGGTGCTGGTCGGCGAGATCAAGCGATTCGAGATTTCAAAACCATCTGCCGATCCTGTCAGCGCGGAGTTCGCGCTCGCCAAAAGCAGCGATCGCAACTAGCCGAGGTTTCGAAGTGTCATCGGACGACTGCCGATTGGCGCACCCTTGGGGTACGAAATAGAAAACGGTCGCCACCATCGCCAAGGAATATATAAACGCGGGCACGGACCAAAGGTGGCCTTTGGGCAATATCTTCAAGGCGCCGACTAGAGCCAGGCACCTGCGAGCCCGGTTTCGCCAGCCCCTCATCCGGTCGAGCGGATTGATCGAAAATCGGTATTCCTCGGCTTGATGGGACTCGATCCAATGCTCATTTTTTATAGGAAAATGTCGAATTTTCAATAATGTACGAGCCGAGAAGTTGACCGAAATTCCCAAGCGCTAACGCCACGATGCGGAAATAGGCACGGCGTAAAGGCGTTCTCCGAAGGGGACCACCTTTTGATGGTCATACAAGACAAAGCCTGAAACAAATTTTTCTCCAGACGCCTCGGCTAGAATTCGCAATCCAGAAAAGTCGGCGCACGATGCGGTAGCCGCCGCCTTTATCTCAATGCCGACAATGCGTCCTCTTCTGTTTTCGATAACGATATCGACTTCGTTCTGCTGCTTGTCGCGAAAATGTGAGAACTCAATTCGTTCTTCCCCGCCACCCGCGTTTAAGAATCTCGGCGAAGACGAAAGTCTTCAGCAATGGTCCAAATTGCCCCCTCTCTGCCCGTAGCCGGTCGTGAGAGAGGTCTCGCAGAGAAGCGAGAACACCAGAATCAAGAAAATGTATTTTGGGTGTCTTGATGAGGCGTTTCAGCTTATTGGAAAACCAGGGTTGCAAGGTTCGAGCGAGAAATAAGCTCTCGAATATGCCGACGTATTTTTTGTTGTGATGTGATTCATCCCGATGGCGGCTGGACTGGCTATCTTCTTGGCCAGCCTCGTTTTACCGGATTGTCAGGGGCCGACGATCAATACGACGCGCGCGTCCGACATGGCGTCGTTAATTCGTTGCTCGGCGAGCCCTGGATATATCGTCATAGTTTCGCTCCGTGTGACTATTTGAAACTATGAGGTTGGCTGATTGAAAGCCAATATGTGACGATTTGAAATTTATACGGTGTCCAATTGAAACCAAAAGCCCAAAAAATCGGCGGCGCCCCGTTTTTGGCATGAATAGCCGGAAGATTTCGATCGGCCGGAGGTCGACCACGACGCCTTGCGCAATCTGCTGCTCGGCTCCCTGGAACCCTAACCTGTTGATTGCCACGGAGAACTGAGCAGGCTTTGGAGCGGAGTGATGAATCCGTGGGATTGGTCCAGCGAGGTGCGTCGAACTAAGCCGCCCTGCTGGTCAAGCTCTACCATGAAGCGAAAACATCCATTGACGGGAAATGACTGACTCGATCTCCTAAGCGTAAGGCGCACGGCTATTATCTCATGCAACTTGTATATTGATCATCAACAATCATGAATAGAAAGATGGCAACCTGAGATTTATAGTGATTTACTTAGCACAATTATTTGGAATTTTATGGTCAAAATTTACGCAATATGTAGCTATATTAACCGTTTTGTCAGCTTGCCGCGCTCTCTTGGCTGTGCAGCGCCATCGGCGACGAGCAGGATGCTCCCTCTCTGTAATTTCGACAATCCAAAGCAGGCCATCGCTGGCAATTGCGCCTATTCCATCGCCTTAGCGGTCGCCAGCTCCTTTCGAGAGCGAGCCAACCCATGTCATTTCTTCAGAATGCCAAGATCAGGACGAAAGTACTCTCCATTATAATTCCGATGTGCCTGATCGGGATGGCGGGTGTCCTCTTCGTATCGAGCCAATACAAGGATAGTGTCGGCACTTATTCGAACTTCATTTCGAACGATGAGGCCGCAGCGGTAGAGATGGCGAGGGCCAGCCAACGGGTGGTGGCGCTCAGCTACAATGCTTATCAGATCCTGGCCTACAGCGCGAAAGACCCGGAAATGGCTAAGTTCGCCAAGGATTATGAGGGGAACAGGAAAGTGCTTCTCGAACGCTTGGCAACCGTTCGCGCGCTTATCCCCGCTGAGGCGGACGCAGTGGACCAACTGATAGCGAAGGCCAACGACGCCCTCGCGCTGACCGATCAGGCAGTGAAGGCCGGGCTGACGGACGATAATAACGGCGCGCTCAAGCTGTTGAAGCAGGCGGATCCGCTGATCGCTGACGAGGTTCTTGCGATCCGCCAATGGCTCGATACCTTCAACAAGAATATCGGAGCCAAGAGCAAGACGCTCGCTCGACAGGCCACGGATACCATTACAAACACCCTGATCGCCTTGGGTGTCCTGCTGGCTGGCGCGGTCCTGGTCGCTATTCTCGTCTCCGCGCGCGGCATTGCCGCTCCGATCGAACGGCTGCGGGCGCGCATGGTCTCGCTCGCGGACGGCAATACCGAAGAGCCTGTTTCCGGGATCGAACGCAAGGACGAAGTCGGTCAGATGGCTGCGGCCGTGTCCGTCTTTCGCGACAGCGCCATCGAGCGCATACGGCTGGAGCAGGAAGCCGCTGCCGGCCGCAGCCTCTCCGAAAAGGAAAGACTGGAGCGCGAGGCGCAAAAGGCCAAGGATGCCGCTGACGCGCAATTTGCCGTCGACAGCCTGGCAAATGGCCTCGGAGAGCTTTCAAATGGCAATCTGGTCTATCGCATCGAGCAGCCCTTCGTCGCCCATCTCGATCGCCTCAGAGCAGATTTCAACGCCTCGATGACCAAGGTCGAAGAGACGCTTGTCGCCGTCGGCCAGGGTGGTCAGGCCATAGCCGCCGGCGCCAACCAGATCCGCTCCGCAGCGGAAGATCTCTCCAAGCGGACCGAGCAGCAGGCCGCCTCCGTCGAGGAGACGGCCGCGGCCCTCGAGGAAATCACCACCACCGTCAAGGATTCCACCCGGCGCGCGGAGGAAGCAAGCTCGCTGGTCGGCCGTGCCCGGATCGGCGCGGAGAAATCCGGCGAGGTCATGCAACAGGCGATCGCCGCGATGGAGGCAATCTCGAAGTCGTCGGGCGAAATCAATAATATCATCGGCGTCATCGACGATATCGCCTTCCAGACCAACCTGCTTGCGCTGAACGCCGGTGTCGAGGCGGCGCGTGCGGGCGACGCCGGCAAGGGCTTTGCCGTCGTCGCGCAGGAAGTCCGCGAGCTTGCGCAGCGCTCCGCCACGGCGGCCAAAGAGATCAAGGCGCTCATTTCCACATCTGGACAACAGGTCGACAGCGGCGTCACTCTCGTCACGAGAACCGGGCAATCGCTGCAGCAGATCGTCAAGGAAGTGGAAGAAATCGACAGCAACGTGCGCGCGATCGTCGAGGCGGCCCGCGAACAGGCAACCGGCCTGCAGGAGATCAACACGGCCGTCAACAGCATCGACCAGGGAACGCAGCAGAATGCGGCCATGGTCGAGGAATCGACGGCTGCCAGCCACAGCCTGGCCAAGGAGGTGACGGCGCTGAACGATATCCTCGGGCAGTTCAATCTGCAAAATGGCCGCAGCCGCGCGCGGCCGGCTGCCGCGACGGAACGATCGAGCCCGGCCGCATCGCCGGCGCGCTCGCTCCGGGCCAAGATTGCCGGCGCATTCAATGGCTCCGGTGCAGCCACGGCGGCGTCGGCATCCTGGGAGGAGTTCTGATCCTGCTGCCTCGGCCGTCCTTGAAGGATTGTCGGGCTTTAAAAGCGAGGATCGCGGCCAGCTCACCGCGATCCCTTCGTGCCATCGGCTCCCTCCGGCCAACTTCCGTTACGGCCAAGTCGGCCGTGGCGAGCAGACCCTTAAGACACTGATAAGTATCGGCGGCGGTTCCATTGTGTCGATTTGCGGTGGGGAGTGACCTGGGCCACTTCCCACCGTAAATCCAGGCCGCTTCAGGCCTTTCCGGAAGCGACGCGTTGGGCTGCCTTACTTGGCGTTCTTGACGAATTCCGTCGTATAGGTCTTCGACAGGTCGATCGACTTGCCCTGGACGTTCTTGGAGAACTCGGAAAGCACGGCAAGGACGGTCTTCGGCCCATCTTCTGGCATCACGCCGTCGGGCGTGAACATGGCCTTGCCGTTTTCCAGCGCCTTCACATAGCCTTCCTTGTCGCCGACATAAAAGTCTTTCGGCATCTTGTCGGCGATCTCGGCGGCCGAATGGGTGTTGATGAAATGCAGCGTCTTGACGAAAGCGTTCGCCAGCTTCTGCACCTCTTCCTTATGAGCATCGACCCAGTCGGCGCTCATATAAAGAGAGGCGGCCGGGTAGGTTCCACCCAGAACGGCCTTAGTCCCAGCCATGGTGCGCATATCGATGAGGGTCTTGGCTTCGCCGGTTTTCAACAGCCGCGAGATCGTCGGTTCGGTCGTCATGCCGGCCTGGATCGCGTCCTGCTGCATGGCTGCGATAAATGTCTGGCCGGCACCGACAGGAACGGAGGTGAACTCTCCTAGCTTCAGGCCAGCCTTGACGGCCAGATACTGTGTCAGGAAGTTGGTCGAGGAGCCGAGACCGGTGACACCGAGGTTCTTGCCTTTGAAATCGGCGGGCGACTTGATTTCCGGATGCTTGGCCGACACCAATTCCACCTCGCCGGGTGCCTGGCTGAACTGCACGACGGATTCGACGAACTTGCCCTTGCCCTGAAGGTCGATGCAATGATCATAGAAGCCGACCACGCCCTGGACGGCGCCTGCAAGCATTTCATTTTCCGCGTCAACACCTGCAGGCTCATTGAGAAGTTCGACGTTCAGCCCCTGCTCCTTGAAATAACCAAGTCCTTCGGCAAGCTTGGCCGGCAGATAGATCTGCTTTTCATAGCCACCCACCATGATGGAAATCTTGTCGGCGGCATGCGCTGCTGTGGCGCCGAGCGAGCCGGCAGTCATGATGGCGGAAAGGGCTACGGTATGAAAAAATACGCGCGATGAACGCATAAGTGTCTCCTCCTGTTGCGGCACCAGGTCACATGATTGCGACATAGGCACCTGCTTCCTCCACGAAGCTCAATTAGGTTAGCGAGGGCAACCTTTCAATTAGCTTTCAACAGCGGCTCCACAGATCGAACGCGTTCGTTTTGTTCCCCACAGATCAGGCTGGAGGATCGCGCGTCGGGGTTCGCGGTCATGGTGGATTTCCCAGCCGTGAAGGCAGGCGGCGCATAGGTCGTAATCCGTGCAGCGTTATGGCGCGAGTTTACCGATCCGTATGCTTTCAGCGAACCGCCCGTAAACTGGCTATCCTACCATTCATGCAATCTCGTCAGAGTGAAGGATCGCAGTTGTGAAAACTATCTCCATCAAGAAGGCTCCGACGGTTTTCGCGGCTGCCTTTTTTTCGCTTGCCTGCCTTGGCCCAATTTTCGTGCTTGCCGACAGTTCGCCGGCCTATGCCACCGAAAACGCCGTTCCGGCGGAAAAGAATCCTCCCGGCGACATCCCCGACACGCAAGTATTTATCGATTATGCATCGCCGCAAGGCTTCACGATGAAGGTCCCCGAAGGCTGGGCACGTTCTGACCGCGCCGACGGTGCGAGTTTCGTCGATAAGCTGGATGGTGTGATCGTTTCGGTCTCGAAAGCCAACGCGGCGCCAACTATGGAAAGCGTCGGGGCAAACGAAGTGGCAAATCTGAAGGCCGCCGAGCGCGCGGTGACGGTAACGTCCGTCAAGGCTGTGAAATTGCCGGCGGGTCCGGCGATCCGCATCGTCTATACGTCCAACTCACAACCGAACGCGGTGACCAACAAGCAGGTTCGGCTGGAGAATGAGCGCTATTTGTATTTCAAGGACGGCAAGCTGGTCACCCTCGAACTCTACGCACCGAAGGGCGCGGACAATGTTGACCAGTGGGAATTAATGTCGAAGTCGTTCCGCTGGAACTAAGGCGGACATCGATGTCGCTGCTTGTCGCGCATGAACTCTACCGATTTTTCCACACAGGCGAGGACGAAACATTCGCCCTGCGCGGAGTTAGCCTATCCCTGTCGCCGGGTGAGTTCGTCGTTTTGATGGGACCGTCCGGTAGCGGCAAGTCCACACTGCTGGCATGCCTGACTGGGCTGGATGAGCCGGACGGCGGCCGTGTCCTGGTGGACGGCTTGCGACTGACCAGGCGATCGGAAGCGGTGCGGGCACGCATCCGCGCGACAAATTTCGGCATTCTTCTCCAGTCGGGCAATCTGTTTGCGCATCTCACTGTGGACCAAAACATCCGCTTCCAGATGAGGCTGGCTAATAAGGCTGACGATAAACGCCTTGATCAGCTGGTGGAAATGGTGGGGTTGCGGCATCGCGCGGATGCCTTCGTCACGCAGCTGTCCGGCGGCGAAACGGCGCGCGCCGGTCTTGCGGTTGCTCTTGCCGCCAATCCGCCGATCCTTGTTGCGGATGAGCCTACCGCGGAAGTCGACGCCGATACTGAATCGCGATTGATCGATCATTTCGAAACCAGGCGACGCGCCGGTCTCACCACTTTGCTTGCAACCCATAGCAAGGCATTGGCTCGAAAGGCTGACAGGATCATCCAGCTGCGTGACGGGAGGGTGGAGGATGGCTGAGATGCTGACGATCTGCCGGAATGTTGGCCGGAAATTTCTAAGCGGAACCGAGCGTCTGTCCGTGCTGCAAGACATAGACTGCGAGATCCGGGAAGGTGATCGCATTGCCTTGGCCGGTCCCTCCGGCTCTGGCAAGACAACCTTGCTGCATATTCTTGGTGGGCTGGACCGCCAGACGAGCGGTGAGATCGAATGGCCATCTTTGGGCACGATCGAGCAGCTTCGCCCTCGTCGGATCGGCTTCGTGTTCCAGTCGCCCAGCCTGTTTCCCGCCTTGACGGCGGCACAGAATGTCGATCTGCCGGCGATCCTCGCCGGTGCGGAGATAGCGCCCGGCTACAGTCGCGACTTGCTGTCCTGCTTCTGCCTCGGCGAACTTGCGGACAAGCTGCCGGAGGAATTGTCGGGCGGTCAGGCGCAAAGGATCGCAATGGTACGCGCCTTGGCCCTCCGGCCGAAACTCGTCTTGGCCGACGAACCGACCGGACAACTGGACGGGACTACGGCGCAGTCTTTCATGGATGCGGTGCTGGAGCACGTGGAAGGAATGGGAGCTGCCCTGGTCGTTGCCACGCATGACGAAGCGATTGCCGCCCGGATGGCGACGCGCTGGACAATGGATCATGGCCGACTGAGCCGTGAGAGAATGAAAGTGGCGGCGACATGATGTTTATTCTGTGGATCCGAGGCGTCCTTGCCCATCGGCTTGCCCGTGTTGCGGGTTCAGCGGTGGGCATCGGGCTTGCGGTGGCCCTCCTTGCCATATTGGCGCTGTTCCTGGTCAGCGCTGGGGCTTCCATGACCTCCCGCGCGGTATCGGCGGTGCCCATCGACTGGCAGGTTCAACTCGTACCGGGCGCGGATCAGAACGCGATGCGAAAGGCATTGGATAAAACGGCGCTTATCCAGGCGGCGCGCCAGGCAAGCTATGCCGATGTCATCGGATTCGAAGCGAGCACCAGCAACACTGTCCAGACGACCGGGCCGGGACAGGTGATCGCGTTCGACGACAACTATCTGCGCGATTTTGCCAAGGAGGTCCGGTTCCTTTCCGGCAGTCGCGACGGCGTCCTCATTGCGCAGCAGACTGCTGCCAACCTGCATGTCGGGCCGGGAGACCGGGTGACGATCAAGCGGATAGACTTGCCGCCACTGACTGTGACGGTGGACGGCGTAGTCGATCTTCCCGACGCCGATGCGCTGTTCCAGGCGGTCGGCCAGCCACCCCAAGCAGCTCCGCAGGCGCCTCCGGATAACGTGCTCATCCTGTCACTGGCCCAATGGGAGCAGGCCTTCGATCCTCAGGCGAAGGCGCGTCCCGGCACTACCCGTCAACAGTTGCATGTCAGGCTCGTTCACGAAGCCCTGCCGCGGGATCCGGTATCGGCCTTCACCTTCGTCACCGGCGCCGCAAGGAACCTGGAAGCAAAGGTCGCGGGACAGGCCCTGGTCGCGGACAATCTAGGCTCCCGCCTCGACGCGGTGCGCGAAGATGCGCGCTACGCTTCCGTGCTGTTTCTGTTTCTTGGCCTGCCTGGCGTCGCGCTGGCTCTGGTTCTGACCTTCGCGGTAACGTCGTCGGGTGCCGCACGCCGTCGTATCGAGCAGGCGCTGCTGCGTGTTCGTGGCGCCGCCTCTTCGACAATCCTCGCTTTGTCCGCCACCGAGGCAACGGTGGCCGCGGTCGCCGGTACGGGGCTTGGAACTGCGGCAGCGTTGTGGCTAGGGCCCTTGGTGCCGGAGCTGCGCATGATTCCGGGAGCGACCGCTCCAATCCTGGGCCTCGTGGCCGTCGCCGGACTCGTCGCGGGCTTTGCCGCCTATCTTTATCCCGCCTGGCGAGACTTGCGCGTGAATACAGTCAGCGCGGCGCGGCGCGCGGTTGCCGCGGCCGGAGAGCCGGTATGGCAGCGCCTGTGGCTGGACGTAGTGCTACTTGCGGCGGCGGGTCTATTCTTCTGGCAGGCGGCAAGCACCGGATATCAGATCGTGCTGGCACCGGAAGGCGTCGCGGGGACGGCCGTGGACTATAAGGCATTCATAGCGCCTGCCTTGTTGTGGCTTGGCCTGGCGCTGCTGACGCTGCGGTTGTCGAACAGCGTGATCGCGAGCAATGGGGCGCTTCTTCGAACCTTCATAAGGCCCGCCAGCGGTGCGCTCGCGCCTATCGTGGCCGCCGCATTGTCCCGGCAGGCCCGCCGGCTCACGGCAGGCATCGCCATGACGGCGCTGGCAATCTCATTCGCTATCTCGACAGCAATTTTCAATGCCACCTACAATGCACAGTCGCGTGTGGACGCAGAACTTACAAATGGATCCGATGTCACCGTATTCGGTACGTTGGAAAAGCCCGCCGATGTGCATCTGGCCGCGCTCGCCGCCTTGCCGGATGCTGCCGCGGCCGAACCGATGCAGCATCGCTTCGCTTATGTCGGATCCGACCTCCAGGATCTCTACGGCATTGATCCCCAGCGCATTGGGCACGCGACGAGCCTTTCGGATGCCTATTTCAGCGGCGGCAACGCGACCGCCACACTCACCAAGCTGGCCGCAACGCCGGACGGTGTGCTCGTGTCGGAAGAGACGGTTCAGGATTTCCAGCTCGAGCAGGGCGACACGATCAACTTGCGGCTGATGGATGCCCGAGACCATCAATATCATCCGGTGCCGTTCAAGTTCATCGGGGTCGCGCGCGAGTTTCCGACCGCGCCGAAAGATTCGTTCCTCGTGGCCAATGCCGGCTACATCGCTGAAAAGACCGGGGACACCGCTTCGGAATATGTGCTGATGAAGGCCAAGAGCGACCCGGCAACCCTCGCCGCGGAAGCGTCCACCCTCGTTTCATCCGATCCATCGATGAAAATCACCGACATCGGTCAGGCCGCTCACCTGATCGGTTCGAGCCTCACAGCCGTCGATCTGGCCGGCCTGACGACGATAGAGCTGACATTCGCCGTGGTGATGGCCGCCGCAGCGAGTGGGCTGATGCTAGCGCTGGGCCTGATCGAACGGCGCAGGAACTTCGCCATTCTGAGCGCCATCGGGGCAACCCGCCCGCAACTATCGGCCTTTCTCTGGAGCGAAGGCCTTCTCATTTTTGTCGGAGGGGTCGTTTTCGGCGTGCTGTCCGGGATAGCGACGGCCTGGATGCTGGTGAAGCTGCTGACTGGCGTATTCGATCCACCACCCGAAAAACTGTCTATACCTTGGATCTATCTTGGTATCGTCTTGTCTCTGGTGGTCGCGGCCATCGTGACGGCAGTTCTAGCAGCAAGACCTCCACGAGGGCACGACGCAGAGTATTTGAGGGATTTCTGAATGTTTGGATGTACGCCCCTTTGGCAATCTCGCAGACATGACTCACTTGTACGATTCCTAAAGTGCGGTCGCAAACAACACAATCCAATCTGAGGGCGACGGTGCAGACTTCAACTTACAGTACAATTATGGGAGGGCGGCGGAGCGGCGTTTTGATGTGTAGGGGATGAGGTCGTCGTCCATCGATCGTCTGAGAGTGGCCTATTCTTTGGCTTCTTGATGCGAAGCGGGCTTCAGGCCGGTGTGCATGCGAATTCTCAACTGGCACGCCAAGGCGAAAGCGGCGGTCAGGATCGACAGGCTCTCACCACTCACCAGCCGGTTGTTCGAGTTGCTCAGGATGGTCATGCTGAAAAAGAAGAGAATCAAAAAATAGGCATGCATGGCGTGCCTTGGGATAATCCCCAAACCGACCGCGCGCCGGACGCTGTCACAAAAACAGGCCAACATCGCACCAAAGATCGCCAACCCGAAAACCCCGTGTCGGATGAGGATTTCAAGATAACCGTTATGCATGAAAGTGTATCCGACGTTTGGGTAGCGCGTATGCGGCCATAGCGCGAGCCACTCGCTCCCCCAGCCAAAGAATGGTGCTGCGGAAAACAATTCCCATGCATTTGCCCAGAGCTGAAGGCGTTCGCTCATCGCAATCGGCGTGCTGCTGTTCTCTATCGATCGGGAGACAGCTTGACCGATCGGCTCGGTCGCGCCGGCATCCTCGAACATGACAAGGGTCGCTGAAATCGTCGGTCCGGCTATCCGGTCGAGATTGTCCCTGACGGCATAGACGCCGCCGGAAAGCAACAAAAGGAAGGTGAGGACGAGCGGCACCGCTAGCCGCCGCTTCAGGCTGCGCACTGTCAGAAATGCCAGAATCGGCAATACCGGAACGAGCGAAAGCCAGACACCTTTCGATTTTGCTCCATAAATCCCAAGAAGGCAAAGCAGGCAGATCAGCGGAGAAAGAACGGAAGCGTAAAGTCGCATCGTGCGCCTATCGGCCCCCTCGGTCAGATAATAGAGCAGCCAGAATGTGGCACCTATGAAAATCATACCGCAGCAAACTGCACCATGTATTTGATTATGCTGCATTAACGGAATGATCGTCTTGCCCGCGACAATCGCATCGATCGGCATGCTCCACAGAAGAACGACAAGCGCAAAGCCGAAATAGACAGCGATGAGTTTCTCAAGATCGGTCCAGCATCGGAACAGAATATATGCGAAAGGCGGAAAGGTCAGCGGCATCAGGAAAAGCAGATCGCGATCACCGATCGGATGATCGCTTTGCAGGGCAAATTGAAGAGAAAATCGCAACAATGCATAGGTGCCCCACGCCAGGCAGAGCCAACCACGCCAATCGATCGAGGGCCTGGGCGAGGATCGCACATATAAAACGAGTGAAATAAGTACGAGCAACCCGCCAGCATAGCGATAAGTGTAACTTTCGATCAGGGAAGCTGACATTATGGCGAGCCAGAGCCCGTCGACGATGAAAGCCCAACGCCGATCTGAAAAGGAGGTCAAGCCGAGGGAATGGGTTTCGCCGTTCATCTTTCTCCTTCCACACACGCAATGATCATTCGCCACGGGGCCGATCTTGGCCTTGTTAACTCACGATCTTGAACTGACACTGAATTCCGCCACGTCTTCTAAATCGGGCGATTGAAGACAATTTCCTTCGAGATGACAGCCCTAGCCTTTCACTGGGTTCTAGGCGCCGGGTTGCCTTACCGCCCCGCACGTCACGCCATCCGTTCCGCGATCCAAGCTCGGCGCCGGTGATGCTGCACTTTGAAGCCGGCGCTGGCGGCTTGCCGCCAGGCAGCAATTAATGTCGATCGGCAACCGCGCTAGTGCCCCTTTTTTTGCCGTGCCGGAACCAGGGAGATGACCGTGCGCCTTCGGGAGCGCGCCTATTACTTTACGAAACTGTAAACTGTCGGACAGGTGCGGTCGACAATTGGACGTTAGCTGTGACCGGGCCTGACCTTGAGGGCCTCTGACAAATATCGATCAACAGGACAAATCCTATGAAGAATCTTTTTCTGCCAATCATTGTGCTTGCGGCCGGCATTTACTCGACAAATGCGGCGCTGGCTGCGAGCGTGCCATGCGAGGAAATGCTGAAACAGTTGCGCGCAGTTGAAGCCTCTACCAAACCGAGCGATGCCGACAAGGCTAAAATTTCCGATCTTGAAGCAAAGGGTATCGAGCGTTGCAACGCCGACGACGACAAGCGTGCCGACGAATTCTTCACCCAGGCGATGAAAATCCTGGGCAAGTGACATCTGGCGCGGCCCCTGTGAAAGAAGGAGGATGCTATGTCTTCAACAACAGCATCGACGGCTCCGGCCCTCAATCGCGTTCCCAACGTGACGGTCGACTTTTGGATTATTAAGCTCCTGGCGGTGACCATGGGCGAGACAGCGGCTGACTATCTCGCAGTCAATCTCGGCCTCGGCCTATCGATGACATCGGCCATAATGTGCGGATTGCTGGCAGTCGGGCTTGTCCTGCAATTCGCACAGAAAAGATACGTACCCTGGTCCTATTGGCTTGCGGTCGTCATGATTAGCGTCGTCGGCACATTGGTCAGCGATAACCTCGTCGATAACTTCGGGGTCGCGCTCGAGACAACAACGATCGTCTTCAGCATCGCTCTCGCAGCTACCTTCAGCGCCTGGTACGCGAGCGAGAAAACACTGTCCATCCACACGATCTTCACGACGCGGCGTGAAATCTTCTATTGGTTTGCGATTCTTTTTACATTCGCGCTGGGGACTTCGTCAGGTGATCTAGTGGCCGAGCGCTTCGATCTCGGCTATTTGACCACGGGCTATATCTTCGGCGGGATTATCGCCGTCGTCGCGCTGGGGTACTATCTCTTTAGGCTCAACGCCATTCTTGCCTTTTGGCTGGCATATATCTTTACTCGCCCACTTGGGGCATCGTTTGGCGATCTTCTTTCGCAGCCGAAGGAGTATGGGGGATTGGGGTTCGGGACCACGATCACCAGTGTTCTGTTTCTCGGTGCCATCGTCCTCATCGTCGTCTATATGAGCATCAATCGCCGACAAGGCAGGGACGACGTATTGATCCTCGACAGCGATTAACTGCGATGTGGGAACGTCTGTCTTGGCTGCACGCCAGCGTGGACCGGGTCTTCAATTCGGCCTAACGCCGCCCATCGACGTTAAGATCCCGCCCACCGTGCGAGATGGCCGACAGGGCTCCCTGTCGGCCATCATGCTTGTGGCAAAGTTTGCAACGCAGAGAGGCGGCGGGGGAATTCATTCCGTCGGCAAACGTGCCGTCGTGACCACACCACTGCCATCAGGCGTAATGGCGAGCCTTTCCCGCTAGTCGGTCACGTTGTCCGGCAAATCGCGCCGTCGACAGCGATGACGACCGGTTTTACTCCCCCACAGGCTCATCATGATGATTGCTGCTCATTTCATCGATGGGTTCTGCATGGCCTTGATGAGCTCCTTCAGCGCGAGTTTTGCGCCGGCCGGGCTCGGCTCTTTTACGCCCAGTGATGAAATGGCGCCGTCGGCCGCTGTGTCGATTGCACTCCATTCTTCATTGTTGAGCGGATAAAGCTGCGATTGGGCCGCATCCCAAGCGGCTTTAAAGTCGGTGATGCGCCTTTCAGCAGCGGCCATATCGCCGGATTCAACCAGCTTGAGCGTATCGTTGGCGATTGCCTCGAATTGTGCGAGATCGCCGAGTGCGGGTGAAACGGCAGTAACAGCCTCTGTAGCCGGGTGGGGGGATGCGACGGCGGGAGTAAGAGCCAGCGAAGCGATGATAAGCGCCTTCTTCATGGATGAATCTCCGATGCCTGCGCCGTTGTCGCGCCGCGGCTCAGACTGGCCGGTGTTGATTACCCCGCCTTTGCCTCAGCTATACTGTTTCGTAAGATCAGCTGGTGGTCGGTGGGATTTGCTTTGACGGCGGGCGAAATCCCCTGCATCCGAGCAGCGCCGGATCGATCCCTGCGGTCGTGTGAACAGCGTTCGCCCGCCGCATCTGGGGCTTGGCGTCGGCTCTCCGCCCCCTGACATGATTAGAGGATCGATTTCACCACGCGATCGAGCTTCGTGTCTTCGCGATAAAATGCCTGGACGAGCGCGGTCGACAGCGCGGCCATGAAAACTCCACCCACCAAGTCGGAAACATAATGTGTGCCGACATAGACACGCGATAGGCTGATAAGCAGCGCCGCCAGCGTAGCGACGATTGCCCGCCGTCTTAGTCCCTCCGCGAGAAGGGAAAAGGCAATCGCGAATGTTGCGGTGGCGTGATCGGATGGAAATGACGCGTCGGTGCTTCGGCTAATGACGAGATGAGTGACGCCGAGATCGTAAGGTCGCAAGCGATGGATGAAGAGAATGACGATCTGATTTAAGCCAAGTCCAAGCAGGAAGGTCAGGCCGCTGGCTATGCATGCATGCCGGACATGGCTTCTATCCTTGCCAGACCACCATTGCAGGACGACAAGCAGCACCAGAAGTGGAGCGCCGAATTGTGTCAATGCAATAACCACGGCATCGAGGGTGTAATTCCATCCGGCCCAGCTATTGATCCAGCGCGTAGTAATGACATCCATGTTCACACCCTGGCCTTGAAGAGACAGTTCAAGGCATCATTGAGAAGGTTCATTGAATAAGATTGTGCGGAGGCGGTGACCTCATCGGACAGTCGCAATTCGGCGCAACGATCTGCGATCGTCTTTCTCAGCAAGCAGAACGAGCCGGAGCCACCCAAGGGTCTCCCGACGGCAAACAGACATTGCTCTGGTCGGCATAGAAGCTCGACGATGACGTCCTGCCCCAGGGGATTGATGTTCCTGTGTGAGGAAGAGGTTCGAGAATCGTTTCTCAACAGTTTTCGCAGTGCTTCCCGTCTTCTCGGGAGATTGCCACAGCTCGATACCTCGGTCGTGAATTCATTCCCAGCCATAAACCGGTACGGATCTCCGTCATCATCACTTCAAAGCGCATGTTCATTCCAGACAATTAGAGAGAACTTAGGGCCTCTATCCGCGAAAGCTCGCTTGGACGCGCATAATTCTGCGTTAAGTTTCGCGCCGCATCCTGTCGGCCACCGGATGGAGGTTGATCAGATTCATCGCTATTATGTTGATAGACATGGACAGAATTCGAGAACGGGCCATCAATACCTGTCGACAATGCACGCTGTTGCTAAACTTGCGGGCACGGTCGTGCAATATGCACTGCTGCTCGCAACTGGCCTTTTCATAGCCTTCTTCCTGGTCGCATATTCATGAATGTAATTTTCGGCGATCATTTTTTCGACAGCGATGTCCTTGGCTCTATCAGGACGGTTGAATGGCGACGCGAAACGATTGACACTGTAACTCCGTCCTCGTCCGCGCCGCCTGCTATTGCCCGATCGCCGGAGAGCACCAGCGCGAACAGTCCCGGCGGTTCTGCCGGCACATCACCTTTGCCGTCGATCGGCACTCCAGCAACATCCGGCCGCATGGCGTCGGCTCCAAATGAACTGAGTGCTGATCCAAAGGCGTTGCATGTCGCCGCGCTAATCGCGGCGCTCGCCCTGTCTCCCCGGTAAGTGCTTCACCAGCAAGGCGTTACGCGCAGAGGCTCAAGTCAGCTGCGCGAACACTGTGGTATAAGCCTAGCACCGGGTTCTAAGCGGGGGGAAAAGTTGCATCCGATTCTTAGATGCGACTTAGTGATTTTGGTTGGTGCCAACTCTGAACCAAATTCTCGAATTCATGGGTTCGGAAAGTGCACGGGAGATTGAACGCGGATGAGAATTCTGGTTGTGGAAGACGACCCGATGCTGGCGCTCGGGCTGCGACGCGCGTTGACGGATGTCGGCATGTCCGTCGACTGGGTCGCGGACGGTCGATTGGCCGAGGAGGCGATGAGAGACGATTCCCATGCAGCAGTTCTTCTGGATTTGTCTTTGCCCGCACCCGACGGCCTGACGTTGTTGCGTGACGCGCGCCTTCGAGGGTCGAGCGTACCGATTGTCGTCATCACCGCACGCGACGATCTCGATATCAGGCTGAAGGGACTTGATCTCGGAGCGGACGATTTCGTGCTCAAGCCTTTCGAGCCGTCGGAGATCATTGCTCGCCTTCGAGCCGTCATCCGACGTCGGGCGGGTCATGCCACGTCGAAGATCGGAACATCAAGCGTTGTTCTCGATCTTGCGACTCACGAGCTTTCCTACAACAGCGTGACAGAAGTCCTTCCCTATCGTGAATTTGCGCTCATGCGGGCGCTTGTCGAACGGCCCGGTGTGATTTTATCACGGTCGCAACTGGAAGAAAAAATATACGGGTGGGGAGAGGAGGTCGAAAGCAATGCGGTTGAAGTGCTGATCTTTTACATTCGCAGGCGCTTTGACAAACAAGTCATACGCAATGTCCGTGGTGCCGGTTGGATGGTTCCAAAGTCATGATCTCGCTTCGTACCGCAACGGCAAGCTCGCTGTCCATCCTTTTCACCGTCATCGCTGTCGTCTTTGGGGCGGCATCCTATGCGTTCACAATGAACGAAAGCAGCGAGTTTCTCGATCTCCAGCAACGTCAGATCGCCCGCTATGTCGGCGATCTGACCTTCATCGCACCCGATCGGGCAGCCCTGCCTCCCCACGACAGCGAAGACGATTATGTCATAGAAGTGAGCTACGCGGACGGTCGCGCGGCCAGAAGCTCTGACAAATCTATCGCTATTCCAGATCGCAAAGAGACGGGATTTTCCGAATTCTCCGATGGAATGAGGGATTGGCGGGTCTTTTCGATGGTCACGCCGGAAAGGAGCGTGCAAGTGGCACAGCAGATGGCTGTCCGAAAAGAATTGGCTGCTGATGCCGCCGCGAGGGCTACTATTCCCTTTCTGGTGGCTATTCCTCTTTCCTGGATTCTTGTCGCCTTTGTAACAGGGCGTATTTTTCGCAATCTGGAGCAAATTGGCAAAGAGCTGTCGTTAAAAGCAACCGCGGACGCAATTCCAGTCGATCTGAGCACGATGCCTCGTGAGGTCTGGCCCTTCGTCCGTTCGATGAACGAGCTCATAGACCGTCTTGCTATAGCATTTCGGCAGCAACAGATGTTTCTTTCGGATGCGGCGCACGAATTGAGGACCCCGCTTTCGGCATTGACACTGCAGATTGGCAATCTGTCGCAGAGCAAGGGACCTGATCTTGAGGAACGGCTCTCCGAGCTACGCGCGGGTGCCAGACGCGTATCCGCCCTGACCGATAAACTTCTCAAGATCAGCAGATATGAGGGGCAACCCCTGGCGGCTCCGACCCAGGTTTTCGATCTGGCGGAGATGGTCAAGGACGTGGTTTCCGGGCTCCTGATCGCCGCCGAGGAGAAACAGCTCGATCTCGGCTTTGCAGCGCTAGCCGATGGGGCTCGGGTTCGGATCGATAGCGACGACCTGAAAACATTGATCGAGACGATCATCGACAATGCCGTGCGCTACACTCCGAACGGAGGGGCAGTGGACATTACCGTAAAAGGCGGAGCATCCCCGCTACTGATGGTCTCCGACAATGGTCCCGGCGTTCCGGAGCATGAGTTGCCGCGACTTACGGAGCGATTTTATCGCGGCTCGGGCCGAAACGAGGGTACCGGGCTCGGTCTTGCGATTGTAGAGGCCATATGCGGACGTTATGGCTTGTCCCTGAAATTGATGAACCGTACCGACGGACCTGGTCTTGTCGTGACCGTCGGATTTCCCGCCGCCTAAAACCGACGATGTTCCAATCGATCGGCTGACGAAAGCAGTCCTGTTGGAGTCAGCGCATGGGCTCGACGAGATTCATGTGCCTGTCAGTAAACTGGAGCATTGGTGTCCGCATGAAGGGAGAACCAGGTTGCGGATACTGCTCGTGGAAGACAACATTCTGTTGGGCGAGGCTCTTCAGGAGCACCTGTCGTCAATGGGATGGGAAGTAACTTGGGTGACCGGTTATCGGCTTGGCGCGGATACCTTATGCCGAGTGGCTTTCGATGTCATTTGCCTTGACCGGCAGCTTCCGGACGGCGACGGTTTCGACCTGTTGCGCAACGGACTGGCCCGGTGTCCGACCATCATTATGTCGGCTTTGGATCAACTGTCCGATCGGCTCGAGGCGAAGCGATTGGGCGCTGCTGACTATCTGACCAAGCCCTTTCGCCTGGAGACGTTGACGCACCGGATCAGCCTTCTACCGGGCGCGGGTGCTGGCTTTGCGCCCGACCAACATTCGCCTCGCCCTTAGACGCTGACAATTTTTCGCATTTTTCACGGTCACTGTTCAGGCGCATGTCAGGCTCTTCCGGCATGTCATGGAGATATCACAGAGGGAACGGTTGAAGAGCAATGACTGTATTTCGCAAGGTGGTCCTCGCTGCCTTCGGCGCCATCGGAATTCTTGGCGGAAGTTGCGCAGCCTATGCCGGCTTTTTGCAGGTCACCGGTAACTTTCATTCGGTGATTGATGGTCAATTTTACCGCTCAGCTCAGCCAACATCCGAAGAGCTCGCCTCTTATATACAGGCACACGGAATCAAGACGGTCATTAATCTGCGTGGAACACATCCAGGTACCGCATGGTATGACGACGAGGTTTCGACAGCTCGTGGCTTCGGCATAACGCATATCGATTTTGGCATGTCGGCCACGAAAATTATTTCACCTGAAAAGGCGGAGCGGCTCGTCGAGTTGATGGCCTCGGCCCCGAAACCAATCCTTATTCACTGCCTCTCGGGTTCCGATCGCAGCGGTTTGGCCGCCGCGCTTTATGTCAGGAAAATTGCCGGGCTGGATGAAGCCCGAGCTGAAGGTCAATTATCCTTTTATTATGGACACGTGGGCATCCCTCTGGTTTCAGCCGCCTATGCCATGGATAGGAGCTGGCAAGATATCGAAGCTCAACACAAGAACCAGGCGCAGGCCGAACTCGTAAACGGTGCCACTTGGCGATAGCTGCGGTCGGCGCGTCTTCAAAGCGAATGGTCAAACACCAAGCCAATGGCAGTTTGTGAGCCATCTCCATAGCTGAGAGATGCCTCAGGCCGTATTTGACTGCTCGTCATGCGACGACGTTGCTTGCTTGATAGCCGCCCCGCGCACGTTGGATCGTCGACAACAAGAGAAAAAATTGAGATCGGATACTATCGTGCGACAAGTTCAGGCTCTGGCGGCCACACACAAGCAGTCTGTCATGCGCCTCTTCGTCGTCAGCATGATCTGTGCGCTTCTCGATCTTGTGGCTTTCGTAGTGTTGATTCGAATTGGCATCGACCCAATGAAAGCTCACGTTTTGAGCTTCGCCTGTAGCGTCCTGTTATATTTTGTCTGCCTCGTAACAGGGTTCTTGGCGCGGATCGATACCATCGTCGACAGCAATTCCAGCTCGCAGCAATTGGCAATTTTCCTTTTGCTGAGGCTTTTGACGCTTGGTCTGAGAGGCGGGATCTTCGTTGTCGCAATGACAACGCTCAATCTTCCTGTCCTTTTTTCTGGCGCCTCCGTGGTGTTTGCAAGTGCTGCCATAGGTTTATTGGGCGATACGCTTTTTCTATGGCCGACCATGTCTATCGAACGACGAAAGCTGTTCGCGGCGGTTTGCATCATTATCTACCTTCTCTCACTTCGCCTCTTATTCCTCGGTTCCGCAAACCTTCTGCCTGAAGAGGCCTATTATTGGAATTATTCGCAGCACCTCGATATTGGCTATCTTGATCATCCGCCGATGGTAGCATGGCTGATCTGGCTGGGGACCGCACTCTTTGGAGACAATGAGTTCGGTGTTCGCATCGGTGCCTATTGCTGCTGGCTACTGACCGGTTATTTTTCTTTCAATCTTGCGCGGAATCTCTTCGATAAGGCGACAGCAGTAGCTTGCGCTCTTTTGGTGGCCGTGCTCCCATTTTATTTTTCGACCGGCTTTCTCATGATGCCGGACGCGCCACTGACTACGGCCTGGGCGGCTACACTATTTTTTCTGGAGCGAGCTCTCCTTGGTGAGAAGCGTCTTGCTTGGCTCGGCGCCGGCTTATCGTTTGGCATCGGCCTGCTGTCGAAGTATACGATACTGTTGTTAGGGCCAGCAGCATTACTATTGATTCTGATCGACCCCAGATCGCGGCGATGGCTCGGTCGAAAAGAGCCATATCTTGGCGCAGCGCTCTCCATTTTGTTATTTTCACCGGTCGTATATTGGAACGCCACGCACCAATGGATGTCCTTTGCGTTTCAGGGATCGAGACGCGTTGATGAGGCATTTCAATTCACGTTGCCATCTCTCATCATCAGCGTCGCCGTCCTCTTGACGCCCACTGGCTTCGTCGCCACCGCCGCCGGCCTGACGGCAAATCTCTCGGCAGCCCGATCACGACCAGGCACAGCGAGGGCGCTTTTTATACTCCTCTTCACACTTATCCCGCTGAGCGTATTTGTTCTCTTCAGCCTCTTTCATGAGAACAAGCCGAATTGGACTGGTCCTCTATGGCTCGCGGTCCTGCCCTTCGTCGCATCCGCGCTTGTCGGAGCAACGGGAAAAGATACCTGGCTGGGAAGGCGCCTGAGACGCGCATGGATACCGACGATCGGGATCACAACCGCCGTTTATGCGGTTCTATTTCACTACGTGGTTCTGGGTTTCCCCGGGATCGGCTATATTCATAACATCCGCACATTGCCCGTCGCCTGGAGCGAATTCGGCCAGGCGGTCGGTGCGGTCGAGGCCGCGGCAGCCAAAGAGAGCGCGGCCCCCGTCGTGCTGATTGGTACGGACAAGTACTTCCTTGCCAGCGAGTTGGCCTTCTATGCCCGCCAAGCACAGGGCCTTCGAGACAATTCAGTAGGGCTGAGCGCGATCGGTGGCAGCAGCCTGATGTACGACGTCTGGTATCCCGCAGAAACCCTGTGGGGAAGCACGGCAGTGCTCGTTTCCCTGAAACGAAGCGAGTTGCAGCAAGACGACCTCCCTCAATATTTTTCACGGCTGACCGACATCCAGGAGCAGGTCGTGCGAAAAAATGGCGCGGTCGTCGGGAGCTTCTATTATCGGGTTGGCTACAATCTCGGTGGTTGCAAGAGTGCGGGCATGCAGTGCGCCTCGTCGTCCGGGAGTTAGGCATTTCCTGCGCCGGCTACATGTTCCGTGAGTGGATGGTTATAGAATTTCCACGCAAATTCAGAGTATTGTCAGGTGGTCATGGCATATTGACCGGATCGAAGTCGCTCCGGCGTCATGGCGAGCCAATGAGCGACGAAGATTTGTGGAAGGAAGTTGGGTCATGAGCCGCTGAAGCGGTCGCATGTGTTCGGCTCGAACCTTCCGCGAATTCGTCGACATCATACTCGCCCTTCCTTCCATGGAATATTAGACGCATATGACTTCATCTCGTTTGGCTCCCCTCGGCGCATGGCCCGGGGACTTGGCAATCATAAAGAGCGAAATCCCGCGACAAGACGGCATTGAGCTCTCCATCGTCATACCTACCTTCAATGAACGCGAGAACATTGTTCCGCTCATCGAACGCCTTCGTGCTGCCCTCGTGGGTATCGCATGGGAGGTGGTTTTCGTTGATGACGATTCAAGCGACAAGACTGTCGATATCGTGCGAAGCCTTTCTCTAAGCGACCGGCGTATCAGAGGGATACGACGGATCCATCGGCGCGGACTTGCTGGTGCGTGTCTGGAGGGCATACTCTCGACGTCGGCGCCTATCGTCGCGGTTATGGATGCCGATCTACAGCACGATGAAACGCGGCTGGTGGACATGCTCGCCATGATGCGTCGCAATCGAACCGATCTCGTTGTCGCTACGAGATATGGTGGGGAAGGATCGTCGGACGGGGGCTTCAACCGCATTCGTCAGGCAGGGAGCCAGATAGCCGTCCGGATTGCAAGGCGTCTGTTGAATGTCGAGACCTCTGATCCGATGAGCGGGTTCTTTATGGTCAAGCGAGCGCTGATCGAGGAGCTTGCTCCAAAACTCTCGCAGCAAGGCTTCAAGATCTTGCTGGATATTATCGCGTCGTCGCCGGCCCCTTTGAAAATAGGGGAGATTTCATACGTGTTTCGGCCAAGGATCCACGGCGAGAGCAAACTGGATGCATCGGTGATATTCGAGTATATCGGGCTCCTCGTCGCAAAATGGTCCGGCGATATTATTTCCTCGCGGATGCTATTATTCGGCTTGGTCGGAATGAGCGGCGTTGTCGTTCACCTGACCATGTTGTGGTTGCTCCTGCAGGGGGGGCTGGCGTTTCCAGTCAGCCAGGCTACCGCCATGTTGGCCGCGGTCATCTCGAACTATACGTTCAACAATGCGATCACATACAGAGATCGACGCCGTCGCGGCGTGCGGTTCCTGACGGGTTTGATGCTGTTTTCCACGCTCTGCAGCATCGGAATTCTCGCGGGAACCGGAGTGTCGTCGCTTTTTTACAGCCAGGAGCCACGATGGTGGCTCGCCGGTCTGGCGGGAGCCGTCATTGGTGCCGGCTGGAATTATATCACCAGCTCCATGATCACCTGGCGGCGCACGGGCTGACTTGCAGATTGTAGATGCGCGGGGACCATCGGCACCCACCTCTTCTAAAATGTTCGTGTTCATCCGAACCGGCATTGAAGAAGCGGTAACGGTTCAACTCTGCAACGTAGGCTTATCAGTCAATGAGAGGCGCGCGAGATCATGTGATCGCCTTTGGCTCCGGGAGGTATGACCTCAAGCGGAATGCGACGATCGGATCAAACCTTTGGAAAATATAATGCGACCCGCAGCCCCGGTTTATTGTCCTCAAGCGCAACGCGGGCCGCGTGAAGATCGGCAATCGCCTTGACAAGACTGAGGCCCAATCCGTTGCCCGGTGTCGTTCGGCTTTTATCGAGCCGGTAAAGACGCCGGAACACAAGCTCGCGTTCCTCTTCAGGTATGCCCATTCCGCTGTCGCTGACACTCGCGCGATAAAAGTTCGCTTCATGCGTGAGCGACAGGACAATCATGGTGTCGCGGGGACAATGGGTTATCGCATTTTCGACGAGGTTGACGAAGAGCTGGGTGAGCAATTCCCGGTCGCCATTGATCATGCAAGCGCCGCCGTCGAAGGGCGCTAGTTTCAAGGTTTGCGAGTTATCTTCGGCAACATCGCTGTAGATCTCTGCAACCGAGGTCATCACATCCCAGAGGTTCACTGATTTGAAACGCGTTTTCCGCGCCCCGGCTTCAATTTGCGAAATCCGAAGCAGAGCCTCGAAGGTAGCGTTGATCCTGGCAATCTCGTCTCTGGCGTCGAACATGAGGTCTTCGACATCTTTGGATTTCTCCAGCCGTTGAAGCGATTGCTCGATCGTCAAGCCCAGGCGATTGAGCGGCGTCTTCAGATCGTGCGCGATATCCGCGCTGACTTGCCGCATCCCTTCGACAAGCCCCGAAAGGCGCACAAGAGCCTGGTTCATATGCGCGGAGACAACGTCGATGTCATCGCCGTTGCCACGGATGGGGATTCGCCGCAAAAGATTTCCAGCGGAGACTTCCACCATGGTTTGTTCAATGGAATCAAGCCGCCGTTGCGTGCGCCTTGCAAGCAAGGTCCCACCTAAAATCACCGTTGCCACAATAATGATCGAGGCCCAGGAAAAACTCATCAGTGCGATTTGCTCGATACGATCGATTTCGCGAAAGCTTTGACCAACAATCAAATTATTACCGCCAACGCTGCCGGCCATGACCCTGACAGGATCTCCGTCTTCCAGGCCTAGCTGCGCTGCGGGTAAGGTCGAGACGCCCGGCTCCATCGGGGCCGCACTGACGTTGCCTGCAAGCTTTTCCCCCTTGGGATCGAGAAGGAGAAAAACTTGGTCTTCCGGCCGCTTCAGGGCCGAATAAGTCGATACCGCCGCAACGAGGTCTTCGAGGTCGTTCGTGGAAAAAGTCGACGCGACGACTGAATACGTATCCTTGATCGAGACATCGAGCGATCTTGCGAGCTCGCGCTTCATGAGGCCATAGGCAACCAGCCCGGTAATGAGAAAGGCGACAATGAAGAAGAGCCCGAAGGAAAGCGCAAGCCGAAACGGCGTGCTGCGCAACAACCTACCGCGGTGCATGGATGCAATATCCGGTATTTCGGACAGTGTGGAGAAGCGGCACATCGAACGGCTTGTCGATCTTCGCCCGCAGCCGGCTTATATGGGTTTCGACGACACTGGTCTTCGGATCAAAGTGGAAATCCCAGACCCGTTCCAAAAGCATCGTTCGTGTCAAAACTCGTCCTTCGCCACGCATGAGAACTTCCAGCAGGGTAAACTCACGAGGTTGGAGGTCAATGGAAATTCCTTGTCTTTGGACCTGGCGTTTGGCGATATCGAGTTCCAGATCCGCGATTCTTAGAACGGTCTTCTGGTCCTGGACCGGCGGTCGACGCGCCAGTGCATTCAAGCGTGCCATGAGTTCGGAAAATGCAAATGGCTTTGTGAGATAGTCGTCGCCACCGGCCTCAAGGCCTTCGACCCGATCGTCAACGCCGCTCAGCGATGTCAGGAATAGAGCCGGTGTCTTGACCCTCGCCGCCCTCGCCGCTTTCACCAGCGAGAGCCCATCCAGGCCGGGGATCATCCGATCGATAACGAGAACGTCATATGGCTCCCTGGTGATCTGGAAAAGCGCATCGATACCATCTTTAATGATCTCGCAGCTATGGCCGGCCTCGCTGAGCCCACGCGCGATATAATCCGCGGTTCTCGGATCGTCTTCCACCAGGAGAATCTTCATGACCGGCCAAGGCCCTCATCTGTGCAACTGCTTTATCGGCCATATGTGCCTTAAGAAAATGTCCGCAACCTGAACGGCATATTACAAAAGCGTAAGATCGCCGCGCGGCCATAAGCTGTTCTTACGAAACGGTAAGTCGCAGGCAAAGTTCCTGTAAGAAGAATACCATAGCGTTGCCGGAATCCGCATGCCCGGCTTGCCTGATCCGCACCATGTCAAGGATCTCCGCGCTCACACAGTGTCATCCCGTGATCAAAGGCCAATCGGCTCATTCCCCTGAGGTCTCGCCGCCTCTTTCATGAACGGCACCTCTCGGCGTCCAAGCCACGAACACGTCGAAAGAAAAAATGCTACAGCGACTTTATGGGTGGGCAGCTGCCCTAAGCACCAGCAGGTCAGCGGAAGCCTGGCTCGCCGGAATAGCCTTTGTCGAGAGTTCCATTTTCCTGGTTCCCGCCGATGTGCTTTTTATCCCGATGGTATTGGCTCGACCCAGCCGAACCTATCGATTGGCAACCATCGCGACGGTTGCATCAGTCGCAGGCGGAATTGCCGGCTGGCTAATGGGATTTTATGCTTATGAAACAATTGCTCGACCCGTGCTTGCCTTCTATGGAAAGCAGGAGGCCTTTGAACATTTGCGTTCCTATGTCGACACCCGATGGATCGCCATTCTTCTTTTGAGCTCTGGATTCACACATTTCCCGCCGATCAAGGTTGTGACGATCCTATCGGGCGTGGTGCATGTAAATCTGCTCGCCTTCATATGCCTGGCAACAATCGCAAGAGGCGCAAGATTTTTTCTGCTCGGCGCCTTGCTGCAGCGCTATGGGGCAGCCGCGCTGACGTTCATCAAGAAAAGGCGCTCATCAATATTCGCCATCTCGGCGGTGGCTGTTGTCGTCGCGTTGCTGGGCTACGGGTTGGCAAGGCAATTCTAACTCGAAGCCTGGACGATCTTGCTGCGATATTTCCACTCGACGGCAAGATGGACGCGCGTTCCTATTGTCGGTGTCGTGATCTCAAGACGCATCCCGTGAAGCCTGGCAATTGCCGCAACCAGGCTCAAGCCCAAGCCGTTGCCAGGGGCGTGTCGGCTTTTTTCGGCCCTGTAAAAACGGCGAAGTACGGCATCGGCGTCCTCCGCGCGAATGCCTATCCCTGTATCCTCGACAGTCACAGTTGCTACGCGCCCGCTCCCTTCGACGCGGACCGTTGCTTCCCCTCCCCGTGGCGTGAATTTGATTGCATTATCGATCAGGTTGGCGATCGCCTCAAAGAGCAAGCTGGGATCGCCCGAGATAGTTGCAGGCTCGTTCGTATTCGAGACGTATTTGAGTGTGACGCCGCATTCGTCGGCTGCCGGCTCGAAGAAATCAACGGCATCGCGTGCGATTGCCTTCAGGTCGATGTCAACAAATCCAGATCTCCGCAGGCCATCCTCCACCTCCGAAATCCGCAGAAGAGCACCAAAGGTTTTAAGAATGCCGCGAATTTCATCAAGCGCTTCGTCGACATAGCCATGATACTCGTCAATGCCGGTGGCACGCCTGCGCGCTCGCTCGAGGCTACCCAGGAGGCGTGTGAGCGGCGTGCGCATATCGTGGGCGATATTGTCGCAAACACCCTTCACTTCCTGCATGAGACGCTCGATTTCATCGAGCATTTCATTCACAACCCTGGCAAGACGGTCGATATCCCCGCCGGCGCGACCTGTCGGCAGCCGCTGTTTGAGATCCCCCTTCATGATCTGCACTGCAGCGCCGGATATCGCATCAAGTCGTCGAACCGCGCCGAACCCGACAGCGATTGCGCCGAGAAGTCCCAGTATCGCAGTCGCGAGCGACGCGAATAAGGTCGCGTTTTCGAGCCGTTCCCGAAATTCGCGTTGCTCATGCAGGCTTTGAGCGACGAGGATCGAGCCGCCATCAGAGCGTTGATGGAGAAAGCCTCTGTAATGGCCTCCCCTTGCCGTGCCGTGGTCGACGAAGTCGAAGGGGATTTCGAAGGCCGGCTTCTCCGGGTAGGTAAGCTTGTTTCCCGCGACCAGCTTGCCGTCCTGATCGAAGAGCGAGAACGGTCGCTCGACGGTCGTGAAATCCTTGCTCCTGACAGATAGGCGCGAGACTATTTCGTCGGTGGGGAGGATCTGGAGCGATTGTATCTCGCGCTTGAGCCATTCGTCGCTTCGCTGATCGAGAAAGTCACGCATCTGCCAGTCGACAAACAGAAACAGCGCGCTTGCAGCCGCGCCAAAAACGAGCAGAAATGCAAGCGCCAATCGGAAGCCGCTTGTGCGAAAAAGTTCAATTGGCCGCATCGAGAACATAGCCTGAACCACGAAGCGTTCGGATCAGAGGGGTGAAACCCGGGAGATCGAGCTTCTTGCGAAGTTTGCTGATATGGACGTCTATGACGTTGGTCGCTTCGCCATAGCGATAATGCCAAACCTCTTCGAACATCATCGTGCGTGTGACAATCTGGCCCGAATGCCGTGCCAGATATTCGAGCAATTGATACTCTCGCGGCAGAAGATCAATGGCCCGCCCGGCCCGGCTCGCGGTGTGCGTCAGCAGATTAACCTCAAGATCGCCTACCCTGAGAACCGTCTCCTGTGTCGTATTCGTCCGCCGGCGCATCAGAACGTCTAGTCGCGCCGTGAGTTCAAGCGCTTCAAACGGCTTCGTCAAATAGTCGTCGCCACCCGCCTTGAGGCCCCGTACGCGCTCATCCACGGCTGAGAGCGCGCTCAGGATGAGAACCGGGGTCTGTACGGACGCCGCACGCAAGGCAGCCAGTAATCCAAGACCATCTGGTGCACCGGGCAGCATACGGTCGAGCACGATCGCATCGAATGTGCCAGAAATCGCCTTGATCAGGCCATCGCGACCATCGGTTGCCCGCGTAACTGTGCAGCCGTGGTCGACAAGCGCTGCCTCGATCTCCGATGCCGTCCCCTGATCGTCCTCGACTACGAGTATCTTCGACACATTTCCTCCAAGAACGCTGGCTAGTTTCGCAGCATTATCCAGATAATCGATCGATCGTGAATGTCGGTTCTCCCGGACATTAAATCAATTTCATCTTCGCAAGCGCTCGGAATGACGTGTTGTCTTTAATGAGGATTGAATGCGCCTGCTGGTAGTGGAGGATGATGACCGAAGTGCGGCCTATCTGAAGCGAGGGCTTTCGGAGGCCGGCCACGTCGTGGACGTGGCAAACGATGGCGAACTCGGTCTCGCACTCGCGATGGAGCTGATTTATGACGGTCTGATCGTCGATCGGCTTCTGCCTAAGCTTGATGGCATCGAGCTGGTCAAGCGCCTTCGAGAGATGAAGGTCAATGTGCCTGTGATCATGGTCAGCGCATTGGCCAGTTCGATGGATCGGGTCGAAGGATTGCGTGCGGGCTGCGATGACTATCTGGCCAAGCCCTTCTTCTTCTCGGAGCTACTTGCCCGCATCGAAGCGATTACCAAGCACTTCATAGCCGAAGGCCATGAAAGTACATTGGTGGTCGGCGAGTTGTCACTCGATATCCGGCGACGCATTGCACGCAAGAATGAACGTGTCATCGATCTTCAGTTCAGGGAATTCCTGCTTTTGCAAGCCCTCATGCGTAATGCGGGTTCGGTGGTGACACGTGCCATGCTCCTCGAAGCAGCCTGGGACTATGCGTTCGATCCCCGCGGCAACATAGTCGATATGCATGTCCACCGTCTGCGCAAGAAGATCGACATGGGGGCGGCGGCGAGCATGATCATCACGGTCCCAGGTGCGGGGTACCTCATCAAACCGTGACCGATGTTCGCGGCGAAACATAAAAAAAAATTCATGCTGGCGCGAATTGCCGGCCACTTGCGATCCGCCAAGTTCTAAGCATCGCTCGGAAGGCCGCAGTCCTACCGTGCAATTCTGAACGCTTGATGGAGTATTGCAGTGGATCATTCCCGTGCGGGGTCAAAGAGGTCAGGTAAAAGAGTGTATCTCTGGGGGATATGCGCTTTAGCGGTGGCCGGGTCGGCTGCAGCGTACTTGACGTCCTGGCCAGAGCCTGGCCTGGGCAAAACAAAGGCGCCAGCAACCGAACGCGCGCCGGTTCCCGTACAGACAGCCAAAGCGGCTACGAAAGATCTGCCCGTCGTGCGCAGTGGCCTAGGTGTGGTCTCGCCTTTGACCGCCGTCGATGTGAAGGTTCGCGTCGAAGGCCAGCTTCAGCACATGACGTTCACCGAGGGGCAGGACGTCAAAACTGGAGACGTTTTGGCGACGATCGACCCACGCCCCTACGAAGCTGCGGTGGCGCAGGCGCAGGCCGACCACGACAAGGAACTCGCCCAGCTGGAACAAGCTAAAATCGACGACGCCCGGGCGCAGAAGCTCACGACGACGGGCAGCGGTACGACCCAGGCGGCACAAACTGCAGCAGCACAGGTCAAAGTCATGGATGCCACGGCCGCCTCGGGAAAAGCGGCACTGGATACTGCGAAGCTCAATCTTGAATTCGCAACCATCACGGCTCCGATCAGCGGCAGGGTAGGCTTGCGCCAGCAGCAAGAGGGCGCCATCCTCCATGCGACCGATACGACCGGTATTGTGACCGTCACGCAGATGCGTCCCATTGCGGTTGAGTTTTCGCTGACACAAGATGATCTTCCCGATTTGATCGCGGGGCAGTCGAAGGGGCAGCTGCTCGTACAAGCGTTCAGTCGCGACGGCGCCAAGCACCTAGCCGACGGAAAACTAAGTGCGATAGACAGCCAAGTGGACTCTGCGACGGGTATGGTGAAGTTAAAGGCTGTATTTGCAAACGATGACCTCACGCTTTGGCCGGGTGAACTCATAACTGCAAACATAACGCTGCGTACCGATCCCAACGCGACAGTCGTGCCGGCTTCCGCGATTCAAAACGGTCAGACGGGATCATACGTCTTCGTAGTGAAGCCCGATCACAAGGTATCGACCGCATCGGTGGCGACGGGAGGCGCCTATTCGGGCCTCGTTGCCATAACACAGGGCATCGCAAGCGGTGAGACGGTCGTAACCTCGGGTCAATCCAGGCTTTCAGACGGAACCTTCGTCTCGACCGAGGGCGCTGATGGCAAAAAGTTGGCAGCCGTCGGCGAGGAGAAGATCCAATGAACATTTCGGCTATCTTCATCCAGCGCAGAATCGGAACCTGCCTGCTGGCCGCGGGACTTCTGATTGTCGGCTCAATCGCCTATGGCTTGCTGCCCATCGCGTCGTTGCCACAGGTCGATTTCCCGACAATCCAGATATCGAGCTCTCTTCCTGGCGCAAGCGCTGAAACGATGGCCACGTCTGTTGCAACACCGTTGGAAAACCAACTCTCGACCATCTCGGGCGTATCGCAAATGACATCGACGAGCTCATCCGGGCGGACCTCGATTACGCTGCAATTCGATCTGAACAGAGATATAAACGGCGCCGCGCAGGACGTTCAGGCTGCGATCAGTGCGGCCAGCGGTCAGTTGCCCAAGGATCTACCGGCCGCTCCGACCTTCCACAAGAGCAATCCGGCGGAAGCAACGATTCTCACTTTGGCGCTGACGTCCGATCGCATCCCGACGACTGAGCTTGATCACTATGCGGAGGACATCATCGCACAGCAGGTGTCGCAGATGAATGGCGTCGGGCTGGTGGACTACCACGGGCCGCAACGGCCGTCGATCAGAATTCGGCTGGATCCAGACAAGGTCGCAGCGCGAGGGCTGACGCTTGAAGATATTCGAAGCGCTGTCGGTGCCCAGACTGTCAACCAGCCCAAGGGGCAGCTTGTTGGCAACGGAAGGACCACAGTCCTGGACGCGACCGACCAGATCATGGATGTCCAGGCATTTCGCTCGATGGTGATCGCATACAAGAATGGTTCGCCCATCCGAGCTGACGATCTGGGAACCGTCGTGTCAGGCCCGGAGGATGTCAACCAGGCGGCGTGGTTGCAGGACTCGCGTTCCGTCATGCTCGACGTTCACAAGATGGCGGGCTCGAATGTGCTTGACACCATACAGGGGATAAAGACCAAACTATCGCAGATGGAGGCGGCACTTCCGGCGGACATCAAGCTCTCCGTCGTTGCGGATAGGTCAGGCATGATCCAAGCTTCCGTCGACGAGGTGAGGACGACGATCCTGATCACCATTGGGCTGGTGGTGCTGGTGATCTTCAGCTTCCTGCGGAATCTGTGGGCTACGATCATCCCCGCGGCAACCATTCCGCTGTCCTTGATCGGCACTTTCGCTATCATGTATCTCGCAGGCTACAGCCTCGACAACCTCTCGCTGATGGGGCTGACCATCGCGGTCGGGTTTGTCGTCGACGATGCCATCGTCGTTATTGAGAACGTGATGCGTCATGTCGAAGAAGGGAAATCCACGCTTAAAGCAGCCATCCAAGGGTCGCGAGAGGTGGGGTTCACCATCGTTTCCATGACCGTCTCGCTGGTGGCAGTGTTCATTCCGATTCTTCTGATGGGCGGCATCGTCGGTCGTCTCTTTCGCGAATTCGCCGTGACGATCAGCGTTGCGATTATCATTTCGGGGCTTGTGTCGCTGACGGTTACCCCGATGATGTGCGCCTGGCTGATCAAGCACGACCGCAATCAGCCGCACGGCGTCCTTTTCCGCTGGTCGGAAACCTTCTTTGAAAGGTGCACGGCTGGATACGGCAAGGCGCTCGATATCGTTCTTCGCTACCGCGCCGTTACCCTTGCCCTTGCCCTTGCCACCATGGTTGCCACAGGATGGCTCTACGTTTCCATACAGAAGGGATTTATCCCGCAACAGGACACGGGATGGGTTCAAGGGCAGGCGCAGGCTGCAACCGACATTTCTTTTGCGGATATGTCGACGAAGATGCAGGCGCTGGCACAGATTGTCATGGCTGATCCTGCCGTGGACAACGTGGCATATTGGATCAATCCGAGCCCGTCGGCCAGTGTCGGCCAGATCCAAATGAACTTGAAGCCAATCGGCACACGAAGCCCTGTCTCAGAGGTTCTAGCGCGTCTGCGAACGGCAACGGCAAGCCTGGAAGGTTTGACCGTCGGCCTACAGGTTCGCCAGGACATTCAGATCGGCGGGCGAGCCTCGGCCTCCCAGTATCAATACACCCTTCAGGATCCGGATACAGCAGAGCTCGACAAGTGGGCGGCGACGATGACCAAGGTCCTGAAAGGACTACCGGAGCTCCAGGATGTGATCTCCGACAAGCAGAAGGCGGCCACCAGCCTCACGCTCGATATAGATCGCTCGACAGCCTCTCGATTGGGCGTGAACGTTTCTCAAATCGATCAGACGCTTTATGATGCCTTCGGGCAGCGGCAGGTCGCGACACTGTATACGCAGGTCAGTCAATATCACGTCGTGATGGAGCTCGCGCCGCAGTTTGCCCTGTCGGCCGAGGCGCTGTCGCATCTCTACGTGAAGTCGTCCACCACCGGCAAACTCGTTCCATTGAGCATTCTCGGATCGCTGAGAACTGGCGTGTTGCCTGTATCCATAAATCATCAAGGATCGATGCCGGCAACGACGATCTCCTTCAATCTGAAGCCTGGCAATGCGCTCAGCGACGGGGTCACCGCCATTAAGGCGGCGGAGGCGAGCGCAGGAATGCCGACGACGGTAATCGGCTCATTCCAGGGGACCGCGCAAGCCTTTCAGGATTCGCTGCGAAGCCAGCCCTGGCTCATCCTGGCGGCCATTGTTGCGGTCTATATTGTGCTAGGCGTTCTCTATGAGAGCGCGATACATCCGCTCACGATCATTTCCACGCTGCCTTCTGCGGGCCTCGGTGCACTGCTGGCTCTGAAGCTCGCCAATCTGGATCTGTCGATCATGGGGATGATCGGAATCATTCTACTGATCGGAATTGTCAAGAAGAACGCAATCATGATGATCGATTTTGCCCTGGACGCTGAACGAACGCAAAATTTGGCACCACATGATGCCATAAGGCAGGCCTGCATGTTGAGGTTCCGGCCCATCATGATGACGACGTTCGCTGCATTGTTCGGAGCTGTCCCATTGGCATTGGGAACCGGGCCGGGATCCGAATTGCGCGTTCCTCTCGGCATTGCGATCGTTGGCGGGCTTGTCGTATCGCAGGCGTTGACCCTCTTTACAACACCGGTCATCTATCTGGCGTTCGACAAGTTGCGGGGAAGGCGCTCGACGCGGCCATCGCATTTGCAGGCAGCGATCGGTTCGCCTGACCGGAAAATCGCATAGCAAGCCAATGGCGCCCGATATCTCATGCGATATTCATTTTGTAAGAATTCGGCAAAGTGCAGGGAAGAATCGCAGCTTAGATTTCCCGGGCGGTCGGCAATGCCGGCCTAAGGCCGCACAAGGCCGCAATAGTAAGTCCGGTAAAATCAAAGGAGTGAATCATGCTGAAGAAGTCGTTGGCGGTCGCTGTTATCGCGGCCTCGACCCTAACTGCGGGAATGGCGCTGGCCCGTGACGAGACTGGAACGATCACCAATATCGACGTCAAGGCGGACCAGATCACGCTCTCCACGGGAACAACGATCAAGCTGCCTGAAAACATCGAAGCCGAGTCGTTCAAGGTCGGCGAGAAGGTCGCGGTCCGATACGCGGTCCAGAAATCCGGCGTCCCACGGGCTTCAAAGGTGACCCCCGCAAAGTAAGGTGTTTTCAGATGCCGTTGTATTGCGACGACATCTCGCCGGGACTGGGCGCTGTGCGCCCGGTCCAGTTAGCTGGGATTCGGGGCTATGTCAGCATCGTCGCGCATAGGTGATCCGAGCAAAGGCCGGAGCCCCTCACTAAACGCGGATCGAAGCGGGCGCGTTGACCTTAGTCGACCAGATTTCGACATAGCTCCCGATATCAGAACAGCGTGCCAAGTTCGCGAAGTTAGTATTGCGCATGTGGCTCTGCTGATCAGCTTTGACATGCTGTGCCGTTCATGGGAGCCACCTTGGGAAGCCGTGGTGTTTTCTCCTCTAGTGTGGTTGCGAGACCATCCAGGTCTCGGGCTTCGACGGCCAGTCGGAAGTTGAGGCCCTGCACTGTCGCTAAGAAAAGGCAGTCACGGCCATGCCGATCACCGCACCGAACATGGCAAGGCAAGACGCCCAGCCAAACGCTTTCAAACCACCCTGGATGACAAACTGCTTCATGACCTTGCGGTTGGTCGCGATCAGCATCAGGATCGCCATGACAGGAACGGCGACCACGCCATTGATCACCGCGCTCCAGAACAAGGCCTTCATGGGCGGGACCGGTGTAAAGTTCAAAAGCATGCCGACGATGGTTGCCAATCCCACCGTTGCATAGAAAGCCTTGGCTTCGCTTGGCTCGCGCGATAGCCCGACCTTCCAACGCGCCGCCTCGCCGACCGCATAGGCCGCCGAACCGGCGAGAACGGGTACGGCCAATAGGCCGGTTCCTATGATGCCGGTCGCGAAGATGATCTTGGCAAATTGTCCGGCGAGCGGCTCGATTGCTTTTGCCGCATCGACGGAACTCTCGATATTCACCGCACCCGCCTTGTTGAGCGTTGCGGCGGTGGTCGTGATGATCGCGAGTGCGACGATGTTGGAGGCAGCCATGCCGATCAGCGTATCGAGCGTGATGCGCGCATTCGCCCTTTTCGCGTCCTGCGGATGCTCGACCAGCGGTTCCTGACGAGGGTTCTCCTTCAGGTCTTCAGCCTCCTCGGAGGCTTGCCAGAAGAAAAGATAGGGGCTGATGGTGGTACCGAAAACTGCCACGATCATCGACCAGTAGTTCGGATCCGTCTTGAATGTCGGCAACAGAAGCCCGCGCGTAAAGTTCGACCAGTCGACGTGTACGGCGAACAGCGTCGCTATGTAGGAAAGCAGCGCCAGGCTCAGCCATTTCAGGACCGCGACGTAGCGCTTGTACTTCAAAAGAACCTGCAAGAGGATGCAGCCCACACCGAAGGCGGCAACATAGATCAGCGAATAGCCGTTGAGGAGCAGGTGGGCTGCGTCTCCCATCGCTCCGAGATCGGCGCCGAGATTGATGACATTGGCGAGCAGGAGCGGAACAGTGATGCTCACAGCGACCCATCTCGGATAGCATCGCGCCATGCTGCCCGCCAAACCCCGGCCGGTGGTCCTTCCGATGCGGGCACTGATCATCTGTATGGCGACCATCAGCGGATAGGTAAAAATCAAAGTCCAGCTCGCTATGTAGCCGAACTGCGCCCCGGCCTGCGAGTAGGTTGCAATCCCGCTCGGATCGTCGTCCGAAGCGCCAGTGACCAGTCCCGGTCCAAGGATTTCCAATAGCCGTGGTTTTGAAGGTTCAACAACGGCGCTTCTGTCGTCTACTCGATAGTCGCTCATGGCTGTCTCCCAGCAAAACCCGACACGGCGTGTTTGCGCCGCACCTGGTGCGAGTGAACCGCACTTGCGACCTTTTTGTTCCAGAGAGGCAGAAGGCGCTAAAAGCAATGCTTTAGGCGACGGAAGGATATCTCAACCCTGGGTGACAAAGGTTCGTCAATTCAACATAGTGTCAGCATAAAAGCCCTGCCCCATGGGCTGCCCGATCCAGCATCTCGCGGAAATCCGGGTGGGCCAGCGCAATCAGTGCCCTTGCTCGCTCGGCTACGGACTTTCCCTTGAGGTTCGCCCATCCATATTCCGTGGCGACGATATGGGTGTCGTTGCGAGATGTTGTCACCGGTCCAGTCAGCGCCGGAACGATGCGCGAGAGCGTGCCCTTCGCCGCCGTGGAATGACAGGCGATGATCGACCGTCCTCCCCGCGATGCATAGGCGCCACGCACGAAATCGACCTGGCCGCCGGATGCACTGAACTGCCGGCCGTTCATAAATTCCGAATTGCACGCGCCGTTCAGATCGATCTGCAGCGTCGCGTTGACCGACACAGCCCGGTCGTTCCGGGCAATGACGAAAGGGTTGTTCACATAGTCGACCGGATAGGCTTCAATGTCCGGATTGTTGTGCAGGAAGTCGTAAAGCGATTGATCTCCCAGCGCAAAAGTGAAGATCGACCGCCCGACATGTGTCTGCTTGCGGCTGTTGTCGACAACGCCTTCCTTAACCAGATTGGCGAGGCCCACCGTCATCATTTCCGTATGGATGCCAAGGTGGCGATGTTGCGAAAGCCGTGAGCACACCGCATCCGGCAAGGCGCCGATACCCATTTGCAGGCAATCGCCGTCTTCCACCAGGCCTGCGACGATCGCACCGATGGCATCGTCCACTTCATTGCTCGGAGCGGTAGGCAGGATCGGCAGGCCGACATCGTTTTCGACCAGCGCCGTCACGCTCGATACGGGGATCATACAATCGCCGCGCACATAAGGCATCTTCGCATTGACTTCGAGGATTAGCCGAATTCCTGGCTTCCGCGATACTGTGAGCGCATAGTCGGTACTGGCGCCGAGGCTGAAATTGCCATCCGCATCCATCGGCGCGACCGTTGCAATCAGCGTATCCACCCCGACATGCTCGGCCAGAGAGCGCGGCACCTGGCTGAAATGGCAGGGCACCAGGTCGACGGCAGGCATCGCCTCCGCCAATCGCCTCCTGTCGAGCGCACGCTCCACGCCTCCGTGAAAATAACTTATCGGAATGATCCGGTGGCACAGGTCGAAATCGAAAACGCTGGTTCCCGCGACGCCAGTACAAAGAAGATAGTGGAGCCGCACATTGTCGACGGCTCCCGCCCGAGCCCGTTCGGCAAATGCTGCAAGGATGGCGGGCGGCTGACCGGCAGCGATCGGCATCGCGACCTTCGCGCCTGACGGGATCAGAGCGACGGCCTCCTTTGCGGATCGCAGCCGTTCGCGATACTGCATCTGATGGATAGTAGTCATTGGGCCCTCCTCCCGGTGCTATTTTCATCCTCACTAGCATTTACGACGGTTGCGGCCGTTTTCGCCTGCCGCGGAACACGCTTTTGTCAAAGCAGCGATCATGCCCGGATAGCAGTTCCCGCACAACATCCAGCAAGGATATGGCTGAGTGCACCGACGCGAGCGGCGTCAGAACGCGGTGGATAAAGGTACTGAAGATGGGGGCATTTATGATCGCAGCCGCCGCTCTGCCAGGCCCGGCAATGGTACTGCTTCGGTCGCAGCACTGAAGCCCAGGCATCGGGCAAGGTGGACAGGCGGGCGCCTGCCGGTGGCGATAGCGAACGCTCGATGAACTGAGATGCCCACCGTCACGATGTGCCGCCGCGCGACACTATTGGCGGCCTGTGCTCCAAAATCCTTGCGCACGATGCACAGATCAAGACCGGCGGCACTCCCCGCCGAGGTCGGGATCTTGCCTTCGTCCACAATTGGTTGCGTGTTTCGTGCCCGGAACTAGAGGCCGGCCAGCGCTTGATCGATTTTCGCCATCACACCTGCTCGCAATGGTCCCTTCGCGAGCGCACCGGCATTTTCCTCGACCTGGGCCACGGTGCGGAAGCCGGGAATTGGCAGCGTACGCGGCGAGCGTGCCCATAGCCAAGCAAGCGCACCCTGCGTCAACGTGCGGCCGTCTTCGGTCAGCAGATCGCGGACCGCTTCTAAGCGGGCGGCGAATTCAGGAGCGATCTTGCCGTCCTTGAAGTAGACCATCCAGCCGAGGCTTGCACCACGCACATCTTTCTCGCCGACCGTTTTGTCAGGCGTGAACTTGCCGCTGAGCAGCCCCATGGCGAGCGGACCGCGATTGATGGAAATCAGGCCGTTGCGTTCGATGATATCGATCATCGCTGAAGCCGGCTCGAAGACATTCATCGTATGCTGGATCGACACGAATCCTGCGCGATGCATATGACGAGCAGCACGATCCGGATGGTCCGTGCTCCAGCCGAAAGCGTCAATCTTGCCTTCGTCCTTGAGCGTTTCCAGCGTTTCAAATACCTCATCCGACGCTTCGAGCGGAAAATCGTTGAGATGGAACTGCAACAGGTCCAAACGATCGCGGCGCAGGCGGCGCAAAGAGGTCTCAGCGGATTGCCGGATGAAGGCGGGGTCGGCAAAAGCGCCGGTCGCTTGTTTGGTCTTTTCGTCCGTCGCGGAGCCGAATTTGGTGGCGATGAGGACATCGCCTCGATGACCAATCGCCCGACCGACCACCTCTTCGGAATGCCCAGCACCATAATTCGAGGCGGTGTCGAAGAAGCGAATGCCGAGATCCACCGCCCGCTCGATAGCGCGGATCGATTCATCGTCATCGACCTCGCCCCAGCCAAGTGGTACGTCGCCGGCATAAAAAGGGCCGCCGATCGCCCAGCATCCCATACCTAGACGCGGAATCTCGCGGCCGTTCCAGAGAACCATTGTGGTAGCATTGTCAGGTTCAGTCAGCATGTCGTCCTCCACGATTGTTTGCCGTTAGAGAGAGATAGGAGGCAGCGGCCCGACTGGTAAACAACCAAATCCGCAGCGTGTTTTTCACGGATGAAAAGCGGTCTTTTGTGACTGTCCGACGAGAACGCAGGGAGCATCTACATCCCTTTCCAACGCAGACGCCAGTTCTCAGCGGAAATCAATGTTCAATCACGACAAGAGATCATCCTGATCGGAACGCGTTCGTTACGGCCCCTAGACAATCGCTGGACGTCACCGCTGAGCTAGATCGTACATCAACTGGCCCGACAACTGACATTTGGAGCGGCCAACAGCGAAAAGTCATCGGCCGCTCCGGCTCGGTCCGCCGCAAAGCGCTCAAAGCGTGCTGTACATACCGCGGGGATTGAGAAGATCAATCCAATTCCAGATACTTCTTTTGGCGTACATATCTTCTGCGGAGCGTGCGAGCCGAACCCGGGAAGCGGCGGCTGGGGGGCGTTGTTTACAAGGATGACCGGGAAATTGCCGCGCTAATCGGCCGGCGTGATGCCATGGATGCCGCGGCCTTGCGGATCCTGAAGACGGCTGCGTCGATGCTCAGTACCGGCAAATCATGGGGGCGATGTGACGTCATTCATCCTTCATCGGAATCCGAGCTTCCTTGACCGCGTCGATGAACGCCCGGCGAGCATCCTCTGGAGTTCGCTTGCCGCTGATCACATCGGCGCAGACGGACAAAGCCCGGTCCAGCGCGGTAGCCTCCTCAAGCGGCCAGTCCTCGATCATTGCCCAGGAGGCCGCTTGAGTCGTATCTATGACCACCCACTCGTCAGGTGTCTCAAGCGCGATCGTAACCGCCTTGCTCCATTTTCTTTCCATCATGCGAAATTCTCGAATTGGCGATGCTTATCGTTCGTTTCATAGGCCGATTCATATCCCGTGGCGAGGCGGTTTCGATCGTAGCCTATGTTCGCGGGAATTTTTCAAGGATGGCGGGATGACAAGACAAACGGAACCAATATCCGTCGCTTCTTCGAGGGCTATGGTGTCGAGGTGCACCCCTACCGGGAGAGCAAGACACCGCGACCCGCGAGCGTCGGATATGGTGGGCGCCGGATTATCGTCGCTGACCTGACGCTGGACCGCGAGATGCTGCGTGCGGGACGTCATTCGCCGAAAGCTCTAAGGCCTGCTCGGAAGCGGCAGGTGGTGAAGGGCATGTGCCGCGACTGGGCGATCTCGATCCGGCGAGCCTGTGGGGTGCTGAACATCGATCGTTCGACTTATCACTACGCCTCTCGCCGCGCCGATCAGGCCGGTCTTGAGAGACGCATACGGGAGATCTGCGAGACGCGTGTTCGCTATGGCTATCGTCGCGTCCACGTCCTTCTGGAGCGGGAGGGCTGGGAAACCAATATCAAACGAACCGATCGCATCGACAGGGACTTGGGGCTGCAACTGCGCAACAAAATGCCCAACGGAGGGTCAAGGCGAAGCTTCGGGAAGACCGCTAGATGGCTGTCAGTTCGAACGATGTCTGGGCAATGAACGGGCGTTGTTACGTCAAACGTAAATCCACATGAGGGTGGAGCTTCTTGAGATTTGGCAGGGATTTCATCTGCCAGGGGATTTGCGACGAGCCGCATATGGTGAGGTGAATATTCGGATTTTTGCGCGCTTCGATCGTCAATTTGGCAAGCAAATTGATGCCGGACGAGTTCAAAAACTGTAGACCGGTCAGATCGAAAGTCGCCTTGCCGCCGCCTCCATATAGAATCTCCCTGGCCAGATCATAGACCGGCGCATAGGCATCGGGACCCGCCAGGCGCATGGTCCCATCGAAATATAAGGTACTGCCTTCGGACCAGACGCGGAATGCTTCTTCCTTGATTTCCATAAAGGGCCTCTCGCGGGTTCACGCCGATGAAATCGCCATCGCGGCATAGGTTTGCAGCTTGATCTGCTTGTGCGGACCATGCTCATCGAAATGCCAGGCCAATTGAACCTGGTAGTCGCTCATCAATGTCAACAGTCCTAACCCGGACGCATTGTCGCCTGCAAGAACACTCGCCTCGATCTGTTCTATGAGGAGATCGCCCGGATCGCCGGCCGTTACCTTCTGCAATAATTGTTGGAAGCGGATGGTCGCTTTGCAGTCGATCAGGTTCACGATCCGCATCTTGAAATGATGGGCATCCAGCAGAGCCTCGACAAGGATCTCGCCCGAGACGCGGAACTTGATGGAATTTTCGATGAGCTCGTTGGTCAGGTAACCGATATCGTGTCGCACCGTCTTGTATTGGCGCTCGGAAGCGCGGAAACCGAGCGCCATTGTCTCCGCGATAAAGTCGGATGTCATGGCCGAATGGCGCCATGCCAGATGAAGCGGACCGTCGAACAGGCGAATGCGAAGGGCATTGGCAGCGTCGAACGAAACCAGATCTTCCTTGCCGAAAGTTGCTGTTGTCATCTCCTCACCTGTGCCGCATCACCACAAGGGTAATATCGTCATGGATCTTGTGGGTCCCGATGTAAGTCATCAAATCGTCGAGTATGCCCGCGACCACTTCTTCCGCGGTCCCGCCATGCAGACGGCGGGCATCCTCCAAAAGCCTATCGAAGCCGAATAGCTCGCCTTTTGAATTCTCCGCTTCGGTAACGCCGTCGGTATGCAGGACAACCATGTCGCCTTTCTCGAAGGGTACTTGCCGCGTATCGATAAAGGGAGCTATGTCAAGCTCGAGGCCGACCGGAAGACCGAGATCGCCTGTGTCTATCCGCTCCACCTTGCCGTCCCGGCGAATAATGATCATGTCTTCGTGCTGACCGGATATCGTCAGTCTCTCGCCGTCGTAGTCGAGGAACGACAAGGTAAGATGCTTGTCGGTCCGTGTCCGTTCGATGTTCTTGAAGATTGCGCGGTTGAGATCGGTCAGGAATTTTGCCGGGTCCATCTCGCCCGCCTCCTGCAGGGCGCGGGCGATCGATTGCACCATCAGCATCAGCACACCGCTCTCCAGCCCGTGGCCGGTCACGTCGCCAATGCCGATCTTCAGGTTGTTTCCGTTCTGCAGAACATCGTAGTAGTCGCCGCCGACTTCGTCGGCCGGGCGCATATATGCGGCGATTTCCAGATGCTTGATTGCCGTCAGCTCCTTGGCCCGCGGCAGGACCATGAGCTGGATCTGCCTGGCGACATTGAGCTCCGCACCCAGCCTCAGGTTTTCGTCCTTCAATTGACTGTTGAGGGTTGAAATCTCTTCCTTGGCCGCCTCGATCTCCTGGGTTCGGTCCGAAACGAGCTTTTCGAGGTTTTCGGTGTGGAAGCTGATATCCTCCGCCATCCGGTTGAATGCGATGCCAGCCTCCGCCACCTCGTCCCTGGTCGAGATATCGACCCTGACCGAATAATCCTTCGCCTGTATGCGCTTGGCGGCGCTCGCCAGCGCGCTGATGCCGCTGGTGACGCGTTTGGACGCAGCAAAGACCGCCGCCGTAACGATCATCAGGGACACCAGGACCGCCATGATCTGATAGAGCAGGATGCGGTTGGTCGCCCGCGATATCTCATCCTTGGCGGCAATGAGCGAGGCATAGATCTCGCGCTCGGGTACGACTATCCCGAGCGACATGACCTCGCGCTGCACAGGCCCATCCACCCAAAGATTGGTCGGGCGCAACTGCTTGACGACCACGAGATAAGGAACGTCCCCTCCCTGTTCGCTGAGGGAGATATGCTGGATCACGCCATCGGTATCGAGCGGCAGCTTGGTGATGGCCGTTTGCATGCTGTTGCGCAAGGATCGGTCGACGCCGGTGACCCCCTTGGCGGCAGCATCGCTGGCGGCACGCAAGCCGATGACCTTCTCGCCCACGGGATTGATTGCGACGACGTTTCCATTCGACATGGCGAGGAAGCCGAAACCGGTTTGGGCGACTTTCACGTGCTCAACGATTTCGGCAAGCTGCGTCAGGGTAATATCGGCGCCAGCGGCACCGGCCACATGATGCCGATCTGGCGTCCACAAAGGGTGGAAAAAGCTGACGATCAGCTTTCCGGTGATCGCATCGGTATAGGGAGCGGTCTGGGTGATGTAATCGGCGACGGGCCTTGACGAGGGGCTGGCGGCCCATTGCTGCCAGGATTCGTAGAGCCCCGGAAAGAAGAAGGTCCAGAAGTCTGCGCTATTGTGCCCGGGATAGAGCTTATCGAAAGTCTGTGCCTGCGTTGTATAGGGCGCTGTCCGGAATAATGGTCGCTCTCTCGGACCAATATAGTACATCTGCAATTTCGACGCGCCATTGTGCAGCAGCGATGGCGCGACTAGGTTAAGCACCGCACTCCACTCAATATCGGCCTGTACCTGAGGCAGGGGGCGGTGATCCTTGTCCAAAAGGTAGCCCCAGACGCTGACCACGGAGGGCGTTCCGGGAAGATTTTGCGCCCACTGGCCCACAGGGTCATACGCCACCGTTACAGCACCTGGAGAGGCCTGGGCTATGGCGGCGCCAACAGTCCCGCTCCTGGCGGGATTGTCGATCTGGTCCTGCAGTACACCCGCCAGCGCCTTCACGTCGGAATGAACCTGATCGACCAGCAGACCGACCTGGGCTGCGGTCGAATCCGCATAGGAACGGATGTAATCCTGGCTCGCCTTCTCCAGCCCCAGCCCCACCTCCGTCGTCGCATTGCGCGAAAGGCGCTGCACGTTCCACAGCGCAAGGCCGCCGCTGACCATGAGGTCGAACAGGACCGCTCCCCCAACGACGAGCAGAAACTTGGCACGAAATGAGCGCAGCCCGAGCCGTTGCTTGGCAATTGGGGTGTCTGTCATAGCGGCTTCTGCCCCGAGGAAGCCCAGATGGGCCAGCCGGCATAACCTCTGGGGTGGAGTGCAGCGAAAATATGATCGGCGAAACCTTGCTTGAATCGCTCGATGAATGCTGGAG
Source organism: Rhizobium sp. CCGE531 (assembly GCF_003627795.1). Classification (NCBI taxonomy): domain Bacteria; kingdom Pseudomonadati; phylum Pseudomonadota; class Alphaproteobacteria; order Hyphomicrobiales; family Rhizobiaceae; genus Rhizobium; species Rhizobium sp. CCGE531. Next base: position 54,194 of record NZ_CP032686.1, on the reverse strand, counting down.
GATCACCTCTTCTAACGGCCATTTCATCGGCATAGACATTCTGCCACGCTGTAATGACGTCTGCGAAATCCTGGGGATTGCCATCGAGATTGGTGACCATGAAGCTTTCCATTCTCACATCCGTGAAACCGGCGTCCAGCAGCATGCGGCGCCCCTTCGGCCCCATCTCGACATCCATGTCGAAATGAGCAAACAATTTCGCGACCTCGTTGTAGGTCCATTGAATACTGTCGGCTCTGGGCTCTCCAAGACAATGAGAGTTCTTTTCGTTGGTGATATAGACCCTGCCACCCGGCTTGCATATGCGAAAGAGCTCCCGAAGCAGGAGATCCGGGCGGTCGAAGATCTGCAATGAGTGCCTGCAGGTCACGAAATCGAACTGGTCGCTGTCGAACAGCATCTGTGATGCATCGCCATAGGTATATTCAATGTCGGTAACATCGAAATCCTCGGCGACCTTGCGGGCATATTCCAGGCTGGGCACCGAATGGTCGAGGGCAACGATCCGTGCCGGCTTGAAATCCTTTCGCAACAGCATGGCGAAATCGCCGATGCCGCAGCAGATGTCGGCGATATGCAAACCCTCGCGAAGGCCGTGCCGCGGCAATATCTCGCGCTCATGCCGCCACGTCATTTTTGTTTGGGTCCGGAGGATCGGTATGAAGCTCTGGTTCTCTACGAATGTCTGCCCGGGATAGAAGGCGGAATCGTAAATCTCGACGATGATGTTGGGCGACAGATCGTTCAAATGACGAAACAGTCGCGATGCCCATGCAACAACGCTCGAAGCGACGACCGTCAGTTTGAGATCCGGCCTCGATCTCGTGGCATCGAGGAGTACGTGCGCCAGGGCGCGGAACGCCGTATTGTTCATATGGGTGACGCGCTTCAGATTGACATAGCAGACGCCGTTCACCGTCTCGATGCCGTTGCGCAGCAGGGCGAGATCATCGGCAAGCTCCGCAACCGAATGCGGCCTAAGGACTCCTGATAGAGAGAATTCCTGATTGTTGGCGTCGAATTGCGCCGTGAAACGGCCAGAGGAGAGGTTGCTCAATTAAGTAGCCTTTCGAGCGCGAGATCCACCACGAAAGTCATCATTCCGGTATCCTGACCGGACAGCTCGATGTTGGCATCGTAATTGACGGCAAGGCCGAGAAGGATCGCATGCTCGGCACGCGCGGCGTCATCGGTGATGACATCGAGATAGTTTGCGAGCGCCTGGCCGTTTCCAATGCGTTCAACGATTGTCTCATATGAATTGCGTTGCTCGGCCGAGCAGGGAAAGGTCAATTCGATGCGTTCGGTTGAGCCATTTCGGTAGAAACGACAGGTAAGAGCACCATCGCTCTCTCTGGTGTGGAACGACATCTCGAAGAGCTCGTTCAGGGCTGCCGACAGCAGATTGGCATGGCGGATGGGATCGTGACGATCGTGGCTGACCATGCGGGCCACATAAGTGGCGGATTGGTCGCAATGCGACCAGTCCGCCACCAGGGTCGCCATCTCCATCTCCAGTTCAAGCAATGGCTCGAAAGCCGCGTCCACTAGCACCTCCATGGTACCCTCTCGAGAAATTCCCAAATGAAATGCGCTTCAGAGACTCACGGGCTAGCATGAAATTCGATGAATGTCGGGGTGAATTGAGTGCGCGCGCCTTGCCTTATGAAATCATCAAGCTTGTCGGCGCTGAGCGGAGGGCTGATGCCGTAGCCCTGTAAGCGGTCGCAGCCCTCCTCCTGGAGCCAGGCTACCTGCGGCTGCGTTTCGACACCCTCTGCGGTCACCCGCATGTCCAGACCATGGGCGAGGCCGATCACGGAACGCACAATGGTCTGGCTTTTAGTGTCCTGCAGAAGATCCCTGATGAAGTAGCGATCGATCTTGATCGTATCGAAGGGAAAATTCTTGAGATAGCTGAGCGAAGAATATTCCGTGCCGAAATCATCGAGGGAAATCCGAATACCGAGCACGTTCAGCGTGTTCAGCGTGTCCAGATTGTTGGTCGTCCTCTCGAGAAGCACGCCTTCGGTAATTTCCAGTTCCAGACGCTCGGCCGGAAATCCAACGATATCGAGCGTTTGAGAGATGCGATCGGTCAGGCCCGGTGTCAGGAACTCCGCCGGAGAAAGGTTGACCGCAAGCGTATAGTGCGCCGGCCATGCCAGGGCTTCGCGGCAGGCTTCCTCCAGCATCCACTGACCGATTTCGCGCATGAGACCGTCGGCTTCGGCCATGGGAATGAAAGCCGCCGGCGGAATGATTCCGAGGGTTGGATGCCGCCAGCGCAGCAGCGCCTCGAAGCCGACCACATTGGACGGAGGCTCCACCAGCGGCTGATATTCGATGAAGAACTCGTCGTGCTGCAGCGCCACGCGCAGGCTGCGTCGCAGCAGCTCCCTTTGTTCGACCACGACCAGCATGGCCGGATCGAAAGTCCGCGCACGCCGGCGTCCCTCTTGCTTGGCGGCATAAAGGGCGACATCGGCAGCCTTCATCAGCTGTTCTCCTTCATTGCCGTCGCGCGGCGCAATTGCGATCCCCACGCTGACGCCGACGAAGAGAGAGATGCCGTTGACCGTGAACGGCTTCTTGAATTCCGCAACCAGTGCCTCCGCCAGTTTTTCTGCCTCGAAGGCCCGTTGCGGACCGACCTGGATGATGGCGAATTCATCGCCGGCAAGACGGTAGACCGTTCCGCCGCGGCCGAGCGCTTCCTTGATTCTTTCGGCGGCGAGTTTCAGCACGATGTCGCCGGCGCCGTGGCCAAGCGTGTCGTTGACGGGCTTGAAGTCATCGAGATCGAGCTGCATCAGCGCCGGCTCGATCTTACCGCTCACCGGAAGCAGTTGTGCCAGTGCTGCGCTGAATTGGCGGCGATTGGGTAATCCGGTCAGTGCATCGTGCGTTGCCTGATGGATGAGCCGCGCTTTTTCATTGTCTTCGGATGGCGGGCTCCCATTCGTGCTAGCTCCGTTGGTTTCGACAATCAGGAGCCCCGCTCGGATATAGGAGACGAGGAAGTTGCATTTTCCCCGCCTCGAATCGTCAAGCCGGATAGTGCGGGGCTCACTGGTATCGATTACCTGACGAATGAGCTCGGCAAGCGCCGGTTTTGCAAGTGCCGGGTAGGCCTCCCACAACGTCATCTCGTTCCGGGACGCAAGGCCGATATGCTCTTTGAATCTCTTGGAGGAATCGAGCAGTTTGAGATCGAGATCCCAAAGCGAAATTGTCGCCTCTAAACCGTTGGCGGATTCGGACTCATATGGAATTCGCTGTGACCGATCCACTCGGTTCTCTGGCATATGGCCTCGTCCTCCTAAGCTAGCCACGCAAATTCCGGCCATTGTCCAGTTTGAACTGGTCCGTTCGCATCGAAGCATGCGAATCAATAATCGCAGTCTCATCGAGCGAACGGCGCAAGTCGTAACTTACCGGAACGTAGCAACCGCTTTCGGCGAATATATTACGAGATCTTCATATTTAGCAATGATTACTGCGCCATATGTTGTTTAAAAGGATGGCAAGCAGTATCGGCCTGTTTCATTACCGAATGCAACATAGTTGCACTATTGCAAGAAATATTGTTTTGGTTGCAGATCTTCCAAAGGTCAGATCTTTCGCCCCGTCTCGCGTACTTACCGAAGTTCATCGCCACGATCGGCGATCCAGCTCCGTCGCTCGGCGATATTGTAGCGCGACTGGATGAAACGGGTGAGCGATTTCTTCGACGGCGCACTCTTGCGGGAGCCGCAAGGTGGCCAATCAGAGGGACGAAAAGTCGGCCTGTTGATGATTGATATCGACTTGTTCGAGCCGTTTGGTGATCGTTATGGCGATCTGGCCGGTGACGATTGTCTCAAATAAATTTGGTTGCGCAATAAAGATTGCAATTATGTCAGCCAATAGCGTGATTGCCCGTTATGGCGGCAAAAAGTTTGCGGTTCCACTTTCCTATACTGATCAACCTGGGGGGCCGCGATCATTGCCGAACAGATCAGGTAGGCAATCCTCCGATTGGCAATATCGCACGAGCTCAATCCCGATCTCGTTGCCACAATCGGTATCGGCGTCGTCGCTCTGCGATTGTTTCGGTGCTTGGATCGGAGATCTTCTGCGCGGGTCGGTCACGCGTTTTACCGGGCGAAGGATGGCGGGCGCAACAAAATTGTCGCGAACTGAACGCAGCCACGGTTCGGCCGCAACGCCACCTGTCCGCGATCCTCTGATCTATTGGGTGACGCCGTCGCGTGCCATCCACGATACGAACGCGTCCAACAGCACGGGGTCGAACTGTCCGGTTGACCTGAGCATCGCATCGATTGCTTCGCAAGGGGACCATGCGGTCTTATATGGCCTCATGGTCGTAAGAGCGTCGTATACGTCGCAGATTGCAGCGATGCGTGCAACCTCGGGGATTTCGGCTCCGGCAAGCCCGTATGGATAGCCGGAGCCATCGAACCTCTCATGGTGATAGAGACAAATGTTCAGAACGGCTTTCGGTATGCCCTCGATTTGCCTGAGCATCTCGTGGCCCAACTCTGGATGTGTGCGGATAACCATGAGCTCGGCGGTATTCAACGGGCCAGATCTCTCCAATAGCTTCGTTGATAAACCCATTTTTCCGATGTCATGTAGCAGTCCGCCGAAACCGAGAGGGCCTACCGCATCTTCGTCCAATCCCAAACTCCGGCCAAATGCAATCATCGATGCGCTTACGGCCAACGAATGAAGGAGAGTTCCTTCCTGACCGCCTTCGGGCTTTTCAGCACCGATTAACGCAACAACATCGACCGAGGACCGCGACATAAGCTTTCCGACCACTCTGCCGGCGGAATCATATTGGATGTCGCGGTAACACCGTGCCCGATTAAAAAGATGTCGAACGTCCGGTATGGCTTCTTTGATCAGCCGCTTGGCCAGTCTGACCTGCTTTGCTCGGTAGGGTGATTGGACGTTGGCAGCAATTCCAAGAGCAGTTGACCTCATCGGCCTTAGAACATCCGCGCCACTATCCGCATCTTGCCTCGCGTCGATCCATATTGCCTCCCGCTGCACTGTCGGCTTGATAGCCACGCGAGATGGCTTCGGGAAATTGTCAATCCCGCTGAAAACCTCATCCGCAGAGCGTTCTCGCTCCCCTGCGAAGTTTTTCATATCCAGCTGATGTAATCCGAATTTCTCGATCACCGGAACCGCCTGCCAGTCGTAAAAATGCTGAATGCGGCAATAAATATTATTCCCGAACAACAAGCAGGGAATCGGATGATTATAACAATCATCGTCTCTAATGTCGCGTCAAATTTTAAAATACATCATCAATACGATGAAATCATCAATTGTCTTCTAAATTCAATCGATGGTTATATATTTTAATACTATCAGTATTTGAAATTTTAATGATATTAATCGAATATAAACTTTACAAATTATACTACAACCTGATGGGTTCTGAAAATAACTGGCGAATTTTGTGCAAGAACGGCATGGTCGCAGCCTGCAGCTACCGCCAGAACGATGAAAATCCTGCATCACCGCAGAGGAATTCATCGATCATATCGAAGGAGCTTTCGAAGTTCGCCAGCCGGCGAGTTTACGATCCTCCAAAGTCCGCCAGATCATACTAGGCACCGAACTGCCTGGTATCTTGTTCACAACGATCCCATAGAATTCGGCATCATCAAACGAGCCTACCCCCAAGGTCGTAAGAAACCTGCGATAGCTGGGAGGCATTCGAACACCCAGCATCTATTCTGCGGCGTCGAGCCCTGCCGGCGGAAGTCTGTCGCTTACGGCGCGAATAGGAAAATCCGCATTCTCGATCTGAGATGCAGGCCACTAGGACCTTTCTTGAAACCGATCCTCGTCGATGAATCCGATCCCGACGGGGTTGCGCTCGAACATCTCTCCCCCTCGATCTTACCGCCCATCGCAAAGCGCCAATCGATCGGAACATGGGTCACGCCTTCGCCCGTGGTTAGCTCCCAACCGTCAAGGGCATCTTCCCTTTTTTGTCGATCAACCCACGCCACGTCTTACGGGTCTTCGCACGCCAAAAGCGCGGCCCATGAACGCGCAGGCGCTTTTGAACTGGGCCGACTTTCAGCCCGCATGTTCATGAAGAAGCTGCCACGCTATTTGGAGCAAAGGCGGCACCGACGAAGGTTACGTCCGTGCCCGGCTTGAATGGCGTGTGCCCTACCCTCTCCAGGATATATGCCATCACGGCTGCGGCGTTTTCAGGACCGAGCGCTTCGCAGGCATCCTGATACGAGGAGGTAGGCGCCGATCTCTGCGAATGAACCCCGACTGAATGGTGCCTTCAGCTTCCGTTCCAACGAGGGCGTCTAAAAGAAAGACGTTCAACCGCGGTCCTATCCGCCTGAGGAGACACTGACATGATCCGCACGTCTTTCATTGCAACCGCACTCGTCGCTCTCGTTGGCCTCACCGCCGCAGCTCCCACCATGGCCAACGATGTGCGTATCGAGCAATATGGCTGGTCGAACTCTGCCGGTGGTGCGCAGGAAGGATATGGAAACCGGATCAGAACCTACCAGAGCGGTGGCTACAACCGGATTGTTGGCCATCAATATGGTCGCCATAACCTTTCGGCTGTCGGTCAGCAAGGCAATGACAACTATGGCGCCACCTATCAGAACGGCGACCGCAACGTCGCCGGCATCGGCCAGTTTGGCTCCAACCATACGACCATCCTTACCCAGGACGGCAACGGCAACATCGCGGCTGGTGTCCAGGTCGGTCATGGCTGCAGCGCCAATGTCAACCAGGGCGGCAACGGCAATGTCGCCGCCTTCGTCCAGGCCTGCCCGTAAGCGGCCGCACGATGACGCAAAAGAGGTCAGAATCGCGACAGCAGACCATTAGGAGAGACGACCCATGCCAAATAGCGTCAAACATCCACGCCGCCTGATGGCCATTCTTGCGCTGGTCCTGCTTCCCGTCGGCGCGGTTGCGGCCATGACGACTGCGAACCAATCTGATGAGGCGCAGCTTTGCGAAATCAAAGCAACACCTGCAGCAGGCATGGTGAGACTGGATGCGCTCGTCCACGCCGACAGCCATGTCGGCGGGACCTACACCTTCCATGTCGAGAAATCAGGAGACGGCGGAAGCTCCACGATCAACCAGAGTGGCGACTTTGATGCGACGCCGGGACATTCGGCTATCCTCAGCTCCGTCTCGCTCGACGCCGAAGGAACCAAATACAAGGCGACATTGGATGTCGTGATCGGGGACAAGAGTGTCAGCTGCACGAAGCAGATCGGCGACAACTGAACGGTGCGCGGCGGCAATCACGGTGAGATTCAGCGTCAATCAGGATGAGACTCTGCGGCGGGGGTGTGACGTAGGGAGGGCGTAGCCCGACCGGAGTTACACCCCCGCCGCGGCGCAAAATTTCGGCGTCTCATGATCGCGGTCGGCCCGCTACGCTGGCGGTTTTCTGGAATGGAGAACCACCTTTGTGCCGGGTCGCCATGTAACCGATCATCAGATGAGATCATTCATGAAGTATCGACAAACGCATTCTGTTGAGGTCGCCGCCGCGAAGGCGTCGATTAGCCGGGCGACGGCTTTCCGTATGGAGAAGGAGCAGCGCCTTCCGTCGCAAAACAAGCCGCCACGCGGTCGGCGTCGCCCCGATCCGCTTGAGCATATCTTTGACGCGGAGGTGGTTCCGCTCCTCAAGGCCGCTCCCGGCATTCGTGCAGTCGCCGTTTATGACGAGATGTTGCGGCGTCATCCCGAGCTGTCCGAAGGCATTCGCCGGACACTCGAGCGGCGCATCCGGTCATGGCGGGCCGCTCACGGCCAGGAGCAGGAGGTGATCTTCCGTCAGACACATGAGCCCGGCCGGTTAGGGCTGTCGGATTTTACCGACATGGGCAGCCTCTGCGTGACGGTCGCCGGTCAGCCGCTCGACCATCTGCTCTATCACTTCCGGCTGGTCTGGTCAGGTTTTGAGCATGCCCATGTCATTCTTGGCGGCGAAAGCTTCGTCGCCTTGGCGGAGGGACTTCAAAACGCCCTGTGGTCCGTTGGAGGCTCGCCGCTCTATCACCGCAGCGACAGCCTGTCGGCCTCCTTCCGCAACCTCGATGCCGATGCCAAGGTCGATCTCACGCACCGCTATGAGGAACTGTGCGCTCATTACCGAATGACGCCAACCCGTAACAACAAGGGTGTCGCCCACGAGAACAGCTCGATCGAAAGTTCTCACGGCCACCTCAAGAACACGATCCGCGATGCACTTCTGATGCGCGGCACCAGAGACTTCAACGATCTCCGCTCCTACCGTGCCTTCATCGATGAGATCGTCAGCCGTCGCAATGCCGCGCATGGCAAGCGCATCGATACCGAGCGCCCGCATCTGCAGGCGCTTCCCGAGCGCCGCACCACCGACTTTGAAGAGGTGGCGTCACCGTGTCGCGCACCGGCGGCTTCGCCTTGCGCAAGGTCTTCTACACCGTCCCCTCCCGTTTGATCGGCCACCGGCTGCGTGTGCGTTTGTTTGACGATCGCCTCGACGTCTTCATCGGCGGCACGCATCTACTGACGCTGCCCCGAGGGCGCGCCCAGGCGAGTGGCAAGCACGATCAGGTCGTCAACTATCACCACGTCATCCACTCTCTGCGCAAAAAGCCGATGGCGCTTCTCAACCTCGTCTATCGCGACAAGCTCTTCCCGCGGCCGGAATACCGACGGACTTTCGACGCTCTCATCGAGCAACTCCCTGACCGGCAGGCTTGCAAGATCACCGTCGAACTGCTGGCGCTGGCGCACGATCGCGGCTGCGAGCGTGAACTGGCCGAGGAGCTTGCCAGAATGCTCGACGCCCACAAACTGCCTGACTTGGCGGCCCTGAGAACGGCCTTCGGCCCGGACCCCGATCAGTTGCCGATCGTTCATGTGCAACTCGCATCGCTCAATGGCTATGAAGCCCTGATCAGTTCGGCTTACGTGGGAGAGGTCGCATGAAGACCAATCACATCATCGACGAAGCCCGGCTCGGCATCATGCTCAATGAATTGAGGCTGCCGACAATCAAAATGCTGTGGCCACAATTTGCGGAGCAGGCCGATCGTGAAGGATGGCCAGCGGCTCGTTTCCTCTCGGCCATTGCCGAACACGAACTGGCCGAACGGGCGCATCGCAGGATCGAACGTCACCTCGCCGAGGCGCATCTGCCGCCCGGAAAGACGCTCGATAGCTTCGCCTTCGACGCCGTGCCCATGGTCTCAAAGGCCCAGGTCATGGCCATTGCCGCAGGCGATAGCTGGCTCGCCAAAGGTGCCAACAGAGCTGGTTCGGAAAAACTGGACAGCAAGGATAAGTGGAATTTCTGCCTGACTTTGGCTTAGATGCCGGAAACAGGAGAGAGCATGACGAGACGACCACGCCGGAACCACAGCCCGGCTTTCAAGGCGAAGGTGGCGCTTGCCGCCATCAGGGGTGAACAGACGCTGGTGGAATTGTCGCAGCAGTTCGACGTGCATGCCAATCAGATCAAGCAGTGGAAGGACCAGCTCCTTGAGGGGGCGACAGGCGTTTTCGGCGATGACGCCAAAGCGGAACCGGCGACTCCGACCGTCGATGTCAAAACCCTGCACGCCAAGATTGGGGAACTGACGCTTGAGAACGATTTTTTATCCGATGCGCTCGGCTTCACGTTGCGACGCTGATGAAGAAGATGGGCATTGAGGCGATTTATCGTCGTCCCAACACGTCGAAACCGGCACCTGGTCACAAGGTCTATCCGTATCTGCTCAGGAAGCTGACGGTCACCAGACCCAACCAGGTGTGGGCAATGGACCTGACCTACGTCCCCATGGCGCGGGGCTTTGTCTATCTCTGCGCCGTCGTCGATTGGTTCAGTCGCCGAGTGCTTTCATGGCGGCTGTCGATCACGATGGAGACGGCCTTTTGTATCGAGGCGGTTGAGGAAGCTCTTTGCCGATATGGAAAGCCAGACATCTTCAATACCGACCAGGGATCGCAGTTCACCTCCATCGACTTCACGGCGGTGCTGAAGAAGGCCGGGATTGAAATCTCGATGGATGGCAAGGGCGCATGGCGGGACAACGTCTTCGTCGAGCGGCTCTGGCGGTCGATCAAATACGAGGAGGTCTATCTCCATGCCTACAAGACCGTGTCCGAGGCCCGCGCTGGCATCGGCCGCTATTTGACCTTTTACAATACCCGACGTCCACATTCATCCCTTGACCGGCAGACGCCGGACCAGGCTTACTTCAACGCGCTGACACCGATGATGGTGGCGGCATAATCGAGGCGGAAATCCACTTAGCCAAACGTCGCAAGCTGTTCAGACAAACCGAGCCACCTCTAACATCCTGCTGTTCGGGCCGCCGGGCGGCGGAAAGAGCCATCTCGCTGCAGCCATCGGCCTCGCGCTGATCGAGAACGGTTGGCGGGTATTGTTCACTCGCACGACCGACCTCGTCCAGAAGCTGCAGGTCGCACGGCGTGAGCTCCAGCTCGAATCCGCCATCGCCAAGCTCGACAAGTTCGATCTGCTCATCCTCGACGATCTGGCCTACGTCACCAAGGACCAGGCCGAAACCAGTGTGCTCTTCGAACTCATCTCCGCCCGTTACGAGCGGCGATCCATCATGATCACTGCCAATCAACCTTTTGGAGAATGGAACAGGGTCTTCCCGGATCCCGCCATGACCCTCGCCGCGGTGGACCGTCTCGTGCACCACGCGACGATCTTCGAGATGAATGTCGAAAGCTACCGGCGCAGATCAGCCATGGAAGCCAAACGTCAGCGTGGAAGGCCTGCTTCGTTCGCGACAGTCAAAAGCTCCGCCACGTTTGTCGCGGAGCGGCATCAGCAACCGACGAGACTCTTGCCAGCGACAATCAACATGATACCTTCACCCCGACCGCGACTTAAGAGTCTCATCTAGATTGTCGCTAGCGTCTCATCCTGATCGCCGCGCTATAGAACGGCCTCCACACTCTGCAGATCTCTTTAAAAGGGCGCCGGTTTCTGGCCCAGCCACTTACCTAAATGTGGATTCGTTTGAATGATCGGTAGCAATGTCTGTTACAACATTGGTTGTCGGGGGTATTGCTGATGCCGGAGATTTTTGCGGAAGACCCAAAGCGGCTTCGACTGGCCCTGGCGGACTTGCACTTCGAATAGTCACCAAGCGCGAAGAATGGGGATGGGCCTGTCTTTGTCCGTGAAGTGCGATGACAACTACGCGCAAATCACGGGCGTGTCCTTGCCCACAGTAGATGACCGGGTTGAACCGCAAGCGAACCTTTCATCTACGCCAGAGTCTTATCCTGGCGGCTAACAGTTTAGCGACTGGGAGTGGCAACGTCGTCGAGCGCTCGTGACGGCGGGGCTTTACATCAGCTATCTGCAAGCGCCTAGCCGTTCTTCCGGGGGCGTCCGCCCTTGGCACCGTTAGCACGGCTTGCCTCTACCTTGGCCGTTGAACGGGACTGACCGCCTCGGCGCTGCGCATCCATGAACTTCGCAGTGCCGAATATGCCGTTCATCAACCCGGAGATGGTAAAATCCACGTCCAAGCTTTCCCAATGCAGGCCGGTGCCGCCGAGAAGCTCGACCTCCGCCAACTGCGCAACGGTTGCATTCTCCAGGCCTTGTATCGATCGGGCAGGCACCATGAACGCAGCGCCGTTGGTAAAATCCACAACGATGCGGCCGGATGCCTCATCGAAACGGGCTGATGCCGGGATAGGCGCGCGGGCGCGTTCCGCCTCCCCCTTCACGGTAGCTTCTCGGTAGTGACGATCTTCAAAGACAACTTCACCCATGGATGCTCTCCCATTTTTCGATGAACAGGCGCTTGTTCGCCTGAACAATGGCAAGGGCTACGCTTAAATCCCGCTTCTTCATTCCCCGGTTTGATATCACGGTGAGATCAAGGATATTGATTCGGGCCTCCCCATCTCCATAGACATGGGTGTGCGCCGGTTCGTGGTCATCCGTGTAAATGACAAATCGCATTCCTGCTTCGCGGAGAACGGTGACCATGCTCGAAAATAACCCAACAACTTGGGTTTTTCAAGAGCCATAAGGCGCTCGACTACCAGCTTTCGAACGCGAAAATTGCACCGACGAAAACTTTGCGGTGATGTGGAACCGCCCCACAAATCGATTCCACATTTGAGTAAGTGGCTGGGGTTTCTGGCGCCCTTTTGCTTTTGATCAGGCCACAACGACTGAACGACAACTGAACGGGCAATTCCGACTGGGTTCAGCTTAAAGATGCGAAGGTTGATCATCGGCTAAGGCAGCCGGCCAATGGAGATCAGAATGACCCGCAACGTGTTTAAGATCCTTACCGTCACTCTTCTTGCCGGGAGCCTGGGGCTGGCAGCCTTGTCTGTGCCGGCCTATGCCGGCGGCCGGATCTCGTTCAATCTCGCGCCGGACAATGCCGAGGATGCGGGTCTTTTTTCAACCGGACTGCGCGTCTATTCGCTCTACCGCGGTCTGAAGGACGCCGACATCCGGCAGCTGGGCCGGGGTAATGCGGCTGGCATCGCTCAAGCTGGCCGTGGCAACCTCGGCTTCATCCAGCAGCGGGGCAACGGCCATTCCGCAACCTTGCGGCAGAACGGCAACAACAATGCGTATGGCATTTTCCAATACGGGCGAAATACTGAAACCGACGTGGTGCAGGATGGGGATAACGGCAGTGGCGCTACCTTCAGCTATGGCTGGTAAGGTAGTTCACAACAGTCCAGAAGCCGATGTCAGGTTGTTTCATTAACGCCTGGACAAGGCCCTTGCCAGGCATCGAGCCTTCCGTCGGAAGCATCGGCGACAGCTACGACAACGCGCTCGCCGAAACGATCAACGGTCTTCACAATGCCGAGGTCATTCACCGGCGCGGACCATGGCGCAGCTTCGAGGCGGTGGAATTCGCCACCTTGGAATGGATCGATTGGTTCAATCATCGACGGCTCCTGCAGCCCATCGGAAACATACCGCCTGCCGAAGCTGAGGAGCAGTATTACGCCATGCTGGACGCACCGGCCATGGCCGCATAACCTAAACGAAACAGCCTCCGGCAAATCCGGTGCGATTCAGATCGTCTACGCGCTGCCTTCTTTTACGGCTAGATCGATGAATGCAGGTAGGCTGGCATGGATGCGTTGTCCGCCTTTCGAGCAAGATAGAGCCGTGCCGTATCCAATGCCTCGCGAATAGTCAGATCCATGTCGAGATAGCGATAGGTGCCGAGCCGCCCGACGAAGGTGATCGATGCTTCCAAGTTTGCACGCTGCACATATTGAGCGAGCTGCTCTTTGTCCTTGACGAGGCGGATTGGGTAATAAGGAATGTCATCAATGCCGCATTCCCGCGAGAATTCGCGATAGCAAACCGATCCTTTATGCTCTTCCCAAGGCGAGAAGTGCTTATGCTCGGTGATCCGCGTATAGGGCACGCTCACGTCACCATAATTCATCACCGCGCAGCCCTGGTAATCGCCATCATATTCGAATCGTTCGAAATCGAGTGTTCGATATCCTAATGGGCCGAATTCGTGATCGAAATAGCCGTCGAGCGCGCCGGAATAGAACACATGGGCAAAATCTTGCTTCTGTGTTCTGTGGAAGCGGGTCTTGAGACTGACGTTGATGTTGGGATGGTCGAGAATACGGTCGACCATATCCGTATAGCCGCTTTCAGGCATTCCCTGATATTTGTGAGCAAAGTAGTTGTCGTCGTAGTTGAAGCGCACCGGTAGCCGTTTCAGGATGGATGCGGGCAATTCCGTCGGCGAGCAGCCCCACTGCTTTTGGGTATATCCCTCGAAGAAGGCTTCGTAGAGATCCCTGCCGACGAAGCGGAGTGCCTGTTCCTCGAATGTCTGCGGATCGTCGATGGATCCATCCGCCTGCACTTCGATGAAGGCGCGGGCCTCATCCGGCCTGAAGGTCTTCCCGAAAAACTGATTGATTGTGTGCAGATTGACCGGCAAGGAATAAACTTGGCTCTTTGACGTCGTCTTCACACGGTTCTTATAGGGCCTGAAGGTCTGGAAGCTGTTCACATAGTCCCAGACCTCGGTGTCATCGGTATGGAAGATGTGCGGGCCATAGACATGGACCATGACCCCGGTGTCCTTGTCGCGCTCCGTATGGCAGTTTCCAGCGATGTGGTCGCGTGCATCAAAGATCTCGACCTGGTGACCTGCCAGTGCGAGCTCCCGTCCGATCACCGCCCCTGACAGTCCCGCGCCTGCAATACCGATTTTTCCGCTAGCTCGCATTCCAAGATGCTCCAATCTCGCATTCAGAAAGTCTACGCAAACAAAAGGAGCGCTACACCGCGATCGCGCTGCGCATCAGCTCGTCATAGGCGTTAATCAAACGATCCAGTGCCAAGCCATTTTCCTGTGGTCCGAAGCTGAGATGGCTGACCGTGAAGTCCGAGTAGATCGCCGTGGGCCGGTCGAGAAGCTCCGGCAGGTCAACCGTCAGCGCACGCTCATCATCGCCTTCCGGCAAAGCCATATGCACGAGGTCCTTGCCGAGCCATGCGATAAAGTTGATCGATTGACGTTCTTTCCACTCGATCACTTTGCTCGGCAAAGGAAGATGCTTGCTGTCGGTCTGCAAGAAAAACTCGTGGAGGTTGTTGGCGCGTTCCGCGCTTTGCCACAGGCTTCCGCCGAAGCCGCCGGGCGGCCGTTCAAATTCGCCGATTGCCTCGGGAATGGAACCGGCCACCTGTTGCCAGTGGGCGCAGACCCCGTTGTTTACGACATTGGCGGAGACCAGCACATATTTCGGATTGGTACGCCGGAATTCGATGAAATCGCTGAGCTTCTCGACATCCATGTAGACGATGTCGTCGTCGCACTTCAGGAATATCGAGTCGGCATATGTCCTCAGTCGTTTTGCGTAGAAATCATAAGCTTGCCAATAGGGCATCTGCTCGTTTGGATTGCCGACGAAGCGTTGTATTCGCGATCGTACGTTCCCTAATTCCAGGTCCGCACCCCAGCCACCGCGAACCATGATCGATGCACCGGCCGCTAGGTCGACGTCCGACCACTGACCGACCACCACGTTGTTGACATGGAGTGAGGGAATACCGGCGGCATCGATATTGAGTACGATCTGGTTTGCAATGCCCGGAGATAGGACGCCCGGCGTCGGCCGGCTCCAGACAGTCGTTGCATCGTCACGATCGAAATTCTTGAGCGCGCTGCGTGGAAGCTTGCGCAAAACGGAGTGCGAATTGCTCCAGCCGCCGACGACCAGCTCGAAATAGTTGTCACTGCCATCATTTGGTACGATGGCAATGTGGAAATCGTTGGTGATCGTTGCGCTAAGGCGGAGCGGCTGGTTAGGCGCCACCGATCCGGCGGACTGATATAGCGCGGCGGAGCCCATATAGCGGATCGGCCCGAATTGGCGCGTCACCCACTCATGGTCCTGTTGCGAGCGCGTAAAATCCCACACATGCCACTCGTCTATGATCCCGGCATCCATGGCGGACTGGACGTACCGGGTCAGAATTTCCATTCTTTTCTGTCTGCCCGCAAATGTGACAAGAATTACTGGAGCCATTTCAGCCTCGCTTCCTGGTGTGGTGCCGCTTACAACGCATTGGCGATTTCTGCCGTCCATAGGCGGTTATCGTGCGGGATCGGTGAAAAGGCATGCCATTGCGCCAACTTCTCGATGTAACGCTGGCGACGGGCGAAATCGCTTTCGAACTCGATATTCTCAGCAATGATCTCTGAGCCGATCTCATAATAGAGATCGAGATTACCGAGATCCGGCACCGGCGTTTCACCGCGTTCACTCTCGCTCTGCATTTGCCAGTACAGTTGCTCAAGGCGGCGGACGAGAGCCGGAATATCGCGCAGCACGCTGGCATCGCGATGAAGTTCCAGGGCATTCCTTATCTCTGTCAGGCTTTCAGGGTTCCGCGCAAAGCCGACGGCCTTTCGGATGAAGTCGTCCGGGCTGTCACAGATCAGACCTCGTGCGCCTGCGGCCGAAACGATGCTCGAACAGAACCGCGACGCGAAACCGGCGCCGGGGAACGTCAGGACCGGCAGGCCCATCGTCAGAGCATCGCCGGCTGTGGAATGCGCGCCGTAGGGGAAGGTATCGAGAAAAAGATCGGCCAGCCCAATGCGTGCCAGATGCTTGGGATTGGGCGCCTTCGGCGCGAAGATCAGGCGCTCGGGCGCGACACCGCGCTGCTCGGCTGCTTGCCTCAGGCGCTGGTCGACATCCTCGCCGCCGGTCAGAAGCCAGAGGAAGCTGTCGGGCGTTTCGGAGAGAATGGTCATCCAGCGCGCAAAGCAGGCAGCTGTGATCTTCTGCATGCCGTTGAAGCAGGCGAATATGAACGCGTCTTCCGGCAATCCTACCTCGGAGCGCCGCGGACGCTCGGCGATCTGCCGCTTGCGATCGATGGGCTGATTGCAAGGAATCCGCAGCACCTTTTCCGTATAGTAAATCTCATTTTCACGCGGAATGATCTGCTCGTCGGCAATGATATATTGATGAAACGGGCTGCCCATGGTGCCGGGATAGCCACAAAAATTGACGATGACGGGCGCCGGGCGATGCGCGAAGATTTTGGTCCGCGCGTGCTTTGTGTAGCCGTTGACGTCAATGAGGATGTCGACCTCGTCGGCGACGATCTGCCCGGCTGCGTCGCGGTCGCTAAGGCCGGAGATTTCACGCCAGCAATCGACTGCGCTCTTGATTCGCGATTGCGTGGCATCTTCGGGTGAGGGATCGCCGCAATAATATGCATAGATCTCGACACTGTTCTTGTCGTGCGTTTCGAAGACTTCGCGAAGAGCGAAACCCACCGCATGATCGCGCAAATCGGATGATACGTAGCCGACGCGCAGCCGCTTTCCGGTTCCAGACTTCCGTCGTGGTGAAATCCGCGTAAAGCCGCTTAAATCGGGTCGCCCCACAAGTGACTTGCAATAGCGATAGGCCTTGGCGAGCTGGAAAAGCGGGTCATCGGCGTGGCAGGCAAGCGTCAGCGGAGACATCGCGTCGAACAACTGACGGATCGAAACATGCTCTGACCCAACCAACATTGGCCACTTGCACTGGCGTTGCCGCAATGATGTCCAATGCTGAGCGGATTCGGGTTTGTCAGGCCGCAATTCAATGGCCTGCCATAACGCGCCCTCCGCCTCATCAAAACGACCGGCATTCTCGAGAACGCGGCCAATATGTTGCAACATCATCAAGCGGTGGCTGGCTCGTTCCGCCGTGATCTCGTTCGTTACTTCCAGATAGCTCCGCCATGACTGGACGGCCTGGCCGGTTAGACCGCAATCTTCGAGCGCGCGGCCGAGGTTGACATATGCCTGCCCGAACCGCGGATCGATTTTCAAACAGGCACGCAGGGCGTGGATCGCTCCCGCCACATCCCCAAGCTGCCGCAAGGTGACCGAGTAATTGAAATATATAACGTGCAGCAAGGGATGCGTGTCGTTGAACGCGATCCATGTCTTATAAAGCTCGGCTGCGAGGCTCGCTTGTCCTGTTGCGCTCAACTCCTCAACAAATTGCAAAAGATCGGGCAGGGACAGCTGTTGATTCCGAGCCCTAGCCTGTAGTTCTGCGAAGAGAAGAAGAATATTCGAGGCAGCTGCATTATCAATGAGCATGAGCATCCTACAACGAGTAATGTTTCAGTCGGTTCCGAGACCGAGGGAAATTGGCATTACGTTTGTTTATCGATGCTAGCTTGCTTTGGGCTTGTCGCTGGTTTGTCTGCAGATTGAATTTTATTCAATCTGCAGTAAATGTTTTTTCATATACTAAAAAACCTTATGATTGCAGTTGAGCTTTGAAAGCAACATAAAGACTTTTACGAAAACATACCCGATTATCTCAGAATACAATTTCTGAATATATTCGATATATTTTTCGCAAAAGAAATAATATGGCAAAAAATCCATGACTTTTCTAAAGATTATACCACCATTGTCAAAATAAGCACTTCTAAAGCATGCGTGCAATGGCGAATATGCATTTTTTTACGAGTTTTAAATTTACCTTCACGAAATCGTCGCAAATTAACTGTGTTAAACTATACGGTTATTGTTTTAGTGTATTGCAGATCAAGATATCATTTAGGTTGTCTTTGAGATTTTGAGTAAAAATATTGCTCCGTTAACCCGAAATTAAAGGCACCCCTTTAGTCCTATGGTTAAGACACAGCTGATGGCGCAATGTCAGCCCGTGCTGAAGTGTAGATTTTGATCAAGCGGCTCAGCAATAGCGAGACGTTTATGTAAACAGGCGTTGGAAGCAAGGCCATTGCGGGCCCTGCATGCATGAAGCCCCTCCGACGCTTCGGCTCTCGAGAGCCATGTTTCTCACAATATTCTTTTCGTCCGGCAGGATCCTGAAGCGGCAGGCGCCATAAAGGCTCTCGGTCATCTGGGTGTCACGGGTTCGGCGCGTCGCGCGTCCGAAGCCGCGGTCAAGAGATGGCGCGCTCTTTTCACGCTGTCGGCGTCTGAGAAATGACATCTGCCATAGGTTAACATCAGGGGCCCCACACCAATGACCTCAATCATTTCTTCTTTGACCGTCAATCAGATTAAATCTCTTACCACCACCGTCATTGCATCTCTCACGACCAGTGACGTGGCAGCGTTGAGCACCACGCAGATCAAAGCGCTTTCCTCATCGCAGATTAAAGCGCTGCAGACCGACGAAATTGCAGCGCTCTCGACCGACCAGATGAGTGCTGTATCCGCAGGTGCGATCAAGGGTCTGAGCCTCGGCCAATTGGCTGTTCTCGACACGGCAAAAATAGAAAACCTGAGCACGGAACAAGTCGCCGCCCTCGGCGCTGACCAGATCGGCGCGTTCGGCTCGTCGCAAGCCGGAGCCTTGACGACCTCGCAGCTCCACGCTTTGAGCTCGGCCCAGATCGCTGCCCTGTCAACGGATGATATCGCCAGCTTCTCGACCGCTGATATTGCCGCCATCACGACTGCTGCACTTTCCGGTCTTTCGACAGCCAATGTCGCAGCCCTCTCGTCCGATCAGGCCGCAGCACTGACCACGGCACAGGTTGCGGCGCTCAAGACCACGCAGGTTCACGCTCTGACCTCGACCCAGCTCGGCGCTCTGAACGCCTCGCAAGTCGGCACGCTGAGTGCGGCTCAGGTTGGCGCGCTCACCACCGATAATGTCGCAGGCCTGTCGACCAGCCAGGTGGCAGCGCTCAGCGCCAAGTCGGTCACCGGGCTCACCTCGGCCCAGGTTGGTGCTCTCGGCTCCGCTAATGTCGCGGCACTCACCACTGCCCAGATTGGTAGCTTGAACTCCGCTCAGATCGGCGCCCTGAGCAGCGCTGAAGTCGCCGGCCTTTCGACCGCCGATATCGCCGCCATCAACACTGCCGCTCTCGGTGGGCTGTCGGAAGCGAATGTTGCAACGCTGTCGTCCGACCAGGCTGCGGCTTTGACCACGGCTCAAGTCGCTGCCCTGAAGACCACGCAGGTTCACGCCCTGACTTCGACGCAGGTCGGTGCGCTGACCGCCGCTCAGGTCGGCACCCTCAATGCAACACAGGTTACTGCCCTGACCACCGACAATGTCGCCGGCCTTTCGACGGCGCAAATCGGTGCCCTCACGTCGAAATCTGTCACCGGTCTGTCGACCGCACAGGTCGGTGCTTTGAGCTCCACCCAGGTCGAAGCTTTGAGCCCCGTCCTTATCAGCTCCTTGAATTCGGCCCAGATCGGCGCCTTGTCGACGGCCGATATCGCCGGCTTCTCGACTGCCGATATTGCCGCCATTACGACTGCTGCGCTCGCTGGTCTTTCGACCGCCAATGTCGCGGCCCTTTCGTCCGATCAGGCCGCTGCGCTGACGACGGCGCAAGTTTCGGCTCTGAAGACGACGCAGATCCATTCGCTTACCTCGACCCAGGTTGGCGCTTTGAGTGCTTCGCAGGTCGGTACCCTCAGCGCCACTCAAGTCACCGCGCTGACCACCGACAATGTCGCCGGCCTTTCGACGGGGCAAATCGGTGCCCTCACGTCAAAATCTGTCACCGGTCTGTCGACCGCACAGGTCGGTGCTTTGAGCTCCACCCAGGTCGAGGCTTTGAGCCCCGCTCTTGTCGGTGCGTTGAATTCGGCCCAGATCGGTGCCTTGTCAACGGTTGATATCGCCAGCTTCTCGGCCGCCGATGTTGCCGCCATCACCACTGCTGCACTTTCCGGTCTTTCGACAGCCAATGTCGCGGCCCTCTCGTCCGATCAGGCTGCAGCACTGACCACGGCGCAAGTTTCGGCTTTGAAGACGACGCAGGTCAATGCTCTGACCTCGGCACAGCTCGGCGCTCTGAGCGCCTCGCAGGTCGGTACTTTCAGTGCAGCCCAGTTGACCGCCCTGACCACGGATAATGTCGCGGGCCTGTCGACCAGCCAGGTGGCAGCGCTCAGCGCCAAGTCGGTCACCGGGCTCACCTCGGCCCAGGTTGGTGCTCTCGGCTCCGCCAATGTCGCGGCACTCACCACTGCCCAGATCGGTAGCCTGAACTCCGCTCAGATCGGCGCCCTGAGCAGCGCTGAAATTTCCGGTCTTTCGACTGCCGATATCGCCGCCATCAACACGGCGGCTCTCGCAGGATTGTCGACGGCCAATGTCGCAGCCTTGTCGTCCGATCAGGCTGCGGCTTTGACCACGGCGCAGGTTGCTGCCCTGAAGACCACGCAGGTTCACGCTCTGACCTCGACCCAGCTCGGCGCTCTGAACGCCTCGCAAGTCGGCACGCTAAGTGCGGCTCAGGTTGGTGCGCTCACCACCGACAACGTCGCAGGCCTGTCAACCAGCCAGGTCGCAGCGCTCAATGCCAAGTCGGTTGTTGGCCTGACCACGGCGCAGGTCACAGCACTCGGTTCGGCCAATGTTGCCGCACTGACGACGTCACAGGTCGGGACGCTGAACTCCGCTCAGATCGGTGCCCTGAGCAGCGCTGAAGTCGCCGGCCTTTCAACCGCCGACATCGCCGCCATCAACACGGCCGCTCTCGGTGGGCTGTCGGAAGCGAATGTTGCAACGCTGTCGTCCGACCAGGCTGCGGCTTTGACCACGGCTCAAGTCGCTGCCCTGAAGACCACGCAGGTTCACGCCCTGACTTCGACGCAGGTCGGTGCGCTGAGTACTTCCCAGGTTGGTACGCTGAATGCCGCACAAATCGGTGCAATGACCACCGACAATGTTGCGGGGCTCTCGACCGCTCAGGTCGGCGCACTTTCCGCCAAGTCGGTCACCGGTTTCACCACGATGCAGGTTGCCGCACTTGGCTCTGACAACGTCGCGGCACTGACGACGGCTCAGGTCGGCGCTTTGAACTCCGCTCAGATCGGTGCCTTGAGCAACGCGGAAGTTGCCGGCCTTTCGACCGCCGATATTGCCGCCATCAACACCGCGGCTCTCGCCGGCCTGTCGACGGCCAATGTCGCAGCCCTTTCGTCCGATCAGGCCGCGGCGCTGACCACAGCCCAGGTTGCCGCGCTCAAGACCACTCAGATCCATTCACTTACTTCGACCCAGGTCGGCGCTCTGAGTGCTTCGCAGGTCGGTACCCTCAGCGCCACGCAGGTCAATGCGCTGACCACCGACAATGTTGCCGGTCTTTCGACTACGCAAATCGGTGCTCTGACTTCGAAGTCTGTGGCAGGACTGTCAACCGCCCAAGTCGGAGCACTGAGCTCGACCCAGGTCGAGGCTTTGAGCCCCGCCCTTGTCGGTTCGCTCAACTCCGCCCAGATCGGTGCACTGTCGACGGCTGACATCGCAAGTTTCTCGACTGCCGATATCGCCGCCATCAACACGGCAGCTCTCACGGGATTGTCGACGGCCAACGTTGCGGCTCTGTCGTCCGATCAGGCTGCAGCACTGACGACGGCGCAGGTTGCCGCCCTGAAGACCACGCAGGTCAACGCTCTGACATCGACCCAGCTTGGCGCGCTAAACACCGCCCAGGTCGGCACCCTCAGCGCAACGCAGGTCAACGCGCTCACCACCGACAATATCGCGGGCCTTTCGACCACTCAGGCCGCAGCGCTTAGCGCAAAGTCGGTTGTTGGCCTGAGCACGGCGCAGGTTGGTGCGCTCGGTTCGGCCAATGTTGCCGCACTGACCACGGCGCAGGTCGGAGCCCTAAACTCGGCTCAGGTCGGTGCTTTGAGCGGCGCCGAGATTTCTGGTCTATCGACAGCCGATATCGCCGCCATCAGCACGGCGGCTCTCGGGGGGCTCTCCGAGGCGAATGTCGCAGCTTTGTCGTCCGATCAGGCCGCAGCGCTGACCACAGCACAGGTTGCGGCGCTCAAGACCACGCAGGTTCACGCTTTGACCTCGACCCAGCTCGGCGCTCTGAACGCCTCGCAGGTCGGCACTCTGAGTTCGGCTCAGGTTGGTGCGCTTACCACCGACAACGTCGCAGGTCTCTCGACCACTCAGGTCGCGGCACTCAACGCCAAGTCGGTTGTTGGCCTGACCACGGCGCAGGTCACAGCACTCGGTTCGGCCAATGTCGCCGCACTGACGACGGCTCAGGTTGGGACGCTGAACTCCGCCCAGATCGGCGCCCTGAGCAGCGCTGAAGTCGCCGGCCTTTCGACCGCCGACGTCGCCGCCATCAACACTGCCGCTCTCGGAGGACTGTCGACGTCGAATGTCGCAGCTCTGTCTTCCGATCAGGCCGCAGCGCTGACCACGGCGCAGGTTGCTGCCCTGAAGACGACGCAGGCCAACGCTCTCACCTCAACGCAGGTCGGTGCTCTGAACGCCTCGCAAGTCGGCACGCTGAGTGCGGCTCAGGTTGGCGCGCTCACCACCGATAATGTCGCGGGCCTTTCGACCACTCAGGTCGCAGCGCTCAATGCCAAGTCGGTCGCTGGTCTCACCACGGCCCAGGTCGCAGCACTCGGTTCGGCCAATGTTGCCGCACTAACGACGGCTCAGGTCGGCACGCTGAACTCCGCCCAGATCGGTGCCTTGAGCAGCGCTGAAATTGCTGGTCTGTCGACAGCCGATATCGCCGCCATCAATACCACCGCCCTTGGAGGTCTCTCGGAAGCCAATGTCGCAACCTTGTCGTCTGACCAGGCTGCGGCTCTGCGGACGGAACAGGTGGCCGCCCTCAAGACCAACCAGGTCCATGCTCTGACCTCGGCCCAGGTCGGTGCTCTGAGCGCATCGCAGGTTGGCACGCTGAGTGCGGCTCAGGTTGGTGCGCTTACCACCGATAATGTCGCGGGATTGTCGACCACGCAGATCGGCGCACTCACTGCAAAGTCTGTGACCGGCCTGACGACCGCCCAGGTCGGTGCCTTGAGCTCCACCCAGGTTGGCGCTCTGACCACCGCGCAGACCACGGCTCTGAGTTCCAGCCAGATCGGTGCCTTGTCAACGGCCGACATCGCCGCTTTCTCAACTGCCGACATCGCGGCTATCACCACCTCGGCAGTTGCCGGTCTATCGACCACGGATATCGGAAGCTTGTCGAGCGATCAGGTTCACGCCATTACGACGACGCAGATACAGGCCATGAACACCGACCAAGTCGCCGCCGTCATCGCGGCATATCACGCGAGCTAACGTCTGCCGCAGGGACTGCCCTGCAAGAAATCTCGCACGAAACGAACTATTCACGGCGCCCAGAAGGCGCCGTGATTTTTCTATCGATCGTAGAACTGTTTCCAATCGGAAAATTGCAGATTGCCCGCATCGCTGGGCGATCATGGCGAGAAACGCCGGCTTTCTGGCGGACCCTGTTCCTGGCGATGACGTGATGACAATATTGCCGTCGAACCAAGCCGTTGGGAAATGACAGCGGTATGATGTGACAGCCCGGGGGAGTGGACCGCATCAACCTATGACAGCGACAGCTTGCGCCAAGACCTCAAAGCACGAGGAGCGTGGGGCTGCATCCGCCCTATGCCAAACCGCGTCAACATCCCCGCCTTCAGCCCGTCGCTCTACAAACAACGCAATGCCGTCGAACGGTTCTTCAACAAACTCAAACACTTCCGTGCCGTCGCAACGCGATACGACAAACGCGACGACAATTTCCTCGCAACCGTTCAGCTCGCATCAATGCGGATTTGGCTACGATCTTATAAGTCGGTCACTTAGTGGCCATGAGCGCGCAAACGCTGACTGCCTTCGCAGTTTTGCATTTTGGTGGGTTCGTTTACTATGCCCATTTCGACAACTGAGTTCTATTCCAATGCCCCTACGACGAGTGGACGGCTGGTGATTTCATTGTGTTGGGTCTCGTCTTGGCAGCTAAGAGCCGCTGGTCGTCTGATAATGCAGCGACGCGAACCCGAGATGACCCCGCAGCAACCCAACTATGCTGCCCAAGCACGACGCCGCGCGCACCAAAGTCCTACCACCGGTCAATGGAGCAGCGAGAATGCAATAGCTTAGCGTCCATACCCGGCCCAAAATCGAAGCAAACATTTTCGGCGACCCCGTTTTTGAGCCCTTGCTATTTCGTCTTTCAATCAAGATGCTGCTGTGATCCCGAGAGCGCCGGTATTGGTAGTGGAGTGTCAAGCGTTCGATGGGAACCCTCTCGTAGGAAATTGCATGGGGTGTCCAAGTCGTCGAAGCGCCGAGCTTCAGTGCATCGGTCCACAATTGCCAATCCTCGCCACCTGCCAAGCCAAGTGTATTGTCGAAACGAAGGCCAGTGCGACGAAAGAACTCCAGCTTTCCCATCCAGCTACCGGTTGCCAGCTTGATGTGCTTGGCTTTTCCCCTCTCGACGAGACGAATGGATTTCGCTTCGCTGTTGCGATTCATTCTGTCCATTCCGGACCAAACCATCCTGTTCCATGAAGAGGCGCTAGCCGGTGGCGGCGCGAGCCTGACAGGCGATGCGACGATATCAAAATCCTGAGCGTCCCGCGCGGCAAGCAGTTGCGCGAGCCAGTCTTCCTCGACAGTTTCGTCATCGTCGGCAAAGGTTAATATGTCGCCGCCCGCCGCAAGGGCAGCTTCAAGGGCGCGGTTGCGAGCGAAGGCGATCCCGAGCCGCGTCTCCAACTCGTATTGAACGGTCGACTTCGGTACTTGCTCTCGAAAATTCTCGATAGCTTGACCTAACGAAGTCGTTTCATTGTTCTCAATAATAATGAAATGGAGACGAATTCCCTCAGGCACGTTAAGCCTGCTATAGGACTTTAGAAGATTTGAAAGCATTTGCGGCCTTGTACGTGTGACGGTCCCCACGCAAATCATTCTCTGGCAGCCACCTTCTGTATTAAGCGGAGATAACGTCATCTGGATCTAACTGAGCGCACACCTGCACAAGACGTTAAGCCAGCTATCCACTTGGCGAACCGTCTGTCGTGGTAGCCACAGCATATCGTCCTCGGGTAAGATCCTTCCGCTAAAGGTCGTGGTCGCGCTGACATAGCTAGCTTGCTCAACGATATACCTGACGTGTTCAGATACGGCGCCATACGGATAGGAGAAACTGTCGACCGAAGTTCCCAACATGTCCTCGAGCTTATAACGAGCGAAGGTGATTTGGCGTCTTGCCTCGGTAGTCGAGACTTCCGTCAGCCGGATATGATCGAGACTGTGAGCACCGACTTCCTGGCCCATTAGAGCCCATTCCAGTATCTCCGCCTTCGACATGCATCGCGAGTACGGAGCGCCGACCGGTGAATCCCAAATGTTGAATCCGCCAACCTGGCTCGCGACAAAGTAACTTGTCGCTGTAAATTGCAATTCTTGAAGGGTCGGCAGAGCATGCGTGTGGACGCTCCCAAAGCCGTTGTCAAAGGTGATGCCAAAGACTTTGCCCGACTTTTCTCCACGCAAATACGGCCCGAGATCACGCAGGGACAGTCCGGTAAATCCCAGTCTCTTCAATCGTCGCATCTGGATGCGAAAGTTGCTCGGATAAACGGTCCGGTAACGGAGGTAGACGCCTTGCTCAGTGGGATCAGCGATCTGGCTGTATCTTAAAATCGATATCGACATGCTATCTTGCCGCAACACTGGAGGACGGAACACGACGTTTACCGGCCAATCGGGCGAGCCGTTTGATCCTACTGCGATAAAGCGGACGCAAGATTTCGTGGATACATTTCTGCAAGAGCGGCACGCGTCGTTTGAGCGTACTCCCACCCAATGTGCCGGAAATCTCGCAAATGGCATGGGGCGTGATCGACTTCGGTACGACGCCCGTCAACCAAAACATCTGCAAGAACACGTCGACGGGCCGATCCACCTGTTCGGTTGCCTTAAGCAACTTGATCGCTGCGCCGCGAGAGATCAACTGCGCTCCCATTCCAAGTCCTGGGCAGGTGGGTTCGATCAAAGCAATCTTGCCGGCTTTGGCGATCTGGTGGCCACGTTCACGACCTCCACGCATCGGGAACCGTATAAGATCGTCCGGTCCTATATGGGCGAGCGCCAGTGCGAGGCTCCTGTAAAAGCCGTTATCGAGTTCGATATCATCCTCCATGACGAGAGCGATATCGATGTTCTGATCGACAATTGCCTGCCATGCTTTTCGGTGCGAAAGGAAGCAACCGATCTCGGCATCGGTAAGCTCGAAGGGATAGAAAGGCTGATGCAAGTGTCGCTGGTAGAACTCTCGCCGCTCCCGCTTCAAAAGTAGGCGGCCGTCGACAGCGGGCAAAATCGATGCGGAGAGAGGAAGAAGATTCAACAGTCTTTCAGCATGCTGCTGCCGCTGTTTGACACGCAGCAAGTGGATGATGAAGCCTATTGTCGATAGGTTATCTTGGCCCCTAAATTGGGAAGAGAAACTAAGCTGAGGTTCTTCGCAATCGGAATAAGGCGCTCGCCGTAGGGTAACCGCTTGCTTGCTCGCGGGACAGGAGTTGTCGTGTTTCAAAATCTTCCCTTCCACGTTCGGGTTGTGACTTCTGGAGAAAGGTTAGAGCCCCGCAATATCCAGATTGCGTGGAGAATGGGGTGACACTTGATGCAAATATTGAGTATGCGGCCAACTCAGTAAGGCCGGCCTCGGACTACCAGCACGCGTTGGGCGCATGCACCGAATATGATGATCTGTTTGAGAGTTGGTTGAGCCGCCTTTTGCGTCGGCGAGCCGACCGCCGGCTAGATTTTTCACCTAACTTGTTTTCGCCGTGGCCAAAAACCGCGCTTCTAATGCGCCACTGCCCCAAGGTGCAATTCTCTCGTGATCGTGTCTGTCGGTCTGCACCCCGGATACCGATGCATCTCTTATTGAGATGTTGCGCCTTTCTTCCAGGCGCAACGAGATTGGCATGTGAATAAAATTCGTTTTATTATTTTGTCTTGCCCTTCGCCGTCGAGTTCTGCTTCTTCAAAAGCGAGGGGTCTTTCTGGGTTTCCGTTTTCGAACTCGGACTGTTCAAGGCCTTGACATTTTCTTTCGTATTTCCGGTGCTCGGGGTGCTGGAACTCGCGTGCGCCGAGACCGACGCGAGAGCGAACATGATTGCGGAAACGGCGAGCGTGAACTTTTTCATATGCTGGTTCCTTGGTTTGTTTCACGGTTCGCTGACGCCTGTCGGAAACCGGCGCCAGCCTATGCTTTCGTCGCATTGCTCCAATGCCACGACGCCATAACGATAGCGCCCGACGGTGCAGGCTCCGTCGGAATAGCGTTGCAAACTCGTTGACAAACCGTGGCATTGTCGCGGCGCCGGATCCTGACGCTTGTGCTCGTCCGAGCGGTTCATTGCCGAAATCCGATGACGATACATTGACCGACAAAAAGCGAGGTTGCAGTTGCCCGCACGTATGCAATCCACTCGCCGACTATCCCTGGCGACGCCGATTGCAACAGCGTCGAAGAAAGCCGGCTAGGTGACGGATTCATATGATCGCAACCAGATACGAATTGAGGCGAGCTGGATAGATGCGAAGAAGTTGTCGCCACGTTTGTCGTATCGTGTTGCGACGGCCCGGAAGTGTTTGAGTTTGTTGAAAAACTACTCGACAGCGTTGCGTTGTTTGTAGAGCCACGGGCTGAAGACTGGAATATTGACCCTGTTTGGCATGGGACGGATACAGCCCCCATGCCCCACGTGCTTTGAGGTCTTGTCGCAGCCTGTCGCTGTCATGGGCGCGATCATCCAGACGTATTTGACCGGCCGACGGTCGCAAACATATCGGTCGTCGAGCGTCCGTCATGGGCCTTTGCGCTTATCTTTCGCGTTGACGAGCTCATCGCCGAAGTCGATACCGCACGAAAAGGGCCTCCCGCGGGAGGCCCTTTGCCGGTATTATTCGAGGATCTTGACAACCTTGCGTGTCTTCGGCTGGACGATCACGCGCTCGTGGTTGACGACCGCGTAGGCGTAAGCCGGATTTTCGGGAACCGGCGTGACGACAACGGTCTCTGGAAGCGGTTGGCCTACGACAATTCGATCCTGCACGACGGCCTCAGAAGGAGGCATCGGCTGTTCCTGTACATAGGTGACCACCTTCTGCGGCGGCGGATCGATTGCGGTACCGACGATGGCTCCCGCCACACCGCCGACAGCAGCACCCACAGGCCCGCCGACGACTGCACCGGTCACCGCGCCGCCCGCGGCCCCGGTGACCGTTGAAGATTGCGCGAAGGCTGAACCAGCGAGGAGACCAAAGGCGGCCGCCGCTGAAACGATAAGTTTCGTATACATAGCATTCTCCTTTGCTTATCGGCTCCGAAGAGCTGAAAGGGGAATACGATTGGCCACCGGAATGTTCCGCTTTCGGGGCTCACGAACACCATCACAAGTTGGAACAAGATTGACAGAATTCGTGAATGGCGAGAACACGACGCGCCAAATTGGCTGATCGCAGAGCGATGGGTAATTCCATGCCGAATGCCAAACACCCGCTTTTTGCTCTGCATGACGTGATCGAAGATCCCGACAGGCGCCAGGCCTGACCACTGCCACGGCGCATCTCTGCATCGTAGCTGACAACGTGTCGCGCATATCGCTGGTGGGCGCCGCGAACGGGACAGGCAGTGCCAGATTTCCGATCAATCGAGCGTCACAGGTCAAAGATTCGAAACTGATGCGAAAATGATCCAGAAATGACGTGAAAATGATCCGGGAACGTTGACATACGGAATCTTCGAACTAGTTCCCGCTGAGATGCCCGGGGGGCGTCTTTTGCTTACAGCGACCATATGGCTCTTCCGAGCTGTTCCGACCCGCAAGGGTCGGTACGGCATGGTTTATCCGTGCGGATCGCACCTCCGGTCACCTAGTTGCGCAGTGGGAAATTGGATATCGTATGAGCAGCATCAGCGGACGCCTCGTCAAGGGAAGCATGTGGTTAAGCCTATCCCGGACGAT
Organism: Rhizobium sp. CCGE531; assembly: GCF_003627795.1. Taxonomy (NCBI): domain Bacteria; kingdom Pseudomonadati; phylum Pseudomonadota; class Alphaproteobacteria; order Hyphomicrobiales; family Rhizobiaceae; genus Rhizobium; species Rhizobium sp. CCGE531. The sequence goes on along the minus strand of NZ_CP032686.1, from coordinate 24,801 downwards.
CGTGAACGGGCTTGCCACACTCAGTACTTTCGTCTTGGCGCGCTATCTGGCACCCGCGGATTTCGGCGTGGTCGCCTTGGGCATGACGATACTCATGATCGTCACGACCATTACCGAGCTTTCCCTCTCCGAGGCGCTAATCCGGCATGCGGCGCCAGACGAATCTCATTTCAGCGCTGCCTGGACCCTCAATGCCGCGCGCGGACTGGCGATCTGCATCCTGTTTGCGATCTTTGCCTATCCGGCTGCCGCCCTGTTCAACGAGCCCCGGCTGACGGGCGTCATGCTGGCACTCGGTATCAGCATGCTGATGGGCGGCCTTACAAATCCGCGCCGCATCATGCTCCAGCGCGATCTGATCTTCTGGCAGGAGTTCGTGCTCGCGGTTTCGCAGAAATTCGCCGGCTTCGTCGCCTCCGTTGCGATAGCGGTGATCTATCAAAGCTATTGGGCGCTGGTCGTCGGAACCCTCCTAAGCCAGGCGACGAATGTCATCGTCTCCTATCTCGTGCTGCCGTTCCGGCCGAGAATCACTTTCAAGCATATGCGAGAGTTCTTTTCCTTTTCCGCCTGGCTCACCGCAGGACAGATCGTCAGCACGCTCAACTGGCGCTTCGATTATCTGTTGGTCGGCAAGATGCTCGGCGGAATCCAACTCGGCTATTATTCGGTGGGAAGCAATCTCGCCATGATGCCGACGCGGGAAGCGACCGCACCCCTTACGCAGACGATCTATCCGGCTTTTGCCGGCATTCATAACGACCCCGGCAGGCTAGCTGCCGCTTATCAGCGCGTGCAGGCACTCGTTGCCGCCATCGCGCTTCCTGCCGGCATCGGGGTTGCAGTGACCGCCGATCCGCTGGTCAGATTGGCGCTGGGCGACAAATGGGCGCCTGTCATCTTCATCATCCAGTCGCTTGCCTCGGTCTTTGCGCTGCAGACGCTCGGCTCGCTGGTTCAGCCGCTCGGCATGGCAAAGGGCGAGACGCGGGTGCTCTTCGTTCGCGATACCCAGATGTTCTGCCTGCGGGTGCCGATCATGATTGGCGGCCTGATCCTCTATGGCCTGCCGGGTGTCATTGCCGGCCGTGTGTTCACCGGCCTCTTTAGCACCGCCGTCAACATGATGCTCGTGCGGCGCTTCACCGGCATCAGTGTCGCGAAGCAATTGTCGGTGAACCTTCGGGCGCTCGCAAGCGTCGCCGTGATGGCGCTCGGCGTATCCCTCGCCTCGAGCCATCTGGCGCCGACGGACGACAAGCTCGTGCTCGTGACGCATCTCGCAATGCTGACCTCGCTTGGCGGCCTGCTCTACTGCGGTTCGACGTTCCTCCTGTGGAGGCTGATGAAGCGGCCGACCGGTCCCGAAACGGAGGTTCAAACCATACTCGGCAAAGTGCTGCCGAAATTGCGTCTTGCCTGAAGCACGTTCGGCCGGCCCGCCGAACCGCCTTGTCATCTAAATGGGGAATGGGGAAATGACATTGCAATCAAATCGAACCCTGATCGCGAAACTGGACAACATGATCCACGATTGCCTGAAAGACTACATCAGCCATGATGAGCCTTTGGCGATCCTCGACTTTCCCGACATCCGCAATTGCGGCGACTCCGCCATCTGGTTGGGCGAAATGGCCTATCTCAAAAAGAGATATGGCAAGCGGCCGACCTATGTCTCGCGGATCGATGATTTTTCGCCCGAGCAGCTGGAGCGGACCATGCCGACCGGTCCGATCTTCATTCATGGCGGCGGCAATTTCGGCGATATATGGGACGCGCATCAGGATTTCCGCGAGCGGGTGCTGGAGCGGTTTCCCGATCGTCAGGTGATTCAGTTCCCGCAGTCCATCCACTACAAGTCCGAGGCTCGTCTCGCCGAAAGCGCCCGCGTCATCGGACGCCATAAGAACTTCGTATTGCTGGTGCGCGACGAGGAGTCGAAGGAATTTGCCCTCAAGCATTTCGATTGCGAGGTGCGCCTTTGCCCGGACATGGCCTTTTCCATCGGAACAATCCAGCCGGAGGAACCGGAATTTCCCGTCCTTGCCATGCTGAGATCGGATCTCGAGAAGGTAGGAGATGCCAACCTCTCCGCCTATCCCGATATTCCGAAAGAGGACTGGACCACCGAATCCGCCAGACGCGTGCGCATCTCCAAAGCGCTAGGCGCGGCAACGGCTTTGCTGGCTCTCAAACCGGCCGAAATACGGCTGCGCAAGCTCGACGCCGCGGCACATAACAGATTGGGTCGCGGCATCCGCCAGATCTCCCGTGGTCGCGCGCTCGTCACCGACCGGCTTCACGTCCATATCTGCTCGATCCTGCTCGGGCGACCGCATGCGGTGCTAGATAACAGCTATGGCAAGATACGCCGGTTCATGGCCGCATTTTCCGGCGGCACCGATCTGGCCTACCGGGCAACATCGCTCGAAGACGGGATCGCGTGGGCGCGCCACCAGGCCGATCAACAGTTCGTACCGGCCGCTTGAAAGCGGCCATCGGCCATGCCCGGCCTTGCGGCTCTCGATCGCGCCGGATCCTTGTTGCGGCCGGTGGCGGCGATTTGATTTCGTGGCATTTGCGGGATAAAGGGCTAACGCGGGTTGGTCGCCCATGCTGAGAGCGTGGCACCGACGCGGTTGAACAAGGCAACACGGCAGGGCAGACATGGGCGACCAGAACGACGACTACATATACGACGAAGTGAGCGGCGAATGGCGGCCGGCTTCGGAAATCGCCGCGCAGGCCGCGAAATCTGCGGAGGTCCGCGATGCATCGGGCAATGTTCTGGCAGACGGAGACTCCGTGGTCCTGGTGAAGGACCTCAAGGTGAAGGGCGCCGGCCAGACGCTCAAGCAAGGGACCGTCATCAGGTCGATCCGGCTCACCGACAATCCCGAGGAGATCGACTGCCGGCACGACACGATCAAGGGGTTGGTGTTGCGCACCGAATTCGTCCGCAAGCGCTGAACGGCGATATCATCACTCTAGTTTCCCCATCATCCATCGAGCCACGGAACTTAGCGCGCTCGAAGCCATCCTGCCGTTCGACAAGCACGGCCGGCTCACAGCCATCGTGATGAAGAAGCCCTGATCCACGCCGCGCCAAGATTGCGACACTCGGCGCGGCCATGGTGATGGAGATCAATTTGCCTGAAGCGGCTCAGCTTTTCACGGAATCCCTGAACCGCTCTGTCTCTTTGTTTCCTAGCAATTCCGGGCGGAAAACCGCTCAGCAATTTTCCTGGAATTTCTCTAGTGATCGTGGCGTCGCTTACTGCTGCGCAGGCGCGGCGGGCGCGGATTTCTGAAGCTCGTTCTGGACTTTCTTAACGAGCACCGGATCCTTCTGTGCAGCCGTCAGAATTGCGTTGTATTCGTCTACCGACATGCCCGGAGAGGTCTGAACAGCCTGGACCATCTGTTTGCTTGCCTCGGTCTGCAGCTGTTGCTTCGCGGTCGCATCCGAGGTTGCGCCGATCTTGGCCGAGTATTCCTGCCTGATTTTGTCCACCTGGAGATAGGCGACCGCAAAGGCCTCAATCTTTTGATCGCTGACGGCCGCGGGCGCACCACCGCTATCCGGTTGGCCTTGGGTGGGTTGCTTCTCTTGCGTCGCTTGCTGCGCGGACGCAGGATTGCCGAGAAGCATCAAGCTCAAGACTGCGGCGGTCAACGATGCGGCGGGGATATAACGAGTGATCATTTTGAATCCTCTTCGGTAGCGCGGGGGGAGAACACCTCTTTGATGGCGTAGAGCGAACGGCGGCATATCGCATTGATTTGGCCGCCGGTTAGGGTTGAAGACCGATCCGGCGACAATGTGGCCGTCAAACGTTTTCTGTGGGGCAATAGGGCGGCGATCTGCTGGCCATAGAGCGGCGGCTTTATGGCCGTCACCAATTGATCTCGTGCTTTTCACTTATTGGCGCGACATAGCGCTGAACGCGGCGGCAAGGATCGACGACAACACCGGGCACACGATCGACCGAGCGGCGCGACGTGAGCTTCGAGCCGGGATCTGCTAGCGATCTCAAAATGCCAGGGGCGGTTCGATGGTGAGGAAATCGTGGTTGATATATCCGAGCTTCATGCCGATGTGAGCTTCGTACGCCGCCACAATGAAGGCATCTCTGGCAAGTTCAGGATTGGAAATGCCCTCGATCGCGGCGCGACAGATTATCAACGCGTCCTGATAAGCCTGATCTTCTTCTACGGGCCAATATGCCAACAGACAGTCAAGTGCTTCCAAACTGCTCTTGATCGTTCGAAACTCGCCGATACCGTGCAGCTCGATACTTACGGGTCTCTGCCATGTTCCATACATCAACATAATCGACCTCTGGTGCTGAAACGGAACCAACGACATCTTTGTTCCTACCCAGGCTGCACGACCGGCCTTTTCCATCTCCAAACGGAGAAATCATGCGAGATTATACATCCCGATTACGCCGAGCACACTGAAGAAATCTGACACATGGTGAATCTGGCTCAAAAATTGCTGCAAAACTTTGCTGGCTAAAACTGGCAAAGGGTAGTCGAATAACATATGCCCACGCCGCTGAAGGTGACCCGGAGCTGAGATCGACTTTGAAATCTGAAAAATCTGGCTGGCTACCTTCAGAACCGCACCGGCAGTTCTATTAGTTAAACAAATGAATTGGCGTTGTTTTTCTACTATATTGAACTTAAAAACGAGATCACTTCCGCTAGTCCTTAATTCGATATCTGTGCGCCCTTGTTGGAGCGACGACCTTGTGCGAACCCGCGGTAGCACCGAGCGAATAGATGAATCCGCCGACTTCCACGCCATCGCCGCGACGAATGTGGCCTCCCCTTCCCCATGCTTTCTGTCCGTTATAGCGAAATAGTGCCCATCGTACTTCCCCAGGGCGGAAACGACAACTCAGTCTATTTGGGGTGTTTTGGTCGGGCTCGACGTGAAATGGCTGCCTTGGGGTGGAGAATGCCCGCCTGGTACCTATCTTACATTGAAAATCGGGAACAACAGGGAAGGAAACTTGCAATGGCAAAGAATACGATCTGCCTGTGGTACGACAAAGACGCCGAAGCCGCCGCCAGCTTCTATGTCGAAATCTTTCCCGATAGTGCAATGGGTGCCATTACCCGTGCCCCCGGCAACTATCCGGAGGGTAAGCAGGGCGATGTATTGGTCGTCGAGTTCACAGTAGCGGGCATCCCCTGCATCGGGCTTAACGGTGGCCCAGTATTCAAGCACAATGAGGCCTTTTCCTTTCAGATCGCCACCGAGGATCAGGAAGAGACCGATCGCTACTGGAACGCCATTGTCAGCAATGGCGGCCAGGAAAGTGAGTGTGGCTGGTGCAAGGATAGATGGGGCGTCTCCTGGCAGATCACGCCGCGCGTCTTGATGGAGGCACTCGTAGCCGGCGGCGATGAGGCAAAACGAGCTTTCGATGCGATGATGACCATGCGCAAGATCGACGTCGCGGCGATCGAAGCCGCTCGACGCGGATGAGCGAGGTCGACGCTGCGAATACCGACCAACGCGCGGAGCAGGCTGCCGGGATCTAGCGGCCGGCGAAATCAGGCGGCATCTCCTGCTATGTCGACCGCACAAAATCCGCAGCGGGGCGATAACCTCAACCGCGCAATAAAAAAGATGCCGCCTCTCGCGCGTGATCCTCCGACCGGCATCCTGAGCGACGCCATATCAGCATCGGCGACAAGACCAGATCGATGAAATATCGGCCACTGTCGGCCCGACGCCAGCCTCACGCTATCGGAAAGCATGAGGGATGTAAGTGCGAGCACTGTTGCCACGCCGACGCAAACGCGTGGATCATTGCCATCGTTGTGGCACTCGCCAACTTCATGGAAGCGCAAGATACCGCGATCGCCAATGTCGCCTTCGATTATATTTTCGGCACAGGTGTCACCCGGAATGAGGCGTCTCAGCGGTTGCCACCTACCTCTTCTCAAACGTAATGCGCTCTGCAGTTCCAGTTGCTGCTCAAATTCTGCAAAGGCATCCGCGACAGCTGATGCCAGTCGCCCAGTCCGTCCCGCCCGCGTTGCCGTTGTCGTCGCCTCCGTGGCTGAAACATTGCGTTCCGGGCTGCGCTGATCTCCCCGATGGCTGCTCCCTCGCCCCGACGCCGCGCAACCTCACCCTCGGCAAGGAAACCTCAATGGGCCGCGAGACGCACGAACCGGAAATGTGTGGTAGCGGGAAATCTCGGCCGGAGGACCTTGGCCTTTGCTCGCGAAAACCCTGACAGTTGTCAGGTTTTCACGAGCTGCATCTTGGAGCATACGACCGGCCGACTACGATACTTCTGGGCATGCCAAAAGCCATCGGAGCTCGCGGCACGCCTCCCCCAAGTCAGAATCTTATCATTTCTCCAAAACCCTGACAGCTGTCAGGGTTCTATCGGACCACAACGACAACTCAATTACCTCCGCCACTTACCAATAATTGGCTTCACAGACCTGACCACTCCTCGAACCGCTGGAAAAATCGCCCTGGCGATCTCAAACGATCTGCGGCTACCCCGGTCTATCGAGAGAGTTGCTGCATCTCGCCGGACTTATACGCCGCCTTCATTGCAGCAATCGTCACACTCATCACGCTACCCAGCCCAAGCTTTGCTTTGATCGTCGCAAACTCCAACGCTCAAGGTCATCGCTTCGGACTGGCCACGGCCTTGGAACAAGCTTCGCCATGATCCCAATCCCGAACATTTCCAACCATCGCCGCGACGCTCGACAGTTGTCCGCCACCGCCGGCTGGCAAGCTTCAGCTCGTTCCCGCGATGCGAGAATCTGTCTTAAAACCACCCAGCCGAAGCATTCTATTTCGCCGCTGCACCGGCTTGGCAAGTGTCAGGTACGCGGCGTCACAGAGCGACCGCAAAATCAGTTAAGCTCGGGATGCGATCGCGCCCGCGAAAAGACCGTTGCAGTCAGACGGGGAAGAAGGGGAGGCCGTTGGAGCTCAGTCATTCCATAACTGAAACCGACGCGTGGCTTGTCAGTCATCGCGCAAATTCCGCCCTTCCTGGCTATCTCATCATCAGTGCCAAAAACTTTGCCAACGATTTGTCTGAACTGTCGGAGACCGCCCTGCGGGAACTCGGCCCGCTGCTGGCGCTAACTCAAGCCAATCCGAAACAGCGGCTGAATGCCCGACGCGTGTATATTGGCCGGTATGGGCACACTGCCGGCCAAACGATCCATTTCCATGTGATCCCGATTTACGATTGGGTCGAGGAACTCTTCTGGCGGGATCCGCGATACCGCGTGCTGGAAGACTTTGCGGAAGGGCAGGGGGAACCGGGAACGGATGGCGCCGAACTAACTTTGTACGTATGGCGTGAATTCTGCGAACGCGCCGATCCGCCGGCGGCCATAGGGCCTACCGTCCCACAGGTCGTCCGGCTGCTGCGCGAGTCCATGCACCCCAGATCGTCTAATTCCGGTAGCGCAACCACAACATAATATTGGGGCTGAGCGCTCAGCGTGGAAGTACCGTTCGGCGCTCGGCTGGACATCACGGTCACGAGACCTTCGGACTGGCGCAGCAATCTAAGTCCTCGATACAGATGATGAGCTTCCTGCTTGCCGCAGCGATCTCGAATCCTGGTCTGTCGGCCGCGCCATCGGCAAGCAAATTTCTCGAACGTCGGGTTCTCGCGAACGGCGGCAATCCCCCATCAGACGATCGACATCTTCGCCTGCCGCGATGATCTCTGCGGAGTGAGCGTAGGGGAGGGGTATCTGCGGCGACGCGCTTTTCGAGCGCCCGACACCGCACGAAAGCCCCCTGGGGTTATTTCTCGATGGCACCGACAAATCGGGAGGTGAACCGCTCGACCTCCGGATCATTCGCCTCGAAGACGCGCCCCAGATACGCATACTCTTCGCGAAAGACGTTTGGCGTGAAACCGACGAAGATACCCGGGCTCGGAGTACAGCGAAACCCATTCAACACCTTAGAAAGGCTGCGTGCAAATCGATTTGATAGGGTGCCTCCAGCCAAGCAATCCAAGTGCAAGGCGGCGATCCGCTGGAACAGCCCAATTGACAACGACCACCAACACCAGTCTCATCTGCGGCATATCGGGATGCGGCCGAAGCGACAAGAAGGCGGCATCTGAATAGTTTTGCAGAGGGGCCGATATGAAATCGCCGCCAGCAATGATTTGCATAAGTGGAGCAGAAGGGGTGGCGCGCAATTGCAGAGCCAATTGATATTTGTATTCAGCCGTTATTTTATCGGGACTAAATCCAGTAAACTGCGCCTTATCGCCATGGCACAGGAAACGCGAGATGATCATAGACAGGGCCTACGCGACGCGAATTATAGACCTCGTGGTTTCACTGGACCCCACCCTTAACAAACTCATTGAGGAAATCGAATCGATCGAGAATACCGAGCTTTCCTCGGAGTTAACGCGAGCGGTCGCTGAGATCATGGGACGTGCCATGATGGGTGTTGCTGTCCCACTTGTGAAAATTTTGTCCGAACTGAAGCACGATGACAATGGCCGTAAAACATGCCGGGCAACCTAGGCTGCTGCGCACCCATTGGGTACGTGGGGCAAAATCGGTGGCAGCGTTTCGGTGAGCGAGCATAGAAGTGTGCATAACCCGGCGTTTTGAGAATTGATTTATGGCCTGGGGATTCTCCTGCCGGGGCAAATCATGATTCGATTCTGTCATGACGAAACGGCTCCCCTCCCCCGAGCATGCCGACACGCTGTCGCTGAATGCGTTGCGCAGTCTTGTGTCCGGTCTGTTGGAGCGGTCGCAGCAGGCGGAAGCCCGGCTTGCGAAGCTTGAGGCCGAGACCGTCCAGCTGCGCGAGGAAAACGCCGCCCTTCGGCTCGAGAACACCCGCCTGAAACTCGACAACCAGTTGCTGCGCGACGAGATCGCGCGATTGAAAAACCTGCCGCCGCGCCCGCCGTTTCGCTCCTCCGGTATGGACAAGGCGACGGATGCCAAATCCGCTGTCAAAGCCCAGACAAAGAAGAAACCACGCGGCCCAAAGTTGGATGTCAAGCGGGTGAGCCGACAGGAGATCCTGCGCGTCGATGCTCCGGCCGGGTCGCGCTTCAAAGGATACAAAAGCGTCTATGTTCGCGACCTGGTGCTCAAGGCGGAGCTCGTGCATTACCGTCGCGAATGCTGGGTAACGCCGGATGGAAAGACGGTGCTGGCACCCTTGCCGGCGGGGATCATCGGCGGCTATGGCACCAACCTCAGGCGGCTTTGCCTGATGCTCCATGCACAAGGGCAGGTAACGACCGCGCGTCTGACGACATTGCTCAATGACATTGGTCTCGACATCTCAAAACGCCAGATCGTCCGGCTTTTGACCCAGCAGCTGGATGGCTTTGTTGCCGAGGACGCGGCGGTGCTGCATGCCGGTCTGGTGTCGTCGTCTTATGTCACCGTCGACGACACCGGCGCCCGACATTGCCATAATAACTGTTACGCCACACACATCGGCGGCCCGAATTTTACTGTCTTTCGCACCACAAAATCGAAGTCCCGCCTGAATTTCCTGTCGCTACTGCGCGGCAATTACCAGGATTATGTGCTCAACGATGCCGCGTTCGATTATCTGAAAGAACGCCGTGCGGATGCGGCCATTACTGCCGGACTTCGCGCTCTTGAACCGCAGCGCTTCTGCAACCAGGTGCCGTTCATGGCGCATCTGGCCGACAAGGGTATCGACATCTTCGACCGGCAGGAGATCGGCACGCATGCCGAGGCCGGCCTGTGGGGTTCTATCCGTCACCACGGCCTGATGGGCAACACGGTGATCGTGTCCGACGACGCCGGCCAGTTCCGCGTCGGCAATCACGCGCTGTGCTGGGTTCATGCCGAACGTCTTCTGCAAAAGCTGATGCCAGGAACCGCAAAAGAGGAGCGGTCGCTCACCATGGCCCGCGATCTCGTCTGGCGTTTCTACAAGGCGCTGAAAGCCTACAAGCAGAACCCTTCACCGCGGGCCGTTCCGGCCTTCCGACGACGGTTTGACCGAATCTTCAGCCTGCGCACCGGTTATGAGGCACTCGACAAGCTGCTTGAGCGGCTGCATCGAAGGAAGACCGAGCTGCTGAAGGTGCTCGATCATCCCGAGATTCCGCTGCACACCAATGCATCCGAAAATGATCTGCGGAGTTTTGTCACGAAGCGAAAAATCTCCGGCGGCACGATGAGCCGCGACGGCCGTGTTGCGCGCGACGTCATGCTTGGTCTTATGAAGACCTGCCAGAAGCTTGGGCTGTCCTTTTACCACTATCTCGGTGACCGGCTTGGTATTGGCAACATCGGCCAACCGGTTCCGCCCCTGTCAGCGATCATTCTCGCTCGGGCTTGAACACCCGGGGCCGCTTCGGCTCGACTGCGCCACCACCGTTGCCCAATGAACCGGCACCGCCACCAAATCTGCCCCACGTACCCCATTGGGTACGTGGGGCAAAATCGGTGGCAGCGTTTCGGTGAGCGAGCATAGAAGTGTGCATAACCCGGCGTTTTGAGAATTGATTTATGGCCTGGGGATTCTCCTGCCGGGGCAAATCATGATTCGATTCTGTCATGACGAAACGGCTCCCCTCCCCCGAGCATGCCGACACGCTGTCGCTGAATGCGTTGCGCAGTCTTGTGTCCGGTCTGTTGGAGCGGTCGCAGCAGGCGGAAGCCCGGCTTGCGAAGCTTGAGGCCGAGACCGTCCAGCTGCGCGAGGAAAACGCCGCCCTTCGGCTCGAGAACACCCGCCTGAAACTCGACAACCAGTTGCTGCGCGACGAGATCGCGCGATTGAAAAACCTGCCGCCGCGCCCGCCGTTTCGCTCCTCCGGTATGGACAAGGCGACGGATGCCAAATCCGCTGTCAAAGCCCAGACAAAGAAGAAACCACGCGGCCCAAAGTTGGATGTCAAGCGGGTGAGCCGACAGGAGATCCTGCGCGTCGATGCTCCGGCCGGGTCGCGCTTCAAAGGATACAAAAGCGTCTATGTTCGCGACCTGGTGCTCAAGGCGGAGCTCGTGCATTACCGTCGCGAATGCTGGGTAACGCCGGATGGAAAGACGGTGCTGGCACCCTTGCCGGCGGGGATCATCGGCGGCTATGGCACCAACCTCAGGCGGCTTTGCCTGATGCTCCATGCACAAGGGCAGGTAACGACCGCGCGTCTGACGACATTGCTCAATGACATTGGTCTCGACATCTCAAAACGCCAGATCGTCCGGCTTTTGACCCAGCAGCTGGATGGCTTTGTTGCCGAGGACGCGGCGGTGCTGCATGCCGGTCTGGTGTCGTCGTCTTATGTCACCGTCGACGACACCGGCGCCCGACATTGCCATAATAACTGTTACGCCACACACATCGGCGGCCCGAATTTTACTGTCTTTCGCACCACAAAATCGAAGTCCCGCCTGAATTTCCTGTCGCTACTGCGCGGCAATTACCAGGATTATGTGCTCAACGATGCCGCGTTCGATTATCTGAAAGAACGCCGTGCGGATGCGGCCATTACTGCCGGACTTCGCGCTCTTGAACCGCAGCGCTTCTGCAACCAGGTGCCGTTCATGGCGCATCTGGCCGACAAGGGTATCGACATCTTCGACCGGCAGGAGATCGGCACGCATGCCGAGGCCGGCCTGTGGGGTTCTATCCGTCACCACGGCCTGATGGGCAACACGGTGATCGTGTCCGACGACGCCGGCCAGTTCCGCGTCGGCAATCACGCGCTGTGCTGGGTTCATGCCGAACGTCTTCTGCAAAAGCTGATGCCAGGAACCGCAAAAGAGGAGCGGTCGCTCACCATGGCCCGCGATCTCGTCTGGCGTTTCTACAAGGCGCTGAAAGCCTACAAGCAGAACCCTTCACCGCGGGCCGTTCCGGCCTTCCGACGACGGTTTGACCGAATCTTCAGCCTGCGCACCGGTTATGAGGCACTCGACAAGCTGCTTGAGCGGCTGCATCGAAGGAAGACCGAGCTGCTGAAGGTGCTCGATCATCCCGAGATTCCGCTGCACACCAATGCATCCGAAAATGATCTGCGGAGTTTTGTCACGAAGCGAAAAATCTCCGGCGGCACGATGAGCCGCGACGGCCGTGTTGCGCGCGACGTCATGCTTGGTCTTATGAAGACCTGCCAGAAGCTTGGGCTGTCCTTTTACCACTATCTCGGTGACCGGCTTGGTATTGGCAACATCGGCCAACCGGTTCCGCCCCTGTCAGCGATCATTCTCGCTCGGGCTTGAACACCCGGGGCCGCTTCGGCTCGACTGCGCCACCACCGTTGCCCAATGAACCGGCACCGCCACCAAATCTGCCCCACGTACCCCCATTGGCCCAAATATGGGCAATTTTTGCATGGCTTAAATGGTTGTTTTTACCAGATAATTTTTACATAGCGAAACTAAAATTTAGATTTCTTCCGCTAGCTATACGCTCGCGAACTGGAGCGGAGCCGATCATCCACATATAGGCGGCACGGCGCGAGGTACCCAATCTATCCGACATTTGAGAACGTGTGACGAACTGATCTACTGAAGACATCAGGCTTGAAAAAGTTTTCGCACCTGTTCCGGTGATGCAGCCGTCCCATCCGTCGCAAGGGGAAGAAAGTATTGGGTCTGCCATTGCTGTGTTCGTATCGCATCTTTCGCCGTTGGAAAGCTCCATGGCGGATATACACGAATGGCTCTCTTTCCGCCTTTGCCGTTGCGCGACATGATGCCTTTTGCAAGCAGGAGCTTCTGGTTGAAGATAAACTGCCCCCGGTAGGCAGTATCTGCGACATTGACCACAACGAATTGCACGCCGTCAGTAATATCGAGTGGCGCAATTTCGCTGCCCGGCGTCGGCCGTTTCCAGATTGTCACAAACTGGCCAATCTTGGTCGGCGTTGTTTTGGCGACGCGAAAGGCTATGGTATGACCGTCAAGCCCAAAGCGGCAAGCGCCGTACTCCGCACTTTCAGCTTCTGGCTGAAGCGGATGCGTCACGTGCATTCCAGCGTATTCGTATATATCTCGAATGGCGTCGTTCAGCTGCCCCTGCAGAGAATCTAGTATGCTTTTGCTTGAAGTCATGGGTTCCCACAAAGTGTTGCATCCGCGCCGGGGCGGAAATTTGCTCATTGTTCAGAGGTGGCTCGGTTTGTCTGAACAGCTTGCGACGTTTGGCTAAGTGGATTTCCGCCTCGATTATGCCGCCACCATCATCGGTGTCAGCGCGTTGAAGTAAGCCTGGTCCGGCGTCTGCCGGTCAAGGGATGAATGTGGACGTCGGGTATTGTAAAAGGTCAAATAGCGGCCGATGCCAGCGCGGGCCTCGGACACGGTCTTGTAGGCATGGAGATAGACCTCCTCGTATTTGATCGACCGCCAGAGCCGCTCGACGAAGACGTTGTCCCGCCATGCGCCCTTGCCATCCATCGAGATTTCAATCCCGGCCTTCTTCAGCACCGCCGTGAAGTCGATGGAGGTGAACTGCGATCCCTGGTCGGTATTGAAGATGTCTGGCTTTCCATATCGGCAAAGAGCTTCCTCAACCGCCTCGATACAAAAGGCCGTCTCCATCGTGATCGACAGCCGCCATGAAAGCACTCGGCGACTGAACCAATCGACGACGGCGCAGAGATAGACAAAGCCCCGCGCCATGGGGACGTAGGTCAGGTCCATTGCCCACACCTGGTTGGGTCTGGTGACCGTCAGCTTCCTGAGCAGATACGGATAGACCTTGTGACCAGGTGCCGGTTTCGACGTGTTGGGACGACGATAAATCGCCTCAATGCCCATCTTCTTCATCAGCGTCGCAACGTGAAGCCGTCCTGTCTGAAGCCCTTCCGCCTTCAAAAGCCCCTGCAACATCCGACTTCCGGCAAACGGGTAATCGAGATGCAGTTCATCGATCCGCCGCATCAGTGCCAGATCGCCGTCTGACACAGGGCGCGGCGAATAATAGACACTGCCACGGCTGAAGCCGAGAAGCTTCGCCTGGCGCACGACCGACAGTTTGTGCTCGCGATTGATCATTTCTTTCCGCTCAGCAGTCCGGCTTTGCCGAGCGCATCGGATAAAAAATCGTTCTCAAGCGTCAGTTCCCCAATCTTGGCGTGCAGGGTTTTGACATCGACGGTCGGAGTCGCCGGTTCCGCTTTGGCGTCATCGCCGAAAACGCCTGTCGCCCCCTCAAGGAGCTGGTCCTTCCACTGCTTGATCTGATTGGCATGCACGTCGAACTGCTGCGACAATTCCACCAGCGTCTGTTCACCCCTGATGGCGGCAAGCGCCACCTTCGCCTTGAAAGCCGGGCTGTGGTTCCGGCGTGGTCGTCTCGTCATGCTCTCTCCTGTTTCCGGCATCTAAGCCAAAGTCAGGCAGAAATTCCACTTATCCTTGCTGTCCAGTTTTTCCGAACCAGCTCTTTCGGTCTTAAGCCCCTTGTAGAGCGCGGTGTTGCCGATTTTCAAGCCAGCCGCAGTCTCCCGGACATTAAGGCGGCCCGCCGGATGCTGGCGGGCGTTGGCGAGCTTGTCCGGTGTTACGACCGCCTAGGGGCCGCCACCCGACCCGCTCCTCCGCGGCTTGCAGGTCCCGGAATCATCATACGTTTCGAAAGGTATTTCAGTGCTCACAATTCGGCCAGCGGATGCGGTCGACCAAGCTGACATCGTGCGTTTGTGGCACCAGGGATGGCATGATGCTCACGCCGCCCTTGTTCCTGCGGAAGTTTTGGCCTTTAGAAGAATGAACCATTTCGATGCCTGGCTAAGTGAGGCGCGAGATGAATTTTACGTTGCCGTGAACGCCGACTTGCTCGGCTTCGTGTCCGTAAAGGGCGCGGAGGTGGTCAAGCTCTACGTCGGCAGGAATGCTCGCGGGCAGGGCGTAGCAGACAGCTTGCTCTCTTTTGCCGAGCTGAAGCTGTCAAAAAAATGGCGTGCGGGAAGCCGAGCTGTTTTGTACAGCAGGCAACGGCCGTGCTGAAAATTTCTATCGACGTCAGGGATGGACGCTTTCTCAAACGTTCGAAGATGTCTTGTGGGTGCCGGAAGGCACCAACGCGCAATTTGCGGTGCTAACTCATCGCTTTCGGAAAGATCTAATGCCGCCAGCCGGATTGAGAAAATGCGATGACGAGCGAGCCCTCAAGCAGAGATGATGGCGTGGAGGGGAGGGGCCAATGCTCATATGCGCTAACTTAAGGGCTGGACGGCTTGAATCTGTCTGTGATTCATAAGGTGGATGCGAACGAGTGATTCCATCGCCCCTGATTGGTCCAGACTGCTATCGAAGCTAGAGCGCGTCATTGATCTCGGCGCGTCAGCGCGTATAACCAAGGCGCTTGTGCGGCGACGCGGCGTTGGTGACGCCGAGACCTTGCTGCGGCTGGCATTGGCTTACGGACCCGGCGGGATGAGCTTGCGTTCTGCGGCGGCCTGGGGTGGTCTGAATGAAGTGGCGGCGATTTCGGGGTCGGTTCCGGCTCGGGGCGGAATGACACTCTAAGCCGTTTCTTGCTTGGGCCAGAGATACTCACCGGTCAGCAATATGTGTGCCCAGCCCAGCGCAGAGATGTGCGCCAGAAGTTCGGGCGGCACATCAAGTCCTTCGTTTCGCCGCTCGGCAACCGCGTGGCCGATATGCACGGTGTTCCAGTAGATGATGATTGCGGTGAGCAGGTTGAGACCGGCGATGCGGTAATGCTGGCCCTCGGTGGTTCGGTCACGGATTTCACCTTGGCGACCGATACGCAGCGCATTCTTGAGAGCGTGGTGGGCCTCGCCCTTGTTGAGGCCAATCTGGGCGCGCCGCTGCATGTCCGTGTCGAGGATCCATTCTATAATAAAGAGGGTTCGCTCCACGCGCCCAACCTCCCGCAGCGCGACCGCCAGATCGTTCTGGCGCGGATAGGAGGCAAGCTTGCGGTGCAACTGGCTTGGCTTGATCTTGCCGGATGCCATGGTCGCGGCGCAGCGGAACAGGTCGGGCCAGTTCGCGATGATCAATTCCTCGCGAATCTTGCCACCGACCAGTTTGCGCAAATCCGTGGGTGTCGCTTCGGGATTGAATACGTAAAGGCGCTTCGAAGGCAAATCGCGGATGCGCAGCACAAGGCGGTATCCGAGCATGCCGCTGGTCCCGAACAAGTGATCGGTGAAGCCGGCCGTATCGGCATATTGCTCTCCAACCTGACGACCGGCCTCATTCATCAGCAGACCGTCGAGGATGTATGGGGCCTCGCTGATTGTCGCGGGAATAGTCTGTGACGCGAAAGGCGCGAACTGGTCGTTGACGTGAGTGTTAGCCTTGAGGCCGGGTTCGTTTCCATACTTGGCGTTGACCATGTTCATCGCCTCGCCCTGCCGGGCCGAAGGAAAGAACTGGCCATCGCTCGATGCGGTCGTTCCGATGCCCCAGAGCCGGGACATCGGCAGCTTTGCCTGCGCAGCCACCACGATCGCCAGCGCCTGGTCCATTGCGTCGCTTTCGACGTGCCACCGGGCAAGGCGCGATAGCTGCCAGTAATCGTGAGTGTTTGTGGCCTCCGCCATCTTCCGCAGTCCCAGATTCAGCCCTTCTGCGAGTAGCACATTGAGCAAGCCGACCTGGCCACCGCATGGAACCCCGGTTCTCAGATGAGTGAAGGCTTCGGTGAACCCGAGCGCAGCATCGACCTCCAACAAGATGTCGGTTAGCTGCTTCGATGTGGCGGCATTTATGAGCAGCCCACAGAATGCTCCAATATCTCTACAGATCTAATCAAAGTGGAACTACGCAAACCATAACAGTCTGCAATCTTGGGCTTTGGTAGTTTACAATAATTTAAAGCAGCCACTATATTTTTGGAGCGCTGTCAGTTACTCAACGGAACTCGATTGGGCGGTGGAGGCTGCGAAGAGACGAAGACCATGTGTTCCGCTAAGGCATTGAAACAAAAACGAGATTAGCCCATCACGGACGGGGCGTCGGTTCGACTCCCATCAAGACGGGGGTATTGGCGTCCTTCAGGCGAAAGATGCCCTTCCGCCAAAGGGTTCTCGAATGGCAATGCTTTACCGGGAGGAATCCGAACAAATGCCTGTCCATGCGCTCGAGCGATCAGACAATGCGCAAGGCGCTGGTCGTCATGTGAAAAGCGAGCCGGATGACGAAGCATACGCGCCGACCTTGCTCAAATCGGGTTAGCCGTCCGTAGAGAGATTTGAAACCAGTTCGTAAGCCGTGCTGCGGCCGCCGGCTTCGCCTTTGCGCAAGATGCCTTTGGCCAAGAGGTCTGCGATGTCACGCGAGGCTGTGTCCTGGGATGCATTCGTCAATTTCGCCCACTTGGTCGATGTGAGCTTCCCGTCGAAATTCCCTTCCAGCAACCGATTGAGAACCTTGGTCTGTCGGGGATTGAGATCACGCGCGGCATGGGCCTGCCAGAATTCGTTTTTGAGCATGACGTTGTCGAGGGTCAGCAATGCGGCCCCAACTGCATTTCCCAGGCGATCCAGAAACCATTGAACCCATTTCGTAATATCGAGTTCCTCGGTGGCGGTGATCGACTGTAGAGCTTCGTAGTAGCCGCTACGCGATCTCTCGATAGCTGCGGACATGGAATATAACCGCTGAGCTCCACCGCCACCGCGCGCAAGGACCATGTCGGCTATCGCACGGGTTATGCGGCCATTGCCGTCGCCGAACGGATGGATGGCCACGAACCACAAATGGGCGACCGCTGCCTTGATGAGAGGATCCATCTCCTGTGGTCCGTTGAACCAATTGAGGAAGGCTTTCATTTCTTCTTCCAGACGGTGAGCAGGTGGCGCAACATAGTGTACCTTCTCGTGTCCAAACGCGCCGGACACAATTTCCATCCGGCCATCAGAATCGTCCCGCCACTCGCCGACCCGAAGCCTATGTCCCCATTCGTTGCGGCCGGTTGGAAAAAGGGCTGCATGCCATTGAAAGAGGCGTTCGGCTGTTAACGGCTTGAAACAGTCGATGGTGGCATCGAGGGTTATGTGAACGATGCCCTCGACCGAGCGGTTGGGCGTCACGAAGCCGTCAATGTTAATACCAAGCCGCCTGGCCAACGACGACCTGACCTGTTGCTCATCCAGCCGTTCGCCCTCGATCGCTGACGATTTGACGACGTCATCTGTCAGAGCCCGCAGGAATGTTGCTTCACGGGTGCGAAAACCAAGTCCCTCGACACGACCGATAAGGCGGCCTTGTTCAAGGCGAACGGTCGCAAGACTTGTCGCGAGCTGGTCTGAATGCCATTCAAATGTTGGCCAATTATGAGACTGCCAAATATAGGTCATTATTTTAGAATAGGCAGCTGTTGCGGAGAATAGCAAGCTCATTATCCGCAACAATGCGGAGAATAATGAGCGCAATCTCCGCATAGGCCACTCAGAGCGGGAAGGCATGAAATCGGGCTCTGTTGCAAATTTTCCGAACTGCGAAGATATTTCCGTGCTTTTTACAGTCAGGCTGCCCGATCGTCGAGATTTTGGGCGAGCAGAGCTACCGCTTCCGTCAACGCGCTCGGTCTGATGTTGAAAGCTCGCTCGACAATGCGTGCCTCCCCACGGATGTCGCGCGTCAGGTTGAAAACAGCTGCCTGGCCCTTGCGCAAAGCCCGCATGACCTCAAAACCTTTGATCGTCGCGTAGGCGGATTTCAACGTCTTGAACCCTCTCACCGGTCTGATCAGCTGTTTCAGTTTACCGTGATCCGCCTCGACGACATTGTTAAGATATTTGACCTGCCGGTGCACAAGGTTGCACGGCGCTGAATCCGGGTTAACAGTCATGCTCGGATGATTTCGGCCATGTATTGTGGGTTTCTGCCTGCTTTGTTTCGTCTGAGTTTGATACTGCGCTTGTCGTTATGGCTTCGAACCATGTTGATGGCGAAGTGTCGGACGACGGCCATGTTGGCTGGTCCATGCCCGGTTCGAGATCGGGCGGCATCCTCGTTGAAGGTGACGTCGAGTACCCAATGGAGGGAGTTCTCGATGGCCCAATGGCCACGTATGGCCTCGGCGAACTGGAGCGCGGTCATCGACCGCGAGGAGATATAGAAGCGGACCTGGCTGCTTTGCCTGGACTTTTCATAGACTTGTGCTTGCACCTTGACGATGGTGGCGATGGACGGGAAGCGGTATTCGCCGGGAAAGCGCCTGTCGCCGGAGAGCCAGTCGATTTGAGTGGAGACGGTGACCCGCCGCTCTTCGACCCGGCCATGGCCCTTGTCGACTTCGGTCACGGTTGAGGTGAGGTTTGCCGGAGCGTCGGCAAAGAAGCGCTCGATCTCACCCATCAGGCCGGGCTGATTGGCCTTGGCCGCCAGGAGGTAATCAGCGCCTGCATCGAGCACCGCCTGGGCGGTTTTGGCATTGCAGGCAATGGCGTCGATGGTCACGAGCGCGCCTTTCAGGCGATCTTTTTCGGCCAACCGTTCCAGCAGCAAGGGGATGGTGTCCTGCTCACAGCTTGTCGTTGCCACTGCCTCTTGTCCAAGAACCAGCCGTTCACGGGTGGCGAAAGCCGAGACGAGATGCAGCGCCGCCCGGCCGTTGGCCCGGTCATGACTGCCGCGCGAGGTCTTTCCGTCAATCGCCACCAGCGCCGGAGCATCGGGTCGAAGCGTCGCCGCCCAGGATATGAAGCAGTTCGAAAACAGGTCCGGATCGATCCGGTTGAGCAGAATGCGCAGCCAGCGCGAACCCGGTATGCCATGGTGATAGGGAAGAAACCGACGTAAAAACGCCAGGTTATCCTCCCCCCATTCGACGATCTCGTCAAAATCGTCGCATGCGCCGATCGTCCCGCAAACGACCAGAAGAAGCACCTCGGGTAACGGATGGGCGACCCGCCATTGCTCCCGCTCATCCTCAACGAGACTAAAATGGTCCAGCAAAACCCGCAGCCGCGGGCGATCGTCTTCAAACATGTCGGCCTCCAAATCACCGACACTCTTGAATCACACCCAAACCGTTCAGGGAAGAAACGTTAACCCGAGTTCAGAGCCGTGACAAGGTTGTCGGGGCATTTGCCTTCGGCTTTCAATTGCGCGATAGCAATGCCGTAGGTCGGGGCCTTGTCGGTGTTGATCACGGTTGGCTTCTCCCAGTCCTTCAGACCATTCAGGGCCTTGCCGAGAAAGCGCTTGGCCGCTTTGGCGTTGCGCGTCGGGGACAGGTAGAAGTCGATCGTGTTGCCGAATTTATCGACTGCTCGGTAAAGATACGTCCATTGTCCTCGGACTTTCACATAGGTTTCGTCAACGCGCCAACTCGTCGACTGTGGCCGGCGCCAGTGCCAGCGCAGCCGTTTTTCTATTTCTGGCCCTTATTTCCGGACCCAGCGATAAATCGTCGAATGATCGACCGGCACGCCTCGCTCACCCATCATCTGCTCAAGATCACGATAGCTGATACCGTAGCGGCAATACCAACGCACCGCCCACAAAATCACGCACCCTGAAAATGACGCCACTTGAAATCGCTCATCAAAAGTCTCGCTGAAAATCTATGCCGCTCTTTCCGGCATCAACGGATTTTTTGCAACAGAGCCCTTCGAACTGCCAGCGAGGGACGAGCGCCTGGCGCGAAGCTGGCTCATGGCGCATCCGATCGTAGCGTTATTGATCGACGAGGCCGTCACTGACGTTTTCGACTCTCCCCCTGGGAAGACGACATCTCAAACATTCAGGTCCCTGTCGCTACGGAGGCTGCATAGCCTCCTGAAGCATACGATCCTCTCTGCAGTATTGTCGGTGCGGACGATGAAGAAAATCTCTAAGCGATTTGCCACCGTCATGCGGCATATCTGCGATCCGCCGAGGCGACGCAAAAGTCAGGCAACCATAGCCAGAATGCGATGCCGGTCGGAGGTTACAGATTGATTCCGACGCAAAAAACGCCCTCAAATTTCGCTTGAGCCGGACCCAACGTCATACCTTAGATGAGGTTCATGATTTTGTAGGAGGCCTTATGCGGAATGATATCAAGGAAGAAACGTGGTTGACGGCTGCGCAATGTGCCAAGTGCATTGGCCTCACGGTACGTGCACTTCGGCTATATGAGCAAACTGGCCTCATTCACCCTCGCAGGACGGTAAAGAATTGGCGGCTCTACGGAGCCAATGAAATCGCCCGGCTGAACGAGATTCTGACGTTGAAGCGGCTGGGCTTCCGCCTGCATCACATCTCCCGGCTGTTGGCCGGGCAAGCGGCCGATCTCGATCGCATGCTTTCCATGCAGAACCTCGCTCTACAGGAACAGCTCAGGCGCACCCAGATCAGTCTCGCCATCGTTGAAGCCCTGAGGGCGAAGGTTGCCGGGGGAGGCCTACTTTCGATCGAAGAACTCCTGAAACTCGCAAAGGATACGAACATGACCGACACTTCATCCGATACCATCGCATGGCGCCGCTACGAGCAGGCAAGGCCTCGGACAGAGCAGAAGATCGATCTTGCTCTCTATGCCGACTATAACGGATACTACCTTCTCGATACGCTTGCCTATGTCATCACCCTGAGAGATGGACGACTCTTTTCGCGCCTGACGGGCCAGGCGGAGCTTGAAATTTTTCCCGAAGACGTTGACCGTTTCTTCTACAAGGCAGTCCAGGCGCAGCTCACCTTCACTCGCAACGAAAGCGGTGCCGTATCCGGTCTCGTGCTACACCAGAACGGCTATGAACAGACCGCACCCCGCGTCGAGGAGAGCGTTGTGATTGCGCTGGAAGAAGCGATTGCGAAGCGGATCAAGGACAAGCGCCCGGTGGAAAACAGCAAGGCTCTTCTGCAAGAGATCATAGCCCAACACCAGCGCGGCGAACCCGATTATGAGCAGATGATGCCCCCTCTCGCCACTGCCGCGCGCGAGCAATCTGCAATGATTCAAGCCGATCTGGAGCGCATGGGACCGCTCAAAGACATGTCCTTCAAGGGCGTAACGGACTGCGGCTGGGACGTCTACGACGTCAGCTTCGAGAGGGGCCACCTGGAATGGAGTTTTGCGCTGGCGGCGGACGGCAGATTTAGCGGCATCTTCATTCGCCCGTCTCTTTGACTGTTGCCCCGACCACGCATTCGCAAAACTTCTGCAGACCGTCCGAAAACTCTCCTGTTGACGTAGATTAGCTTGTTTTCGGCAAGATCGGCAGTGTTTTGGCGCAAATTGCGGACTTTTCGGTTCTGAGCATGCGAGACGGCGGTTGTGGTGCCTTGTGGCGCCTATTCAGGCCGGGAAACGCGGCAAAAGAGGTGGTATTATGCCTGTAGTGCCGCGATCAAGCCTGGAACTCCGATGATGGAAATGGCTCTCTTGATGTTGTAGGCGAGCGCGGTCAGGCTGAACTCCCCACGCACGTTGTCGAGCCTGCGCATCAGGAATGCGCCCTGATTCATCCATTGCTTGATTGTGCCGAAGGGATGCTCGACGCTTTCACGTCGCCGGTCGAGAATGCCGGGCTGGGCGGCGAGCCGGTCTGCCATACGGTCGAGCACGGCCTCGTTCTCAAGCCGGGTGATCCCTCGATAGGACTTGGCAGTACAGGCGGGGCGTAGCGCGCAGTTTTGCAGACCTTGCGATCGCAATAGGTTACCCTCACGTTCTCGCGGGATTTGCCATGATAGCGGGGCCACAGCATCTGGCCCGCCGGGCAAGTGGAGGCATCGGCTTCAGCGTCGTAGCGGAATTGCTCCTTGGAGAAGAAGCCTTGGGCAACGGCGGGGCCGCGGATCGGCTTGGGCACGAAGGCGGTGATCCCCGCCTTCTCGCAGGCTTCGATCTTGAAGTAGCCACGATCGGCAACCGCCTCGATCGTTTCGACCCCGAGCGTTGCCATCGCCGCCTCGACCGTCGGCGCCAGCAATCCCATGTCCAGAACCTGATTGGAGACCTCCTGTTCGACGATCAGCTTGTGCTTCACGTCGACGGCCAGTTGCACGTTGTAGCCGACACCCACCTTCGTCATGCGCGCCATGGCGCGGGCATCAGGATCGGTCAGCGAGATCTGGTCCTCGCCGGTGCGATTCAGCTCGTCCAGCAACGCCTTGTGGCGGTCCCGCTTGGCCTTGATCACCGCGATCTTCCGCGCAAGGTCACCGCTACGGCCGCCGGGGCCATCGCCGCCGCCAACCTTGTCCTCATCGGCGTCGCTTTCGTCGAGCCGCTTCATGTAGTCAGCCAGCTTCTCATCCGCTTCACAGATGAACTTCGTCAGCGACCCGCGCGTGAAGTTGCGATCCTTGTTGTTCACCGCCTTGATGCGCGTACCATCGACAGCAAGAAGCTCCCGGCCGAACAGGTCGAGTTGGCGGCACAGAATGACGAACTCGCGAAACACCTGCCGGAACGCTGAGCGGTTCACGCGCCGGAAATCGGCGATGGTGCGGAAATCCGGCGTCAGTTGCCGAAGCAACCAGATCACCTCGATATTGCGATGCGTCTCGGCTTCCAGCCGCCGGCTCGAACGCACCCAGCTCAGATAGCCGTAAATATACAACTTAAGCAGATCGGCGGGATCGAAACCCGGACGTCCCGTCTCCTTCGCCGTCACTTGTACGAAGCCGGCGGCGGCAAGATCGAAGCCGTCAACGAAGGCCTCACTGAAGCGGACAGGATTGTCTGCCCCAACATAATCATCAACCGCTTCCGGAAGAAGCAGCAATTGCGAGCGGTCTGTTCCTGAAAGATGCGCCATGGCAAAAGCTACCATGGACTATTACCCTGCGGAATCAGGCAGGATATTTCTAGATCGCTTACGGTATATGGCGGCTACGGTTTCGAGCCGCGGTTACCTACACGCGGGCTGTATGGAAGGGATTACATGTCTAATTTGGCCGTCGCCCTGGCAATCGCTGTTTCCTATTTAGATCGACGTTCAGGGAACTCCACGGAGGATGATGACATCGAGGTTTTGGAAGCTGTCGCGGCAGAGCTTCAGCAAATTCTGCCAGACGAAAAGAACGCGGTGGTCATGGCTCTAGTTCATATTGGCAGAGCCGATCTCATCGACGGATTGGGTTTAAGGTAAATTTAATGACGACCGTTGCTCGAGTTTTCGGACGGTCTGTCTGATTTCTTGGGAGCACGACGCTGGGACTAAAAGCGCTCGTAAACACTGTCGCAATTATCAGACACAAAATCTCGTTATTGCAGGGGACCCTCGCGACAGCTTTACGGCTTAAGGGACAGCCCCATCCCGGCTTCGGAGCTCTTAAGTTAGCGCCTATGGGGCCAATGCTATCCTTCCTCCGAAAGGAGAATATCCGTTATCGGTCGTATCAACTCCCAATCTGTCGCTCCTCTTCCGTGGGGCATCGATGAAGCATTACAAATTTGTAAGCATCCTATTCATTTTCAGTTCAGTCGAATTGGGGCATCAAAGTCGGGCGTTATCGCGCAGCATCAGCCCCCAATGCTAACGAGGACCAACATGAAAAACCTGCTTCTTGCTTCCGCAATCGCCCTGGCATCCGTCGTCGCCGTCAGCGCTCCGTCCCAGGCCGCTCCGTTCCACCGCCATCATCATCGTGACTGCTTCGTCAAGCCCGTGAAGCACAAGGTGCACGGGCATTGGGTTATTCGCAAGGAACGCATCTGCCGCTAAGTCCTTATTTGCGGTTGCACGGTCGACCATCTTCGACGGCATCCAGTCGGCCACAGCTGAAGGCTCAGCTGTGGCCGTCCGGTTTATGGGAAAGACAATCGGCCAATCCGTTCCCGCGCCAACCCCGTTGTCGGCGGCAAACAAGGTTCGACGTGTCCCGAGGAGGATTGTC